>NZ_JCALDH010000001.1:0-487006 GCF_059812765.1 Mycobacterium sp. NGS39 | reverse complement strand
GCAGTTCGGATGGCTCCACGACACCCGGCGCCGATTCGCCGGCGGCCAGCGCCCGCAGGCCGGCCACCGCCTGGCTTCGGTCGCGCGCGCTGACAGCAGCGAAGTGCTTGTGCCGCGTCCGGTGCTGAGTCACGGTGTGCGCCACGTCGGCCAAGCGCACACCGGCACCCTCCCCGGCCAGCCAGTCGGCCAGCATCGCCGCGGTCGATGCGATGCGCGCCGGTGTCTTGCCCGACACCACCAATGTGCTGACAGGCGGGTCAGGCTGCGGCACAGCGGGTTCCGGATCAGGCGCCTGTTCCACCACCACATGTGCGTTGGTGCCGCTGACCCCGAACGACGACACCCCGGCCCTGCGGCGCCGCCCGGATGACGGCCATGGCATACCTTCGGCAGCGATCGTGAACCGCGACGCCCCCGGGCCGGCGTGCGGAGTCAACCGCGCAAAGTTCAGGTGCTTGGGCACATACCCGTGCTGGATGCTGAGCACCGTCTTGATGAATCCGGCAACGCCCGCCGCTGACTCCAGGTGACCGAAGTTCGTCTTGACCGAACCGAGCACCAACGGTGCGGCCCCATCGCGCTCGCCGAACACCTGGCTGAGCGCGTCGAGTTCGATCGGGTCACCCAGCGCCGTGCCTGTGCCGTGCGCCTCGACATAGTCGATGTCGCTGGGCTGTAGCCGCGACGCCGCCAACGCCGAACGCATCAGCGCCTGCTGCGCCGGTCCGCTGGGCACCGTCTGCCCGCTGCTCGGACCGTCCTGATTGACCGCGGACCCGCGCACCAGCGCCAGCACCCTGTCGTGGTCGCGCACTGCATCGCTGAGCCTCTTGAGCACCACCACACCGCAACCCTCGCTACGCACATAGCCGTTCGCGTCGGCGTCGAAGGTCTTGCAGCGGCCGTCGGGTGCGAGCATTCCCCACCGAGAGCACGCGATGCTGTTCTGGGGGCCCAGGATCAGGTTGACGCCGGCCGCCAGCGCCTGATCGCTTTCCCGTCGCCGAAGACTCTGACACGCCAAGTGGATCGCGACCAGCGACGACGAGCACGCCGTGTCGAGGAACACCGCCGGGCCGTGCACGCCGAGCAGATACGCCAGCCGCCCCGCGGCGAAGTTCGCCGCATTCCCGAACGACACGTACGGGTCGACGTCTTGCGGACGGGCTCCGGCCGAGTGCAGGTAGTAGTAGTCGCTGGTGGTTGCACCGACGAACACTGCGGTCTGGCTGCCCCGGATCGCGGTTGCGGTGATACCGGCGTTTTCCAGTGCCTCCCAAGCCACTTCGAGCAGCAGCCGGTGCTGCGGGTCCATGCCGGCCGCCTCGCGCGGCGACATGCCGAAGAATTCGGCGTCGAACTGATCGGGCTGCCACGACGTGAGAAAGCCGCCCTCGCGATTGCAGATGGTGCCCGGCACGGTGTGGTCTTCGCTGAAGAACGCGTCGGCGTCCCAGCGATCCGGCGGCACCCGCACGATGCCGCTCCTGCCGGCGTGCAGCAGCCGCCAGTACTCGGCCGGATTGTTCACCCCGCCCGGGAACCGGCAACCCATGCCCACCACGGCGATGGGTTCGGTGTCACCTTTCTCGGCGATCTCCAGGCGTGCGGTCAGATCGTCGATCTTGCGAAGCGCTTCGGCGACGATCGACCGGCGATCCGGCGGTGCGGCCATCGCGCTCATCCGAGCCTTTCCGAAAGTTGTTGCAGCAGTTCGTCGTCGGTCAGATCGTCGTATTCGTCGGCGCTGTCGTGTTCGGATACCTCGATCAGCTCGGGCAAGACCGTGGCCAGATAGCCGGCCAGTGCGTCGACGGTCGGGTAGTCGAATACCACCGAAGCCGGCAACACGACCCCGAGACTGTCGGCGAGGGAACGCTTGAGCGTCACGCTCATCAACGAATCCATCCCCGACTGGAAGAAGCCCTCGAACGGATCCAATGACGCCGGCGAGTCCAGTCCCATCGCGGCCGCCACGTGGGCGGTCACATGCTCCACCAGAAGCTCCCGGCGCCGCGCCGGTTCGCAGTCGCGCAGCGCGGTGCGGAACTCGGTGGCTTGGGTAGCTGAACTGTCGCCGTCGGCATCGGCGTCGGCGGCCAGCAGCTCGTCCACGATGTGTAGTGCTGCCCGGGTGCGGTAAGCGGCGGCCAGTCGGCCCCAGTCCGCCGCAACGACAGTGGCGCGGGCGCGGGCGTCGCTGCCGATCACCCACGGCAAAGCCCGGATAGCGATCTCGTCGGGCATGGGTTCCAAACCCGAGTCGAGGGTCACCTGACGCTCTTCGTCGCTTTGCCTGTCAGTCAACGACTTCCAGAGCCCCCAGTTGACGGCGGTTGCCGGCAGCCCGGCCGCTCGGCGTGCGAATGCGAACGTGTCCAGGAACGTCGTCGTCGCGGCGTAGTGGGCCAGCCACCGCGAACCGGTGACCCCAGAGATCGACGAGAACATCACGAACTGGCGGATCGGGTGCGGCAAGGACAGCTTGTGCAGCAGCGCCGTCACGTCGAGCTTCGGCCGGAACATCGCCGCGACGTCGTCATCAGTCATCTCGCGCAGGGTGACCGGCCCGCCGGCGAACGCGGCGAGATAGATGCCGGCCAGCGGCGGAAGATCCCTGCCGAAGCGGTCGAACAGCGCGGTCATCGCTGCTTCGTCAGCCGCGTCGGCGGCCACGGTGGTCAACGTTGTTCCGCTCGCCGACAGGCTGGCCGCCAAGGCATCGATGCTCGAGCCCGGATTGCGGGACACGGCAACGATATTCGTGGCACCCATGTCAGCGAGCTGCTCGATCAGGTACGGCCCGACATTGCCGGTGGCGCCGACGACCAAGTGGCAACGGCCGCTTTCGAGCTCGACCGGTGCGGTCGAGGACGGGTAGCCGCGACGCAGGCGGGGGACGCGGCGCACACCGGCCCGATAGACGACTTGGTCCTCGCCGTCGCGGCCGTGCGCCTCGTCCACCAGGTACCGCGCAGCCAACACGGCCGGCACCGACGTGTCGACGTCGACGATTCCGCCCCACAGTTCGGGATGTTCCAGCGCCAAGGTGCGGCCAAGGCCCCACAAGGTGGCGTGGCCTGGGTCGGCACGATCGCCGTCGTCGACGGGCTGGGCATTACGCGTGAGCACGATGAGCCGCGGCGGCAAGGCCATTGCGGCCATCGCTGCGGTCAGCCGTCGCGCCGCGTCGAAAAGCAGATACGCCGGTGCGCCGTCGAAACATTCAGACACTGGCTCCGGCGCGTAGAGCACATTGGTGACTCCGGCCAGAGCGTTGACCAGTTCTGCCGCGCCGCGATCGTCGCTCAGCACGGAGGTCGGCAGCACCGACACCGCCGAGTGGTCGTCGAGGACGCGGCCGATCTCTTGGGCCAGTGCGGGTTCTCCGATGACCAGCCACCAACTGTCAGCGTCGGCCCGCACATCAGGCAATTGCTTTTCAGGCCAGGCCAATTCGCAATACCACTGCGCGGGGACCACCCCACCGATCGGCGCACTCGCATCTGCTTGCCGGAGGCGTGGTCCAGCGCCGTTCGACGCGGTGATCCAGTGTCGGGTGTGGTGCCAGGGTGTGGAAGGCAGCACCGGGTGCGGTTCCGGCGGATGCGGGGTCTGCGGCGGTTGACTCACGTGAACGCGGTTGAGGTTCGTGTGGAAGCTGATCGTGTCGTCACCGTCGCGCCACAGTGTGCCCACGCTGTGGTGGTGGGCCGCCGACTCGAGTGTGTCGCTGACGGCGTGGGTGAGGATGGGATGAGCGCTGATCTCGACGAACGTGCCGTGATCTTGGGCTGCCGCCGAGACTGCCTGCATGAACCGCGCCGGCTGGCGCACATTGACGATCCAGTACTCGGCATCGAGCAGTGGGCTCGTGGTGCCTTCGGTGACGGTGGAGAAGAACGGAATCGTGACGGCTCCGGGGCGCAGATCGGCCAGTGCCGAACGCAGTTGCGGCAGAATCGGTTCCATCAACGCGGTATGCGAGGCGACTTCCATGTTGACTCGCCGGGCGAACTTGTTGTCCGCGCTGAGCTTGGCGATCACCTCGTCGACCGGTGCCACCGGTCCGGCGATCACCGTCTGCGCGGGCGCGATGTAGCCGGCGACGCTCACCCCGGGATGCTCTGCGATCGCCGCTTCGGCGCGTTCGGCGTCGACCGTCAGCAACGCCACGGCGCCCTGCCCGGCCAGGGCCGACATCGCGCGGGATCGGTTGGCGATCACCCGGAATCCCTCGGGCACGGTGAGCGCTCCGGCCACCACGGCCGCGGTGACCTCTCCCATCGAGTGGCCGATCACCGCGTCCGGATAGATCCCGTATGACCGCCAGAGGTCGGTCAGCGCGAGTTGCAATCCCATGAGCGCCGGCTGGACTCGCGCGTCACCGCTGACCGGTTCGCCGCCCGCGATCACCTGTTGCAGCGAGAATCCGACGTGCTCGACGAACACCGGCTCGAGTGCGGCGATCGCCGCGGCGAACGTCGGCTCGTCGGCGAGCAATTGCCGGCCCATGCCCGCCCATTGCGAGCCCTGACCCGAATAGACGAACACCGTGCCGGCGCGGCACTTCCCCTCGTGCGGCCCCACCACACCGTCGACCGATTGGCCGGCCGCCAACGCTTGCAAGGCTTTTACCGCGTCGGCACGATCGCGTGCACACACGGTTGCGAACCGGCCATGGCGCTCCCGGTGGTGATTGAGCGTGTGGGCCACATCCGACAGCCGCACGTCCTCACCGGCGCCAACCATCCACTCGGCAAGTGCCGCGGCCGTCGACGCGATGCGTTCCGTCGACTTGCCCGAGACGACCAGCGTGGCTACCGGTGGCTCCGGCGTCCGCTCAGCGGGAATGGGTTCGGGGGCCTGTTCGATCACGACATGCGCATTGGTGCCGCCGAACCCGAAGGATGACACACCGGCCCGGCGTGGCCGCTGCGTATCCGGCCACTTCTGCTGTCGTACAACGACTTCGAGCCGCAACTGATCGAACGGAATGTGCGGGTTGGGCGTCGTGAAATGGAGATTGCCCGGGATATCTGCGCGGTGCACCGCCAGTACGGCCTTGATGAAGCCGGCGATACCGGCCGCAGCTTCCAGATGGCCGAGATTCGACTTGATCGCACCGATCAACAACGGCGACTGTGCCGCACGCCCACGGCCGAGCACTGTGCCGAGGGTGCGCGCCTCGATCGGGTCGCCGAGCAGCGTTCCGGTTCCGTGGGTTTCGACGTAGTCGACTTCGTGGGGCGCCACGCCGGCGTTCGTGTACGCCGCGCGCAGCACCGCCATCTGCGCCGACGGGTTGGGGGCCATCAGCCCGTTCGATCGCCCGTCCTGGTTGACGGCTGAACCACGGACGACCGCCAGGATCCGGTCTCCGTCACGCAGCGCATCGGAAAGGCGTTTGAGCACCGCGACACCGCAGCCCTCGCCGCGCACGAACCCGTCCGCGCTGGCGTCGAAGGCATGGCATGCCCCGGTCGACGACAATGCGCCCGCCTGGTCGAATCCGCGGAAGACAGCAGGCAGCAGCAGCAGATTCACGCCGGCGGCGAGCGCGAGATTCGCGTCGCCGGTGCGCAGACTCTGACAAGCCAGGTGCACTGCCACCAGCGACGACGAGCACGCCGTATCCAATGCGAGCGACGGGCCGCGCAGATCCAGGTAGTAGGAAAGCCGATTCGCGATGATGCTCAACGCCCCACCGGTGTTGCTCCACGCGTCCACACTTGGCAGATCGCTGGACGCCAGGTACCCGTACTCGCCCAGGCAGGCACCGACGAACACGCCGGTTTGCGTATGCCTCAACGAACTCGGCGGAATTCCCGCGTGTTCCAGAGCCTCCCAAGCGACTTCCAGCAGAAGGCGCTGCTGTGGATCCATCTTCGCCGCTTCGCGCGGCATGATGTCGAAGAACTCCGCGTCGAAGCGGTCGATGTCGCTCAGAAATGCGCCCCACCGGGTGGTGCCGGATAGAACCGCGGCGATCTCCGGTGTGCCGTCGTCAAACCAGGCCCACCGATCCGGGGGTACTTCCGACACCGCGGATCGGCCGTCGGAGAGGAACTGCCACAACGACTCCGGGCCACTGATCTGGCCCGGAAAACGGCATCCGACACCGACGACGGCAATCGGCTCGTCGGTCGACCCGCGGTCGACGCTCACGGCCTCGACCGGTGACTCCGGTTCGGCGCCGGTCAAGAACCGCGACAGCTCGTTGATCGTCGGGTGCTGCCAGAACTCGAGCGGCGAGACGGGTTGACCGATCAGCTCGGACAATTCGCCGGAGAGCACCACCGAATCCCGCGATCCCACGCCGAGGTCGTTGAACGAGGCATCGAGATCGATGTCGTCCGGAGAGCACCCGATGTTGGTGATCAGGTAGTCGACCAGCCAGTCCCGAAGCCTGGCCTCGTCGGGAAGTACGCCCATCTAAAAGCCACTTTCTCTGCCGACCGGAGCGGATTCGACGATGTCGAACAACTCCTCCAAGACGTTGCTGGCGGAATCGGTCAAGGCATCGAACTCGTCCGGCGAATCCTGCTGTGGCAGAAGCTTTGTCGCCAGATATGCCGCCAGTGACGTGACCGTGGGGTGGTTCCACAGCATCGTCACCGACAGTTCGAGGCCGACGAGTTGCTCCGCTTGCCGTCGGATGGACATCGCCATTACCGAGTTCAGCCCCATCTCCGCGAACGGCCGGTCTGCGTCCAGTTCGGCTTCGGGCAGTTGCAGCTCGCGACGCAGAATG
Source organism: Mycobacterium sp. NGS39 (assembly GCF_059812765.1). Taxonomy (NCBI): domain Bacteria; kingdom Bacillati; phylum Actinomycetota; class Actinomycetes; order Mycobacteriales; family Mycobacteriaceae; genus Mycobacterium; species Mycobacterium sp. NGS39. The sequence goes on along the minus strand of NZ_JCALDH010000001.1, from coordinate 480,249 downwards.
GTCCGCAGTCCTTCGTCGAGCTTGCTGAGGACTTCGTCGGCAGACATCTGTGCCCAATCCGGCCGTACCGCTGACTGAGCCTGGGCTGCTGCAGAACTCGCCGGCGCGTCGGACGGCAGCGGAGCCATCACCACTTGTGCGATGTCGTAACGGTTCGCATGGTCCCAGGCCGCGAACGCTTCGGCGGGATCGAGCGGACGTGAACCCATCCGTTCGAGTTCCTGGATCACCACCGCGGCGTCGGCGGCGAATCCGAGACCCCGCCATGCCACCCAATCCAGGCTCACGGTGCGGCACCCTTGCCGGCGACGTGCCCGGGCCAGACCGTCGAGGTACGCGTTCGCCGACGCGTACGCCCCTTGCCCGGGAACCCCGAACACCGTGCCCGCCGAGGCCGTGAGGAAAAGGAAGTCCAGGCTGCCGGGTGGGAACTGCTCGTGCAGAACCTGTGCTCCGGCGATCTTCGGCCACAAGGTGCGATGCAGGCGATCGTGCGAAATCTCGGTCAGCAGTTGGCCTTCCGTGACACCTGCTGCGTGGATGACGCCACGAATCGGCGCTGCGCCGTCGTTGTCACGTCGGGCGAGCAGAGCGGCCAGCGCGTCGCGCGAGCCGATGTCGAGGGCCACGGCCTCCACTGAGACGCCACGCGCCTCCAGCGCCCGGATCGCGGCGATCTTGTGGCGCGTCTGATCGCTGTTGCGTTCGTCGTCCCAGTCCCGGCGCGGCGGCAAAGGTGTCCGGCCGGCCAGTATCAGGCGACGCGCGCCATGGTCAGCGAGCCAACCCGCCATCAGCAAGCCAAGAGCGCCCATGCCGCCGGTGATCAGGTACGCGCCATCGGAGCGGCACTGCAACGGTTCTCGAGCCGCACGGCCCGAGAGCGGCGCCAGGGCGGGCATGAGGATGTCATCGTCGCGCACGGCGAGGATCGACCGGGCCGGCCTGGGTAGCAGGTCAGCCAACGTTGTCACCAGGCTTTGCTCGTCCTGTTCGGAGTCGGGATCGAGGTCGATCAAGCCACCCCAGAGCTGGGGCTGCTCGGCGTTTACCACGCCCGCGATTCCCCACAGACCGCTTTGACGTACTGCTGCGCCGCAACTGCCTTCGCGCACACCGCGAGTGACGATCCACAGTGACGCCGGATGGTCGTCGTCGCGCTCGATCAATCTCCGGACCAGATCGGCCACATCTGACGACAACCGGACCGCGCACTCGGCGTCGGTCTCGGTGTTCCGCTCGCTGTCGGGAACGTAGACCACATACCGTGCGCCAGCGATGTCGGCAGGCTGGTATCCCGCGGCGGCGAGTCGATCGTTCCAGCAGCGCGCGGCGCCGGCTTCTCCGATGACAGCAACTGTGCGAGCACCGTCGGAGTGACGTTGGGCGAGAAGGCTTTCGCGCGCCGACCGCCACTCGACGGCATGAGCCAGCGTGCGCGGGTCGCCGACCAGGGGTGCTGCTACCGCATCGACGTCGACGGCGGCGTAGCGCAGCGACCGGATGTCGATGCATGCGGTGCCGTCCGGCGCCTTCACCGAGATGTCGACGACGAGTTCGTGCTCATCGGCGCCGCCGCGCCGATACGCTTCGACGCGACCCCGCGCCTCGGTCAGTTCGGCATCGACCCAGATGCTTTCGGCACCCACGGGAAACATCAGCGCCGGGCTGGTGCCCTCGACGAGCCGTCCGACGTGAAAGGCGGCGTCCAGCAGTGCAGCTGTCGACGCTTCGGTCAGTTCGACGTCGGCGCGCACACCACCCGACGCCGAGCGCACGGACTCGATCGACCATGTGAATGGTCGCCCTTCGATCGCCGAGTGCTGTTGCAGGGCAGACCCCGATTCGACAGCGACACCGTTCGCACCGTGCTCTAGGTGATCAGCACTGCCGCGCACATGCTGCGATCCGGTCCGCGGGCGCGCCAGTCGGGCGCTGACATGCTGTGTCCACGCATACCCGCTTGCCTCCGCGACGGGGCGCGACGACACCGAAACCGATCCGCCCTCCGCGAGCACCTGGACCAGGCGGGGCTGGTCGACGACGATCGGGTTCTCGAATCGGAGGTCGGCCACAGCAGACACGCCGAGCTCGGCTGCCACGGCCGAAAGCGTCTGCGCCAGAACGGATGTCGGCACCACTTCGGTGCCATGTATACGGTGCCGACCGGGATACGGACGGGCTTCCGGCGCCAGTCGCGCCTGCCACAGATGAGCTGAACTGCCCGCCACCGCGATGTGCTGGCCCAGCACGGTCCCCGGCCTGGGCCGGGACTCCATCGTCGCCGTGGCGTCGTCAGTGGATATCCAGTGACGGGTATGGTGCCACGGGGTGGCAGGCAACACGGGATGCGGTTCGGGTGGGTGCGGCGTCTTCGGCGGCTGCGATGTGTGCAATGTGTTCAGGCTGGTGCGGAAGTTCACGGTGTCGTCACCGTCACGCCACAACGTGCCGATGCTGCGGTGTGGAACCGATTCGAGCGTCTCCGCTATGGCGTGCGTCAGGATCGGATGCGCGCTGATCTCGACGAAAGTCGAGTAATTGCGGGCGGCCGCGACGACGGCCGCGTGCAACCGCGCAGGCTGTCGCACGTTGTCCACCCAGTAATCGGCGCCGAGCACCGGCGCGGTGACACCTTCGATGACTGTCGAGAACAGCGGGACGGCGGGAGGTCGAGGGGTCAGATCCGCAAGGGCCGCACGCAATTCCGGTAGCACCGGATCCATCTGTGCGGTGTGGGAGGCCACGTCCATGTTGACCCGGCGCGCGAAGCGGCCCTGTGCCGTCACTGTGGCCATCACCGCCTCGACGGGCGCCACAGGCCCGGCGATGACGGTTTGGCGCGGCGACACATAACCCGCCACGCTGACCTCCGGGAAGTCAGCGATCAGCGCGGCGCTGGCGTCTTCGTCCAACTCCAGCAGCGCGACAGCGCCCTGCCCTGACAACCGGGACATCAGCCGTGACCGGGTGGCGATGACACGCAGGCCCTCGGCCGGGGTCAACGCTCCGGCGACCACCGCCGCGGTGACTTCGCCCATCGAATGACCGATGACCGCATCGGGCGTCACGCCGTAGAAGCGCCACAACGCCGTCAGCGCCAACTGCAGTCCCATCACCACGGGCTGAACGCGGGCGTCACCGCTTATCTGTTCGCCGCCGGCGAGTACGCGGCGCAATGAGAAGCCCACGCGCTCAACGAAATCCGGTTCCAGTTCGTCTATTGCGGCGGCGAAGGCAGGTTCGTCGTCGAGTAACCGCTGGCCCATACCGGGCCAGTGCGCGCCTTGACCGGAGAATACGAATACTGTGCCGACACCCTGAGACCCCGTGTGCGGCGGCACCACACCGGATGCGGTCTCGCCTGCAGCCAGGGCCCGCAAACCAGTGACCGCCTGGGCGCGGTCCCGCGCGCACACTGTTGCGAAGATCTTGTGGCGAGTGCGGTGATGGTTGACGGTATGGGCGACGTCGGCCAACGACACGTCGATACCGTCACCGGTCATCCATTCGGCAAGCGTCGCCGCCGTCGACGCGATCCGGTCGGGCGACTTTCCGGAGATCACCAAAGTGCTGACAACCGGATCAGCCTGTAACGCAACGCCCGTGGGGTCAGGCGCTTGCTCGACCACCACGTGGGCATTGGTACCGCTGACACCGAACGACGACACCCCGGCGCGGCGGGGGCGCCGCACCGACGGCCAGGCCATGGGCTGGGCCGCGATCGCCAGTCGCGATGCGCCCTCACTGGCATGCGGGGTCAGCGAGTCGAAGTTGAGGTGCCGCGGGATGTGCCCGTGGCGCACACTGAGCACCGCCTTGATGAAGCCCGCGATCCCGGCGGCCGACTCGAGGTGGCCGAGATTGGTCTTGACCGAACCGACCACCAACGGCGCCGAACCGTCGCGCTGAGCGAAAACCTGGCTCAGAGCGTCGAGTTCGATCGGATCACCGAGCGCTGTTCCGGTCCCGTGGGCCTCGACGTAGTCGATCTCGCTCGGCTGTAACCGCGAGGCGGCCAGCGCCTGGCGCAGCACTGCCTGCTGTGCGGGGCCGTTGGGCACCGTCTGGCCGCTGCTCGGGCCGTCCTGATTGACCGCCGATCCGCGCACCACCGCCCACACCCGATCGCCGTGTCGCAGAGCATCGCTGAGCCGCTTGAGCACGACGACGCCGGCGCCTTCGCTGCGCACGTATCCGTCCGCCGCAGCGTCGAAGGTCTTGCAGCGGCCATCAGGCGCGAGCATTCCCCACCGCGAGCAGGCGATGCTGTTCTGCGGTGTGAGAATCAGATTGACTCCGGCGGCGAACGCCTGATCGCTTTCGCGCCGACGCAGACTCTGGCATGCCAAGTGGACCGCGACCAGAGACGACGAGCAAGCGGTGTCCACCACCACTGCCGGACCGTGCACCCCGAGGAAATACGACAGCCGCCCCGCTGCGAAATTCGACGCATTGCCGAACGGGATGTGTGGGTCGAGTTCCTCTGGACGCAACCTGCCGGCGATCAGCGAGTAGTCGTAGGTGGTCAATCCGACGAAGACGGACGTCTGCGAGCCGCGGATGGCGTGCGCGGGAATGCCGGCGTTTTCCAACGCTTCCCAAGCGACTTCGAGCAGCAACCGCTGCTGAGGGTCCATGCCTGCCGCCTCACGCGGTGACATGCCGAAGAACTCTGCGTCGAATTCGTCGGGCTGCCAACCGGTGAGAAAACCGCCTTCGCGACTGCAGATCGTGCCTGCGACAGTCGGGTCTGGCGAGTAGAACGCATCGGCGTCCCAGCGGTCGGCGGGCACCCGCACGATGCCGCTGTCGCCGTTGCGCAGTAACTGCCAGTATTGGGCCGGATTGTTGACTCCGCCGGGCAACCGGCAACCCACCCCCACGACCGCGATCGGCTCGGTCTCGCCCTTCTCGGCGATCTCAAGACGCGCGTTAAGTTCGTCGATCTTGCGTAACGCTTCGGCCATGATCGCCCGGCGATCCGCCGGCGCCGCGCTCATCGTGTCGACCTTCGCGTTCGTGAGATTCGATGTGCGAGTTCGCAATCGCGTGCGCCGTCGGAGCGCTTGTCCGCCGCCACAGCTGCATTCGGTTGGCCGGCCGTCATACGACCGCGTCGAGTCGCTGGAACTGATCGAGCCGATAACGCTCGACGCACGCCGAGCGCCGGATCTTGCCGCTCGTGGTGATGGGGATCGAGCCGGGAGGCACGAGCACCACATCGGTGGCCCGAACGCTGTGCACTCGTGAGATCGCTGCTGTGACATCTCGTTTCAGCGTGCGAAGCCTTTGCTGCTCGTCCTGCTCTGGCGCGCGCGGCTTCCTGACCTCGACGATGACGACCAGCTGCTCTGTCCGATCACCGGGAACGGACACCGCCGCGACGCGGCCGCCGCTGATTTCTTGGACGGTCGCCTCGATGTCGTCGGGGTAGTGATTACGCCCGTCGACGATCAGCAGGTCTTTGATGCGGCCGACGATGAAGAGTTCTCCCTCGGAGATCACGCCCAGATCGCCGGTACGCAGCCACGGACCTTCGGGCCGTCCCGGAGAATGATCGAGGAGACGTCCGCCGAATGTCCGCTCCGACAACTCCGGATTGCGCCAATATCCGCTCGCCACGTTGGGGCCATGCACCCAGATTTCACCGACGTCGCCTGCCGCCTTCTCGTGGCCCGTGTCGGGATCGACGATCGCAAAGGTCACGGCGCGCGACCCGCCATGGCTTACCAGTTCGGTGCCGGCTTCACTGTCGCAACGCTTCGCATGGCCCGCCGACAGCTTTTCGTAGTCGAAGCGGACAGCGCTCGGCGGACGCTGCGGCGCCGAGGAGGCGATATACAGGGTCGCCTCGGCGAGGCCGTACGACGGTCGAACGACGGTGTCACTGAGCCCCAGAGGACAGAATCGCCCGTTGAACCGCCTGATGGTGGCAGCGTGATTCCGCTCGCTGCCGGCGATGATGCAGTACACGTTTCCCAGGTCCAGCCCCGCCAGGTCGTCGTCGGATGTGCGGCGCGCCGCCAGCTCGAACGCAAAATTCGGTGCGGCAGAAAAGGAATGGGGGTGGCTTGCCAGCATCTGCATCCACCGGGCCGGCTTCTGCAGAAATGCCATGGGACTGGTGAGCACCGTGGAAACGCCCGACCAGACCGGTGCGGTGATTCCCAGCAGCAGCCCCATGTCGTGGTAGAAGGGCAGCCACGACACCAGTGTGGTGTCGGCGAATGCTTCGCCTCTGCGGTCTTCGAAGTAGTCGGCGAAGACCTGCTGCAGGTTCTTGACGATGTTGTCGTGAGTCACCACAACACCTGCCGGCCGCCGCGTCGAGCCGGAGGTGTATTGCAACAGTGCCGTGGTGCGCCCTGAGACCTCCCGTGGCGCGGATGACTGCGGTGCATCGAGGTCCAGGGCGTCGATCTCGACAATCGCCGGCATTTGACCGGGGGTGGCCTGTGCGCAGGAGACGACATCGTCGACGACTGTGGACGTCGTCAGGACCGCGACGGGTGCACTGTCGCTCAGGGCGGCGGTGATCCGTTCGTCATGAGTGCCGCCCAGCGGAACTGACAGCGGCACCGCGACGAAGCCGCCATGGATGGCGCCGAGGAAGCCGACGATGTACTCCAAACCCTGCGGTGCGACGATCGCGACGCGATCGCCCGGCGACCCGTACGCCCCGAGTTCGGCGGCGATCGCCTGCACCCGCTGGTACGCCTGAGACCACGTCAGGCTGTCGCTGAATCCGCCGGAGTCGATGTCGTAATCGATGAATCTGAACGCCGTCGCATCGGGCTGCAGTTCGGCTTGTTTCTGCAGCGCAGCAGGGACAGAAGAAGCGATTGACGGCATCGCATCACCCTTACGTAGTTAGCCAGCAGACGATCAGGGAAGACCCTACGAGCGAACGCTAACACGGTTTTCCGACCAATGCTTAGGAACGGCAATCTGGGAAATTCTCGGGCCACGCGCGATCTATTTCGACATGTTTGCGCCGGTCACAGGCTTGTATGGCAGTTAATGACGCTTTTCCGGATTTGACGGCCGGTTGCCACTGGCCGTCGGTTCGCAAACAAATTGGCTGCCGTCCGAGCCGGTAATTCAGCTACCTAGATTGTTTGCTGAACTTAGCTAGGCGCGGTAAGGGTCGGCTAGGTCGCCGGCATTGGCGGCTCGTCTCCGAGACCGCGCGGGGCGCGCAGAAACAGCAGCCGATGAACCGCTTCCCGTGCCGAAGAACTTCAAAGAGCAAACATTCGTCAGGCGGCGTCAAAACACTGATACAGACGAACTCGAACCGCTCCCCCGTTATCCCGCGCAGAACTCACGGACAAAGCCTGCGCCGCGCGATGGGGCGCAGACATCAGGGCGAGTGCTCTGGTAGCGCGGCGCTGGTTACCAGCGAGTACGGAGATTGCAGGCGCCGTGGCCCCGACCACCCCCGGCGTCCAGTGCAACCGTCTCGACGGCCGTGCACCGGGGTGACCGATCGGCGCGCCGGCACGCGGTCGCAGACGCCGACTCTGCGAGCGCGTTCCAGGCGGCCGGCGCGTGCCAGAAGCTACCGGCTGACGTACGACGTGATCTTGCCCTCGATGTCGTCGACGAGCTCGGGCAAATTGTCGTTCAGGTAGAAGTGGTGACCGGGGAAGGCGCGCACAGTGAACTCGCCCGCCGTGCGCTCGGCCCAGCCAGCTACCTTCTCATAGGGGGCCACTTCGTCGCTGTCGCCGAGAAAAGCGAAGATGGGGCACGACACAATGGCGTCGGGCGGGCAGTTGTAATTGCTGATCGCTTTCAGGCCGCGCAGGGTCGGAAGTATCTTCGCCGCGAATTCCTCGTCTTCGATCAACTCCGGATCGGCGCCGGTCATCTGGCTGACCGCAGCAAGCAATCCTTCGTCGGATTCCGAGATGTCCTCGAAACCCACTCGTCCGGGCGCGGCAGAGGCAGAGACGAACAGTGCGTCGATGGGATTGCCTGCAGCTTCGAATCGCAGTGCGACCTCGAATGACACCAGTGCACCCATACTGTGCCCGAAAAATGCGACACCTCGGCCCGGCGTATCCCGTGGCGAAAGCATTCGGCACACTTGATCCGCAAGATCCTGGACGCTTTTGAACGACGACAGGTCGTGAGTTCCGCGCCGTCCCGGATATTGCACTGCGAGGCGCTTGATATCCGATTTGAAAGCCTTTGCAAACGGCGCGTAATAGTGCGCTGATCCACCGGCATGCGGAAAGATGTACAACGTCGGCGTGTGCGCGGCCACGAGATCACATTACATCTGGGCGCGCCGACGGATCGATTCTCCCGCCATCAGCAAAGCGGCCCGACGCCGTGCAGCCGGCTCCCAGCTTCGCAGCGTCACCGGCCGTGCGGCCATGGAAGAGCTGCGCGGGCTCGCCGCAGCAATCTCCGATGCCCGGCGCTCGGCGCCCACCCACGCGCCGTCGGCCCGCCGTCGGAGATGTTTGAGAAAGCAAACAGGCATTAACTCGGTTGCGGGACAGCCAAATCCGCTCCGCCGAAGCGGCCGCGCCGGGCTGACCGGGACTAGCCCTCCAACTTGTAGCCCAGGCCGCGGACCGTGATCAGATGCACTGGGTTTGCTGGATCGGCTTCGATCTTGGACCGCAGCCGCTTCACGTGAACGTCGAGAGTCTTCGTGTCGCCGACGTAGTCGGCTCCCCACACCCGATCGATCAGTTGCCCGCGGGTGAGCACTCGGCCGCTGTTGCGCATCAAGTACTCCAAGAGGTCGAACTCCTTGAGCGGCAGAGTGATCGGCTCACCGTTCACCGACACCACGTGGCGTTCGACGTCCATGCGCACCGGACCGGCTTCCAGCACACCGTCTGCCCCGCCCAGGTCGTCGGTGTCGGCGCCGCGGCGCAGCACCGCCCTGATCCGGGCGATCAGCTCGCGCGCCGAATACGGTTTGGTGACGTAATCGTCGGCACCGAGTTCCAGCCCTACGACTTTGTCGATCTCGCTGTCGCGAGCCGTCACCATGATGACCGGCACACTGGACTTGGCTCGCAGCTGCTTGCACACGTCGGTGCCGCTCATGCCGGGCAGCATCAGATCCAGCAGCACGATGTCGGCGCCGGCGCGGTCGAATTCGGCCAGCGCAGTGGGCCCGTCGGCAACTACGGTCGCCTCGAAGCCCTCCTTGCGCAACAGGAACGCCAGCGGGTCGGCGAGGGACTCCTCGTCCTCCACGATCAGCACACTGGTCACGACGTGGTGTTTCCTCTCATCCAGCCGACGGGTCGTCGGCGTCTTCATGGCCGGCTCCGCCGTCGGTGTCCTCGTAGGCCGGGATCGACAGCGTGAACGTCGACCCCGTGCCGGGTTGGCTCCACAGCCGGATGGTCCCGTTGTGGTTGGCCGCAATGTGTTTGACGATCGCCAGCCCCAGCCCAGTGCCGCCCGTCGCGCGGGAGCGGGCCTTGTCCACCCGGAAGAACCGCTCGAACACCCGCTCCTGGTGTTCCTTGGCAATCCCGATGCCCCGGTCGGTGACGGCGATTTCGACGTTGCCGCCGCGGCGGCGCCTGCTGATCGACACCGGCGAGCCCGGCGGCGAATACGAGATCGCATTACTGACCAGGTTGGCCAGCGCAGTGACCAGCAGCCCTTGGTCGCCCAGCACCTTGAACCCGCTGGGCTCGTCGGTGGCGATCGTGATGTCGGCGTTGTCGGCGGCCACCTTGGAGCGCGAAAGCGCCTCAGCGACAACGGTATCCACGTCGACCGCTTCGAGCTCGGGCAACCGTTCAGCGCCCTGCAGCCGCGACAGCTCGATCAGCTCACTGACCATGTTGGCCAGCCGCTGAGACTCGAAGTGCAACTTTTCGCCGAACCGGCGCACTGTGTCCGGGTCGTCGGCCGACTCCAGCAGCGCCTCGGCCAGCAGTCCCATCGCCCCCACCGGTGTCTTGAGTTCGTGGCTGACGTTGGCGACGAAATCACGACGAGTCGCTTCCATGCGCGCCACTTCGGAGTCGTCGAACACGTAGATCACCGCGAACCGGCGGTCTTCCTCGGCAAGCAGGCGCACCCGGCCGCGCACGGACAACCCGGATCGTCCGGACGGGTACGCCCCCGGCGACAGGTCGATGTCGACATCGTCCCCGCGGGCGAGCACGCGGCGCGCGGCCGTCCACGCCCGGTCGTCGAGCAGCCGGTCACGCACCAGGCCGAGCTCCTGGGCGCGGGCGTTCAAGAACACGACGTCGCGATGGTTGTCGACGACAGCGACGCCGATCGGCGACAGCGCGACGATGCGGTGCAGCATCTGCGACACCGTCAGCCCGGCCTCCTGGGCGGCGACACGCCGGTTGCGTTCGGCGAGCCGCGGCATCACCGCGCCGCCGACGACGACGCCGATCACCAGCGCCACGGAGGCTGCCACCGCGGCCACGAGGACCGCAGACGCCACAGTCACGTCCGAATCGTACGCAGACGGTGAACGTCACCCCAGCAGCGTGAGGCCATTTCGGGACATCTCACACCCGCCGGCGAAGGAGTTCCACTGCAGTTCACCGACTGTTCGCCGAGCCCCGGCTGGTCAGCTCTTCGCGCCCGCGCCCTGGCTGGCCACTGCAGCGGCCCCGGCGGCGGCGGCCTCCGGATCGAGGTACTGCCCGCCGGGTGTCACCGGCCGCAGGCTGGCATCGAGGTCGTAGCGCAGCGGGATCCCGGTCGGGATGTTGAGGCCGACCACCTCGTCGTCGGACATGCCGTCGAGGTACTTCACCAGCGCGCGCAGCGAGTTTCCGTGCGCGGCGATCAGCACGGTCTTGCCCAGCCGCAGGTCCGGCACGATCACGTCGGTGTAGTACGGCAGGAACCGGGCCACCACGTCGGCCAGGCACTCGGTGAGCGGGCCACCGCCGATGTCGACGTAGCGCGGGTCGGTGTCCTGGCTGTACTCGCTGCCCGGCTCGATCGGCGGCGGCGGGATGTCGTAGCTGCGCCGCCACGCCATGAACTGCTCTTCGCCGTACTTGGCTTTGGTCTCGGCTTTGTTGAGGCCCTGCAGGGCGCCGTAGTGACGCTCGTTGAGCCGCCAGCTGCGCTTGACCGGAATCCACAGCCGGTCGGCTGCATCCAGCGCCAGGTGCGCGGTGGTGATGGCGCGGCGCAGCAGCGACGTGTGCAGCACGTCGGGCAGCAGCCCGTGCTCGGCGATCAGCTCGCCACCCCGGATCGCTTCGGCGCGACCCTTTTCGGTCAGGTCGACGTCCACCCAACCGGTGAACAGGTTCTTGGCGTTCCATTCGCTTTCGCCGTGGCGAAGAAGCACCAGCGTGCCGACGTCTGCCATGCCGGAAAGTCTCTCACGGGGCCGAATCAGGGCGCTCGATCAGATGGGCGAACGCCTCGAGGTTCTTCAGCGATTCACCACGCGACACCCGCCAGGCCCATTCGCGGCGGATCGAGGTCGAGAAACCCAGTTCCAGCAGCGTGTTGAAGTCCTCGTCGACGGCCTCGAGCACCTGTCCCAGCACCCGGTCCAGCTCCTCGGCGGTCACCGCCGACAGCGCCATCCGGCCGACCAGGTAGATGTCGCCGACGTTGTCGAGGGTGTAGGCGACTCCGTAGAGCTTCCGGTTGCGCTTGAGCAGAAATCGGTAGACGGCTTCGTGGTTCTCGTCGGGGTTGCGGCAGACGAACGCCTCCACCCGCACCGAGTGTTCGCCGACGGTCAGGATCGTGTTGGTCTTGAGCCGTCGCTCCCCCGGCAGCTCGACGACGATTCCGGGCGGTCCCCCGTGGGCGCCCTCGTGGTGAAAGTAGGGCAGCCCGCTCTCGTCGAGCGCGTCTTCGATGAGCTGTTGGACGACGTCGTCGGTCATGCGCGCAGCCCCCGCCTCATGCTCCACCGACGACCCAACCGGCGCGACGCCAGCGGGACAACCGCACCGCCTTGCCGTCCGGCGTGGTAGTCCTCGGTCGCCCGGCCATAGGCGTCCAGCAGCGCGTCGACGGTGCGCTGCCACGAGAAGTTCGCGGCGTGCGCGGCTGCAGCGCGGCTCATCGCCGGGGCTCTGGCCAGCAGCGCGTCGATGGTCTCGGCCCAGTCGTCGATGTCGTGGCTGGACACCAGCGCGCCGCTGACTCCGTCGCGGACCGCGACGGGTAATCCGCCCACGGCCGCCGCGACGACAGGCGTTCCGCACGCCTGCGCCTCGATGGCCACCAGGCCGAACGACTCCGAGTAGCTGGGCACCGCGACCAGGTCCGCGGCCCGGTACACGGTCACCAGCCCGGTGCGCGGCTGCGGCGGGAGGAACGTGACACGTGCGCTGATTCCCAGCTCGGCGGCCAGCCGCGCGAGCGTCTCGGGCGCCTGCAGCCCGGAGCCGGACGGCCCACCGGCCACCAGCACCCGCAGCCGCGGATGGGTCTCGGTCAGTTTCGCGGCCGCACGCAGCAGGATGTCGGGGGCCTTCAGCGGCTGGATGCGCCCGACGAACGCCACCACCTGCTCGTCGCCGGCCAGTCCCAGCGCCGCCCGCGCGGCGGCTTTGTCACCCGGCGTGAACGTTTGCAGATCGACGCCGGGGTGCACGACGTCGATGCGTGCAGGGTCCGCGTGGTGAATCGAAATGAGTTGGCGCGCTTCGTCTTCGGTATTGACGATCAAGCGGTCGGCCTCGTCGACCACCTGCTGTTCGCCGACCACCCGCATTGGCGGCTCGGGAGCGTCACCGTCGGCCAGTGCCGCGTTCTTCACCGCGGCCAGCGTGTGGGCGGTGTGCACCAGCGGCACTGCCCAGCGGTCGCGGGCCAGCCAGCCGACCTGGCCGGACAGCCAGTAGTGCGAGTGCACGATGTCGTAGTAGCCGGGTTCGTGGGTGGCCTCGGCGCGCAGCACCCCGGCGGTGAACGCGCACAGCTGTGTCGGCAGGTCGTGCTTGTCCAACCCCTCGAAGGGACCGGCGACGACATTGCGCACCAGCACACCGGGCGCCACCGGCACGGTCGGCGGATCTTGCGACGACGTCGCGCGGGTGAAGATCTCGACTTCGACGCCGCGGCGCGCCATCTCGAGCGCCGACTGCAGGATGTAGACGTTCATGCCGCCCGCATCGCCGGTACCGGGCTGCGCAAGCGGCGAGGTGTGCACCGACAGCACCGCGACGCGGCGGAGCACCTGGGCGTCGGTCACATGCCATGTCTACCCGAAAGGGTCGGGGACCTATTCCTGCGGCACCCGTCTCGGCCGCGTCAGGCCGAGACGCCTTCACCGGCCGGCGCACCGCCGATGCGCCGGAACGCGCGCCTCATCGCCCCGATCGGGTCGGCGTAGAGCCCGCTCAACGACGTCACCCCGGCGCCGGCCTCCTGCACCCGGTTGCCGAACGCGGTGACCCTGATGTCGCGCGGCGGCAGCGTCGAGTGCCGGACGTAGGAGGCCTCGACCTCGCTGATGCCTTCGGGGTATTCGGTGAACGCCTGGCCGCCGACCACGAGGTCGTCGGGATTGAGCATGTCGCGCAGCAGCGCCACCGCGCCACCGAGCACCCGGGCCCGCTCGGCGAGCAGTTCACGGGCCTGGCGGTTGCCGCCCCGCGCTGCACGCAGCAGCGTGCTCATCGTGGCGTTGGCGGGGATCACGCCCAACCGGCGCCCGGCCGCCAGCACAGCCTCGTCGCTCACCGTCGACTCCAGCCGGCCCGAACCGCCCAGCAGGTCGGACTGGGTGGGCAACGCGGATATGTTGCCCGGGCCGCTGGCCGGGCTGTGCACCCGGCCGCCGATCACCAAGGCATAGCCGACGGTCTCGCGGGCGTAGACGTACAGGCTGGTCGACGACCGCGCGGCGAACCGTCGCATGCCCAGTAGCAGTTCCGCCCCGGCCATCGCGTCCACGTGCACGGCCACCGACACGGGCAGGTCCAGCGTCTCGGCGAACATCGGCCCGACCGGGGCGTCCGTCCAGCCGAGCCTCGGGTGGTCGACGGTTCCGGTGGCGCCGTCCACGACGCCGCCGATCGCGACGCCCACCCAGAGAGCCCGGCGCCGGTGCCAGCGCCTCAGGTACCGCTGGGCGCTGGCGGCCAGCGCCGTGAGCGCTGCGACCTGACCGGTCTGCGGGGTGGGGGTCTCGACGACGTCGAGCGTGCGGCCCAGCAGGTCGGTGGCGACGATGCTGGTGGTGCGCGCGCCGATGTGCAGGCCCAGCGTCAGGTACGGCTCGTGGTTGATTTCGACGGGCACCCGGGGCCGGCCGATCGCACCTGACGCGGCCAGGTCGGGGCGTTCCCGCAGTAGCCCGGCGTCCAGCAGCGCGGTCACTTGGCGGTTCACCGTGGCGATCGACAGGGAAGTGACTTGGGCGATCGCGTCACGCGCGATCGGGCCGCGGGTCCGTGCGGCGCCGAACACTGCGGCGGCTGCCGCCTCGGGCAGACCCAGCGACGGCGCGATGATGTGGTGGCGGGTCAGAAGAATCGTGGATCGCATCTGGGTTGTCCTTCGTCAGTCGGTTGGCTGGACCCTGGCCGCACCGACTCGGCGGTCAGGCGCGGCGATGACCGGGGCGACAACACCTACAGGCGAAGAACACGTCGTGAAACTTAGCACGGCTCTGCGACTGGCACAGGCCGAGGCGTCGGCGCTCTCTAGAGTGAGGGCATGACTGCGCAGCCGCAGAGAGTCGCCGTCGTCACCGGCGCCAGCTCGGGCATCGGTGCTGCAACAGCGAAAGCCCTTGCGCGCCAAGGGTTTCACGTAGTGGCGGTGGCTCGGCGCGCGGACCGCATCGAGGCGCTGGCCGCCGAAATCGGGGGCACCGCGATAGTGGCGGACGTCACGGACCAAACAGCGGTGGACGAGCTGTCACGGCGGCTGGATCGCGTCGATGTGCTGGTGAACAACGCCGGTGGGGCCAGGGGCTTGGCGCCGGTGGCCGACGCCGACCTCGAGCACTGGCGCTGGATGTGGGAGACCAACGTGCTCGGCACGCTGCGGGTGACCCGGGCGTTGCTACCCAAGCTGATCGCGTCCGGGGACGGGCTGATCGTCACGGTCACGTCGGTGGCCGCGTTGGAAACCTACGACGGCGGCGCCGGATACACCGCGGCCAAGCACGCCCAAGGGGCGTTGCACCGCACGCTGCGAGGCGAGCTGCTCGGAAAACCGGTGCGGCTCACCGAGATTGCGCCCGGTGCGGTGCAAACCGAGTTCTCGCTGGTGCGTTTCGACGGCGACCGAACCCGTGCCGACGCGGTGTATCGGGGCATCACCCCGCTGGTGGCCGAGGACGTCGCCGAGGTGATCGGCTTCGTGGCGTCGCGGCCGTCGCACGTGAACCTGGACCTCGTGGTGATCCGGCCGCGCGATCAGGCGACCGCGTCGCGGTTCTACCGCCGCGACGACGACGGCTAACGGCCCGGGCGACCGTTGACGGGTTGCGGCGCGCCCGACGGGGTGGCCGGCGCGCTGCTGGGGATGTTCGACGGCGGCTGCTGCGACGAGAGGGCCGACATCGAGCGCCAGGTGTCCCAATCGACCGCCCAGTCCCAGATGTCGCCGTCGGAGTAGGACAGCTGGATCGACGTGCCGGTGACCTCGACCGGGTCGCCGTAGATCGCGCTGTTGAAGTACTGGATGGCGTTTTCCAGGTTCAGGTTGATGCACCCGTTGGTGACGTTGGTGTTGCCTTGCGCGCCAATGCTTTCCGGGTTGCAGTGAATGAACTCGCCGTTGTTGGAGATGCGCACGGCGTAGCGCTCGTGGACATTGCTGTAGCCGGCCGCCGGGTTGCTCATCCAGAAGTCGGCGTACTTTTCGGTCACCACGTGCGTGCCGCTGCGAGTGACGTTGCGCGGCTGGTCTCCTTCGCCGTAGCTGCACGGGAAGTCCATGATCACGCCCGCGTCGGTCACCACCTGCATGCGATGCGACGGCGCGTGCGCCTTGACGACCTGGCGCCGGCCGATGGTGAAGTTCAGCGAGACGTCCTCTGCGCCGTAGGCGTCGTCGCCGAAGTTGACGCCGTAGAGCTTGGCGTCCACCTTCACGGTGGTGCCCGGCTGGTAGTACTCCTTGGTGCGCCAGTGCACGCGCGAGCCTTGGGCCTCGTCGGGCAGCCAGGCCCAGCTGCCCTCGGTGGCGGGTTCGGTGGTCACCGTGAGCGCGCGTTCGACGGCCGCCTTGTCGCTGATCGGCGCGTTGAATTGCAGGATGATCGGCGCGGCGATGCCGACGGTCTGCCCGTCTGCCAGCTGGAATTGGCCGCTGACGGTCTTGGTGGGTTTGACGGTGGTGAAGCTGCCACTGACCGGGACCGCGGAGCCGTCGTGGCCGACCACCGACCCCGCCCAGGTGTACTTCGCGCCGTAGCCGAGGGGTTCGGTCACGGTGTAGGAGGTGCGGTCGCGGCTGAGCGCGCCGGCCACGGCTTTGCCCTCGGAGTTGGTCAGCGTGACCCGCTGAAACCAGCCGTCACTGACCTCGGCACCGATCTGCGCGGTCGGCAGCACGTCTTCTGCGCCGTCGTTCGGCCGTAACGTCACGGTCGGCTTCGGCGGCGGGCCCGCCGTCTCGCCCGGTTTGCCGGACCTGCCGATACACGACGCCAGCGCGCCAGGCGCAACCACCCCGACCGCGAGCGCAGTCAAGGCACGGCGGCGAGTCAGCCGCGGCGCGTCGTTGGCTGGTGTCACGTCGACCCAGGGTACGGGTGGCCTGGTCCCCGTGCTAAATCGTCACGCCGACCAGCACCGGTTCCGGGACCAACGTGATTCCGAACGCGTCGCGCACGCCGTCGCGGATTCTGCGGGCCAGCGCCACGATGTCGGCCGTGGTGGCCGACCCTCGGTTGGTCAGCGCCAGTGAATGTTTGGTCGACACCCGGGCGGGCGCACTTGCGCCGGGGTATCCCTTGTGAAAGCCGGCCTGCTCCACCAGCCATGCGGCTGCCAGTTTGACGCCGTCGGGCGCCGCGAAGTGCGGCACCGGCCCCGCGCTGCGGTGGGTGAGGCGCTCGTAATCTTGTTGCGATACAACAGGATTGGTGAAGAACGAGCCGGCGCTCCAGGTGTCGTGATCCGCGTCGTCGAGCACCATGCCCTTGCGGCGGCGCAAGGCCAGCACCGCGTTGCGCACGCGGCCCGGTTCGATGCGGTCGCCTTCCTGCGCACCGAGCGCGGTGATGAGCTCCCGATAGCGCAGCGGGGCACTGCGACCCGTCGCGTCGAGCGCGAACTCGACCTCCAGCACTACGAACTCGTCGGTGCCCTTCAGCATGCTGTGGCGGTAGCCGAACTCCAGCTCTGCCGGGCTGACCCACCGCACGTCGCCGCTGGCGCGGTCCAGCAGCCGCACCCGGGTGATGCAGTCGGCTACCTCCACGCCGTACGCGCCGACGTTCTGCACCGGAGTGGCGCCCGTCGAGCCCGGGATGCCGGACAGGCACTCCAATCCGCCCAGTCCGTGCCGCAGGGAGGCAACCACGACGTCGTCCCAGACGGCGCCGGCTTGCGCCCGCAGGATCGGCCCGTCGATGGTCATTCCGCCGGTGGCCAGCCGCACCACGGTCAGATCGGTGAGGTCGTCGGCGATCACCACATTCGACCCGCCGGCCATCACCAACACCCGGCCCGCTTGCGAGTCGACCGCGCGGATCGCCGCTACCACCTGATCCGTTGTGGCACAGGTGATCACACGCCGAGCGACGGGTCCGACCCGCAGCGTGGTCAGCGGCGCGAGCGGAACGTCGTCCGCCACGCGAGCGCCGGCGTAGTCAGCGGTGGCCACGGCCGGTAACGGTAACCTGACCTGCTATGCCGCGTTCATTCGACTTGTCGGCCGATTACCACGGCACTGTCGAGCAAGTGCGCGCGGCGTTCTCCGACGAGCAGTACTGGCTGGCCCGGCTGGTCGACTCGGGCGCCGACGTCGCGACGCTGGATTCCTTGACGGTCGCCGACGACGGCTCCGTGACGGTGGCCACCACCCAGACGCTGCGCGCCGACCGGCTGCCGGCGGTGGTGACGCAATTCCACCCGCGCAATCTCCAGATCGTCCGCCACGAGACGTGGACGCCGGTGCGCGACGGGGTGGCCCGCGCCGAAGTGTCCGGGGCGGTGCCGGGCGCTCCGGTGTCGCTGACAGGAACGGCGCTGCTCAGGCCCACAGAGACGGGCTCGCGGCTGCAGTTCAGCGCCACCGTCGAGGTCAACATTCCGCTGGTCGGCGGGAAGCTCGAGACGTTCATCGGCGGCAAGCTCGCCGAGCTCGTCGCCGCCGAGCAGCGCTTCACCACGGTGTGGATCACCGAGAACGCTTGAGCGCCAGCTAATCTGAGCTGATGAGCCGGCGACTTGACTACACGGTCACCTATGACGCGTCGGCCGCGGATGTCTACCGCAGCTTCACCAGCCGCGTGTACTGGGAATCTCTGTTGCAGGAGTACCGCCGCGTGACCCCGGATTCCGAGCTCACGTCTTTTTCCAGCGACCACACCGGAACACGAGTCGTGCTGACCCACACCCTGCCGCGCGCATACCTGCCGCCGATCGGGCGTGCCGTGGCGCCGGCCGACGTGGTGGTGATGCGTGAGCAGCAGTTCAAGCCGTACGACCCACACCGGAACCAAGGCACCGGAACTCATCGGGCGTCGATCCCGCGGGTCGTCGGCCACTTCCAGGGCTCGCAGCTGCTCACCCAGACCCGCAACGGCTGCCAGGTGCGGCTGTCGAGCGTGTGCAAGCTGGCGATCCCGCTGGTCGGCCGACGGCTCGAAGAGCTGGTGACCCGCCACGTCACCGAGCTGTTCGACGCCGAAAGGCGGTTCACCACCGAGTGGGTGTGCCGACACTAGGCTCGACGTCATGCGCATCGCGCTGGCCCAGATCCGCGCCGGGACCGACCCGTCGGCCAACCTGACGCTGGTCGCCGAGAACGTCCGCCGGGCCGCCGACGCCGGGGCGGCGCTGGTGGTGTTCCCGGAGGCGACGATGTGCCGCTTCGGTGTGCCGCTGGGCCCGGTGGCCGAGCCGCTCGACGGGCCGTGGGCGTGCGCGGTGCGCTCGATCGCCGCCGACGCGGGCGTCGTCGTGGTGGCGGGCATGTTCGTGCCGACCCACGACGGACGGGTCACCAACACGCTGATCGCCACGGGCCCGGGTGTCGACGCCCACTACGACAAGATCCACCTCTACGACGCGTTCGGGTTCGCCGAGTCGCGGACCGTCGCACCGGGGCGCGAGCCCGTCGTGGTCGACGTGGCGGGCGTCGGAGTGGGCCTTTCCACGTGCTACGACGTGCGGTTCCCGGCGCTGTACATCGAGCTGGCCGACCGCGGCGCCCAGGTGATAGCGGTATGTGCGTCGTGGGGGGCGGGGCCGGGCAAGCTCGACCAGTGGCGGTTGCTGCTGCGTGCCCGCGCGCTGGACTGCACCAGCTTCGTCGCCGCGACCGGCCAGGCCTATCCCGGCGACGACCTGGCAGCCAAGGGCGCGCCGACGGGCGTGGGCGGGAGCCTGGTCGCGTCGCCGTTCGGTGAGGTGGTTGCCGAAGCCGGTGCCGACCCGGAATTGGTGGTGGCCGACCTGGACCTCGACACGGTGGCCGCGGCTCGCGACACGCTCGCCGTGCTTCGCAACCGCTCATCGTTCGCTCAGGCGGATAGGGCAGAATCGCGCGGGTGACGAATCCGCAGGGCCCGCAGCACGGTGACCCGCAGGCCTGGAGCCGTCCCGGTGGCCAGCCTTTCCCGCCACCCCGCCAGCCGGGACCGCCGCCGGAGCAGCCCACCCACCAGATTCCCAAGGCGGGTAGCCCGATGGATGGGCCGACGACGCACATCCCCCGAGCAGGCCAGACCGAACCGCCCACGCAGCACATTCCCAGAGCGGCGCCACAAGCCGAGAAGCCGGCCGCCACCCCTGCGGGCGGCAGGCGCAGCTTCTGGCGGGACCCGCTGTCGATCGTGCTGGTCGTCGTCATCGTGGTGGCGGTGGTGGCCGCCGGGCTGATCGCCGGCGAGTTGTACGCGCGGCACCGCGCCGACAGCGTGGTGGCCGACGCGACCGAGTGCGTGACCCAAGACGGCGCCACCGTCTCGTTCGGCGCGATGCCGCCGTTCCTGTGGCAGCACATGACCGGCCACTACGACAACATCCTGATCAAGACCGACGGCAACCAGATCCGCAGCGCCAAGGGCATGAAGGCCGAGGTGTCGATCGACGACGTCGAGTTGGAGGGCGGCGCCAACAACAGGGGCACGATCGGCGCGCTCGACGCGACGATCACGTGGACCGCCGACGGCATCAAACAGACTGTGCAGAACGCGATTCCGATCTTCGGCAACTTCGTCACCGGAGTCGCGACCAATCCGTCGGACGGCACGATCGAATTGCAGGGCACCTTCGGCAGCATCACCGCCAAGCCGCAGGTGGTCGACGGCAACATCGCGTTGCAGGTGGTCAATGTCACGGGGCTGGGATTCGTCTTGCCCCGCGAATCGGTGCAGCCGGCGTTGGACGGGTTCACCAAGCAGCTGGCCGACAACTATCCGCTCGGCATCAAAGCCGACTCGCTGCAGGTCACGGATTCCGCTGTGGTAGGCCACTTTTCGACGCGCAACGCGTCGCTGCCGGCCGACCAGCAGGATCCCTGCTTCGCAGAGCTATAGCCCTTCCAGCACGCCGCGGGTCCCAGACAAACCCAGCCGCGTGGCGCCCGCGTCGATCATCGCGAGCGCGTCGGCGGCAGTGCGGATTCCGCCGCTGGCTTTCACGCCCAGGCGTCCGTTGACGGTGCGTGCCATCAACTCGACCGCCCGGATCGACGCGCCGCCGCTGGGGTGAAATCCGGTGGAGGTCTTCACGAAATCGGCTCCGGCGCCCTCGGCGACGCGGCACACGTCGACCAGCGCCGGCTCGCCCCGAAACTCGAGCAACGCAGCCGATTCCACGATCACCTTCAACACCGCCCCCGGCACCGCGCGGCGCACACCTTCGATGTCGGCGCGTACCACGTCGAAGTCACCGGCCAGCGCTGCCCCGATGTCGATGACCATGTCGATTTCGGCCGCACCGGCGCGCACCGCGAGCGCTGCCTCGCGGGCCTTGACCTCGGTGAGGTGCTTGCCCGACGGGAACCCGGCGACCGCCGCCACGACGGGCCCGTCGGGCGGCCGAGCCGCAACTGCCACCGGCACCATCGACGGGGACACGCATACCGCAAAAGCGCTCAGCTGCACGGCTTCTGCGACCGTCGCCGCCACGTCGGCTTGCGTCGCTTCGGGTTTGAGCAGGGTGTGGTCGACGAGCCTGGCCAGATCGGCTGCCGACACCACTAGAACGGTTCTTCGACGTTGCCGGGATTGCAGCCGGCGTCGACCATCTGGGCTGGCGTGACCACCGGGCGCCACGGCTCCAGATTCCAGCTGACCTTGCCGGGTTGTGCGAATTCGGCTAGCTGCCAATGACACACGAATTGATCGCGCATGCCGGGCAAGTCCGCATCGGGGGCGTGGCTGAGCACCTCCGACCATGCCTCGTCGGGGCTGACGAGCTCGATGCTGGCTTCGCGGCCCGCTGCAGTCGGATACACCCGCAGGCTGGACAGGTCGGCCCAGTGCACCCATTCGGTGTGGTCGACGTAGGGTGGCGGCGGCGCGTCGGCATGCGCAGGCGCAGCGACCGTGACAGTCACCGGCAGCGCAGCACACGCCGCGAGCAGAGCGGCACGCATCCGCTAGCGCGACTTGCCTTGGATCTCAAGCAATTTCGGCCGCACATCGACGAGATACACGCCGGCGGCGCAGGCGGCGATCACCAGACCCATGACCCCCAACGGATACAGGAGAACACCGGCCGCACCGAGAATGAGAAGCCAGATCGGCTTGGTCAGCTTGCCTGTGGCGGTGTAGGCGTCGCTGCGCTGCAACGCAGCATGGACGAACGCATAGACGGTCATCACCAGCACGGCGATCTGCACGACGAAAAGGACGGTACCCGCGAGGCCAAGCATCACTGCTCAAGCCTAGGCGGATACCGTCCCGATCGTCGACTTGCCTACTTCTGCGTGACCTTCTTGGCCGCGCCCTTCTTGGCCGGTGCCTTTTTGGCAGCGGTCTTCTTGGCGGGCTCGGCCTTCTTGGCGGCAGCCTTCTTGGCCGGTGCCTTCTGAGCCTTCTGAGCCGGCTCGCGGCCGATCAGCTTGGCGGCCCGCTCGCCGACCGCCCGGGTCTGGCTTGCGACGTTGCCGAGCGCCTCTTGGGTCAGCTCGACGGTCTCGCTGAGCGCCTGCTCGGCGCGCGCACGGCGTTCCTCGAACCCGGGCTGGTTGCGCAGCCGCTCCAGGGCGGCTTCACCGCGGGTGACGAGGTCGCGGTACAGCTCGGTGGCCTGCTCGCGGTAGCCCTCGGCGGCCTTGCGCAGCTCGTCACCGCTCAGCCGGCCCCGAATCTCCTCGGCCCGTTGCGGCAGATCCTCGCGAGCCTTGGTGAGCTTGCCGCGTGTCTCCTCGACCCGTGTGCTCGCGTCCGTGCGAGCCTCTTCGGCACGCTCACGAAGCGCGGTGACGATCTCGTTGACCCGCTCCAGGGCGAGGTCAGCGGCACCAACCGCGGCAAGCAGCGGAGCCTTCAGATCCTCGGCAGTGGGGTTGGTCCTCTCGGCCATGTGTGTAATTCCTTTCAAATTCAGAGACGTATGGGGACGGATTGCACAATTTCCTGACAGTTATGCAGTTGACGACTCCTCACCGGCAGCTTCATCGGCTTGATCCGCCCTTTGTTGACGAAAGGAGGAGTAGATGTCGAGCAATACCTGCTTCTGCCGCTCAGTGATCGACGTGTCGTGAATGATCGCGTCGCGGACCGCGCTGGGCTCGGTGGGCTCGAGAATTCCGGCCCGGATGTAAAGCACTTCCGCGGACACCCGCAACGCCTTGGCGATCTGGCTGAGCACTTCGGCGGACGGTTTGCGCAATCCCCGCTCGATCTGGCTGAGGTACGGATTGCTGACACCGGCCTTTTCGGCCAACTGCCGCACCGAAACCTGGGCCGCTTCTCGCTGGGCCCTGATGAAGCTGCCGATATCTTGAGCGGCGTTCGTCACCACGGCGGCAATGTCGGAAGAAGCAAGGTCGCGCTCATGCTCATCGCGCAAGCCCACGTCGACCTCTTGTGTCGGCATTGATCACCACCTCGACAAACGGGTATCGGTACGGACGTTCGACACCCTACGGCGAAGTGCTAGCTTTAGCAAGCAGTCAGTTAGCGGTCTCTTAGAAAAGCAGCTGGCCGACGGTGTAAATCACCAGCCCTGCCAGCGAGCCGACCACCGTGCCGTTGATACGGATGAATTGCAGGTCACGGCCCACGTGCAATTCGATGCGGCGGCTGGCTTCGTCGGCGTCCCACCGCTCGATGGTCTCGGTAATGATCGCGGTGATCTCAACGCCGTATTCGGCCACCAGGTGCTTGACGCCGCGAATGATCCAGTCGTCGACTTTGTCGCGCAGGTCGGCGTCGTCGCGCAGCGACTCCCCGATGTGCACGACGGAGTCGGCGATGCGGGTGCGCAGCGCGCTGGACGGGTCGTCGACAGACTCCACCAGGTTGCGCTTGAGCGCCGACCACGCCGTCTCGGCCGCGCGGGTCACCTCGTCGCGGGCCATCACTTGCTCCTTGACCGTCTCCGCCCGCGCGATGGTGTCTTCGTCGTTCTGCAGATCGTCGGCGAAGTCGAAAAGGAACCGCGTGGCCGAGCGGCGCAGTTCGTGGTCCGGGTTGCGGCGCACCTTGTCGGTGAAGTCCATCAGCTCACGGTGGATGCGGTCACCGACCAGGTGGTCGACCCAGCGTGGCGACCACGTCGGCGAGTCCCGTTCGACCACCCGCTGGATCACTTCACCGGCGTTCAGCGACCAGTGGAAAGCGCGGTCGGCCAGCAGCTGCAGCAGCGCCTCCTGCCGGTTCTCCCGCAGCAGCGTGCCCAGCACCCGGCCCACCGGCGGACCCCACTTCGGTTCGGCGAGCCGCTTGACGATCATCCGGTCGAAGACGTGCTGAACGTCCTCGTCCCGCAGCATCTCGACCAATACCCGCAGCACGTTGGAGGCCTCGGAGGCCACGCGGGTCGCGTGGTCGTGATCGGACAGCCACTTTCCCAGCCGGCTGGCCACCTGTGCTTCCCGCAGCTTGGCCTCGACGTTCTCGGGCGACATGAAGTTCTCCCGCACGAAGGTGCCCAGCCCTTCGCCGAGCTGGTCCTTCTTGCGCTTGATGATCGCGGTGTGCGGGATCGGGATGCCCAGTGGGTGCTTGAACAGCGCGGTGACCGCGAACCAGTCCGCGAGCGCGCCGACCATGCCTGCCTCGGCGGCCGCACCCACGTAGCCCACCCAAGCGGGTGCATGGTTGGCCTGACCCCATCGGCAGAGAAGGAAAATCACGGTGGCGCCGAGCAGGAAGGCGAGCGCGACCACCTTCATCCGGCGCAGCTGGGTGCGACGCTGCGCGTCCGCGCTCACGTCGACCGCGAACATGCCCTCGAGGTCTGCCGTCGGCCGCTCGTAGTTGCTCAGGCGGTGTGCCATCCCACCATCATCCAGGCAAATCGGGGTGCTCGGCGGAATGCGTCGCATGTCGGCGCCGGGCCGTAATATCGAAGTGGGCTAACGAACGGACATTCGCGACAGTGGTAGATCGACTCCCGGCGACAACCGCGAAGGTTGATGGTCGCAAACGGCGATGGCATCAGCACAAGGTGGACCGTCGCAACGAACTGGTGGACGGCACGTTGGAGGCCATCCGCCGCCGGGGCCGGTACGTCAGCATGGACGAGATCGCCGCCGACATCGGGGTGTCCAAGACCGTGTTGTACCGCTATTTCGTCGACAAGAACGACCTCACCACCGCGGTAATGATGCGGTTCGCGCAGACCACGCTGATCCCGAACATGGCCAAGGCGCTGTCGTCGAATCTCGACGGGTACGAACTCACCCGCGAGATCATCCGCGTGTACGTCGACACCGTCGCCGCCGAACCCGAGCCGTACCGGTTCGTGATGGCCAACAGTTCGGCAAGTAAGAGCAAGGTGATTGCGGACTCGGAGCGGATCATTGCCCGCATGCTCGCGGTGATGCTGCGCCGCCGCATGCAGGCAGCCGGCATGGACACCCGCGGGGCTGAGCCGTGGGCATACATGATCGTCGGCGGAGTGCAACTGGCCACCCACTCGTGGATGTCGGACCCGCGGATGACCGCCGACGAGCTGATCGATTACCTGACCATGCTGTCGTGGAATGCGTTGTGCGGCATCGTCGAAGTGGGTGGCTCGCTGGAGAAGTTCCGCGCCCAGGCCCACCCTGCGCCCGCGTTGCCGCCGTCATGACGGACTGCTGGAACCGGGATGCCCGTAACGTCTTGAGGTTTCGCGCCGGCGACAAGGTGGCCGACATCGACACGCACGCCACTCCAGGGTTCTCCGGCAAGAAGAAGGATGCGCCGGCGATCCAGGACCAGCGCAACAAACGCTTCGCCGAACTGCAGGAGATGTTGTACGCCAACAGCAGAAGCGACGAAGGCGACCGCCACGCCGTCGTACTGGTACTGCAGGGCATGGACACCGCCGGCAAGGGCGGCATCGTGAAACATGTTGTCGGAGCCGGCAATCCGCAGGGACTGCGGTACACGGCGTTCGGTGTACCGACCGAAGAAGAACGCAAGCACCACTACCTTTGGCGGATTCGTAAAGCGTTGCCGGAATTCGGCGCGATCGGCGTATTCGATCGGTCACACTACGAGGACGTCTTGGTGGTGCGCGTGCACAACCTCGTGCCGCCCGAGGTGTGGAGCGGTCGCTACGACGAGATCAACGCATTCGAACGCGACCTGGTGGACGAGGGCTTCACGTTGGTGAAGGTCGCGATGTTCGTGTCGCTGGACGAGCAGAAAAAGCGGCTGGCCAAACGGCTTTCGCGACCGGACAAGTATTGGAAGTACAACCCAGGCGACGTCGACGAACGAAAGCTGTGGCCCGACTACCAGGAGGCGTACCAGGCGATGCTGGACCGCACGTCGACGGAGTATGCACCATGGTATGTGGTGCCATCCGACCGCAAGTGGTACAGCCGGCTTGCGGTGACCGAGCTGTTGATCGCTGCGCTCGAGGACTTCGAGCTCTCCTGGCCCGCACCGGATTTCGATGTCGAGGCGGAGAAGCGGCGACTCGCGGACGCCTAGCGCAGGCCTAGCGCCGCCCCAACTCCGGCGCCGAGAACACACTTATTGACATGATTTCGTCTGAATTGGCGTCAACAAGTGTGTTATCGGTGCACGAGAATGTGCTCATGGGGGGATTACTCGGTTTAGTTGTCGCGTCAGAGGCCCTGGAAACCGGCCAGGTGACCCGATGGCAGCTGCAACAGCATTACACCAAACTGTTCCGCAACGTGTATGTCCTCAACCGCGTAGAACTCGACGCTTTTTTACGCGCGCGTGCCGCGTGGTTGTGGTCAGGCCGCAAGGCGGTGCTCGTCGGCAATTCGGCGGCCGCAGTCCTAGGCTCGCGGTGGATACCCGCAGATATTCCGGCGGAACTCGCACGGGTACGGAATCGAGCTCCGGAAGGTGGAATTCTTTGCCGCACAAGGCTGGACGATCATCCGGGTCAGCGCGCGGCAGCTACGGTATGAGCGCGACGAGATTGTGCGGCGTGTGCGTTGTGCGCTACTGCAGGCGGGCGCCGCAGTCTAGTAGGAGTAGAAACCCTGCCCGGACTTCTTGCCGAGCTGGCCGGCCTCGACCATCCGTAGCAGCAGCGGCGGCGGACCGTAATGCGGCTCCTTGAACTCCTCGAACATCTTGTCCGCGATCAGTTTCAGCGTGTCCAACCCCACCAGGTCGGACAGCCGTAGCGGACCCATCGGGTGCGAGAGTCCGGCCACCACCGCTTTGTCGACGTCTTCGACCGTCGCAAAGCCCGCCTCCACCATGCGAATCGCCGAGAGCAGGTACGGCACCAGCAGCGCATTGACCACGAAACCGGAACGGTCCGAACACCGCACCACCTGCTTGCCCAGCACGTCGCCCGCGAATCGCTCGGTCCGCTCCAGCGCGGCGTCGGACGTCGTCAATGCACTGACCAACTCGACCAGCGGCAGCACCGGCACCGGGTTGAAGAAGTGCAACCCCAGCACCCGGCTCGGATTCTGCGTTGCCGCAGCCAGTTTCATGATCGGAATGCTCGACGTGTTCGACGCCAACACCGCATCCGGGTCGGTGATCACCCGATCCAGTTCGGCGAAAATCTGCTTCTTGACGGTCTCGTCTTCGATCACCGCCTCGATGACGAGCTGCCGGTCGGCCAGGTCGGCCAGGCTGGTCGTGAACTTCAGCCGGGCCACCGCGGCGTCGCGCTCGCGTTCGGTGATCTTTCCGGCGCTCACGCCGCGCTCCAGCGACTTCAAGATGCGGGCACGGCCCGCTGTCGTCAGCGCCTCGGTGGTCTCGAAGACCAACACGTCCACGCCGGCGCGGGCCGACACCTCCGCGATGCCGGCGCCCATCTGACCGGCTCCCACCACACCTACTCGTTCAATGCTCACGGTGTCTCCTTCACAGCATCAGGCCCCGCCCAACATCATGGACGGGGCCCGATGCCGTCAATTCAGCGGCTCAGTGGCTCAGTGGAACTGGCCCTCTTCGGTCGACCCCTTCAGCGCGACCGTCGACGAGTTCGGGTCCACCGTCGTGGCGATCCGGTCGAAGTAGCCGGCACCCACCTCGCGCTGATGCTTGGTGGCGGTGTAACCGCGCTCCTCCGCGGCGAACTCGCGCTCCTGCAGCTCCACGTATGCGGTCATCTGGTTGCGGGCGTAGCCGTAGGCCAGGTCGAACATCGAGTAGTTCAGCGCGTGGAAGCCGGCCAGGGTGATGAACTGGAACTTGAAGCCCATCGCGGCGAGCTCCTTCTGGAACTTCGCAATCGTCGAGTCGTCGAGGTGCTTGCGCCAGTTGAACGACGGCGAGCAGTTGTACGCAAGCATCTGGTCCGGGAACTCCGCCTTGACCGCCTCGGCGAACTGCCTGGCCACCTCGAGGTCCGGCGTGCCGGTCTCCATCCAGATCAGGTCGGCGTACGGGGCGTAGGCCTTGGCCCGCGCAATGCAGGGCTCGATGCCGTTGCGCGTGCGGTAGAAGCCTTCTTTGGTGCGCTCGCCGGTGATGAACGGGCGGTCGTACTCGTCGACGTCAGAAGTGATCAGCGTCGCGGCCTCGGCGTCGGTGCGGGCGATCACCACGGTCGGCACGTCGGCAACGTCAGCGGCCAGCCGCGCCGAGGTCAGCGTGCGGATGTGCTGCTGGGTGGGGATCAGGACCTTGCCACCCAGGTGACCGCACTTCTTCTCCGACGCCAGCTGGTCCTCCCAGTGAGTCCCGGCAGCGCCTGCGGCGATCATCGCCCTCTGCAACTCGTAGACGTTCAGCGCACCCCCGAAGCCGGCTTCGCCGTCGGCGACGATCGGCACCAGCCAGTTGTCCACCGAGGTGTCGCCCTCGACCTTGGCGATCTGGTCGGCGCGCATCAGCGCGTTGTTGATCCGGCGCACCACCTGCGGCACCGAGTTGGCCGGGTACAGGCTCTGGTCCGGGTAGGTCTGGCCGGCCAGGTTCGCGTCACCGGCAACCTGCCACCCCGACAGGTAGATGGCCTTCAGGCCGGCGCGCACCTGCTGCACCGCCTGATTGCCGGTCAGCGCACCGAGCGCGTTCACCCACTCCAGATCGTGCAGCTGCGACCACAGGATCTCGGCGCCGCGGCGGCCCAGGGTGTGCTCCTCGACCACGGTGCCCTGCAGCGCGACGACGTCCTGCGCGGTGTAGTTGCGGGTCACGCCCTTCCAGCGCGGATTGGTCTCCCAGTCGTGCTGAATCTGCTCTGCCGTTCTGGGCGTTCCAACGGTGGACATGTGACTCCTTCAGACGTTGCTCGACGGCCGCGACAGATCGCCGACTCCATTGCCTGCTAATCCGTCCGGCGGCTTTACTCACCAGTAACTTAACCATGCCACGGCACATCTACGCAGGTCCAGCGGTTCCGGTTGCGAATTTCAGCTATACCGAACGCTTGTCTTGCGAATTCTGCGAACCCGAGGTGTAGCTGTACCGTTTCAGTTGCTACTCGTTGGTAACGTCATTGCCGCAGGTCAGGCCGTCAAAATCACGGCCGGATGATCTTTACAGTGGGAAGATCGAGGCGACGGCTTTGGCCTCGTCGCCGACCAGATATGTGAGCGTTGTAACAGTCTTGTTCGCAAGCTCTTCGCCGAACCGGTCCGTGGAGCCGGGCGGATGCACATGCGCCGCGATCTCCAGCTTGTCGCCGAGACTCACCGGCGCCTCGTGCTCGATGGTCACCCGTGTCGGACCCCGCAGCAGCTCAGGCGTGGCCGAAAGGTAGTCCTCGACCACGCTCCAGTACACCGAGTTGTTCATGTGGTCGAAAAGGTCGATGTCGGTGAATCGCACCGGAAACTCGCGGATCTGGTCGGCGGTTTCGCGCGGCAGCGGCTTCAGGTAGGCCTTCCAACGCAGGCGGTCGACGCTCGTCGTGCGCTGCAGGCCTTCGATGAAGTCGTCGGCGATGCGCGCCGGACCCTGCGTTTCGCGGTTGATGTTGATCCAGAACGCCTCGGACTCGATCAGCCCACCCCTACGGCCGTCGACGCGCACCCGCATCTCACACCAGCGGTTCGACGTGCCCGAACACCACCGGCGCAGCCGCAGGATGTCCTGGAATTCGATCGGCCGGATCAAATCGACCATGGTGCGCCGCACGATCCACAGCGGATGAGTCTCCTGAAAACCCAACTCGCGCAGCTGATCTTGGCCGATGTCCTGGATGTGCCGGGCGGCGGCGTCCAGCCGCAACCGGCCGGTCGCGTCGATGTCGGCGACCCGCACCGGCCATTCGCGGTCGAAGACGTCGGGATGCGGGTCGGGGACCGGCATCATTACTTTGGCTAGGCCGTTCTGCGCGCTCATGTGGCGCCGATCATGCCAAACGGCGCAGCAGCGGCCAAATGCCAAGACTGCGAAGCGCCACTTCACACGCGCGTACGCTGATCGGCATGCCTAAGACGTTCGTCGGGTCGCGGGTTCGCCAGCTGCGCCATGAACGGGGCTACAGCCAGGCCGCGCTGGCTCAGATGCTCGAAATCTCGCCGAGTTACCTCAACCAGATCGAGCACGACGTGCGTCCGCTGACCGTGGCGGTGTTGCTGCGAATCACCGAGGTGTTCGGCGTCGATGCAACATTCTTCGCGCCGCAAGACGACACCAGGCTGGTCGCCGAACTTCGCGAGGTGGTCATGGACCGCGACCTCGGCATCGACATGGATGCGGCCGAGGTCGCCGACGTCGTCACCGCTCACCCTGCCCTGGCCCGGGCGATGGTGAACCTGCACCGGCGCTACCGGATCACCACCGCCCAGCTGGCCGCCGCCACCGAAGACCGCTTCAGCGACGGCAGCAGCGGCAGCGGCGCGATCACGATGCCGCACGAGGAGGTCCGCGACTACTTCTACGAACGGCAGAACTACCTGCACGAGCTCGACACCGCCGCTGAGGATATGACGATCCGCATGAGGATGCACCGCGGCGACCTGGCAGGCGAGATCGCGCGCCGGCTCACCGAAGTGCACGGGGTGCGCATTGTCAGGCGCATCGACCTCGGCGACACAGTGCTGCACCGGTTCGACCCGCAGACCAAGACGCTAGAGATCAGCAACCACTTGTCCACGGGTCAGCAGGTGTTCAAGATGGCCGCCGAGCTGGCATACCTGGAATTCGGAGACCTGATCGACCGGCTGGTCGACGAGGGCAAGTTCACCAGCGAGGAATCGCGCACCCTGTTGCGGCTGGGCCTGGCCAACTACTTCGCGGCGGCCGCCGTTCTGCCCTATCGCCAATTCCATGACGTCACCGAGAATTTCCGCTACGACATCGAACGGCTGTCGGCGTTCTACTCGGTGAGCTACGAGACCATCTGCCACCGGCTCTCCACTCTGCAGCGGCCGTCGATGCGCGGCGTACCGTTCTCGTTCGTCCGTGTCGACAAAGCCGGCAACATGTCAAAACGGCAGTCCGCCACGGGCTTTCACTTTTCGTCGAGCGGCGGCACCTGCCCACTGTGGAACGTCTACGAAACGTTTTCCAACCCGGGCAAGATCCTGGTGCAGATCGCGCAGATGCCCGACGGACGCAACTACATGTGGGTGGCACGCACCGTGGAGCGCCGGGCGTCGCGCTATGGTCAGCCGGGTAAGACGTTCGCAATCGGCCTGGGCTGTGAACTGCGCCATGCGCATCGGCTGGTGTACTCGGAGGGACTGGACTTGTCGGGCAACGTTGCCACCCCCATCGGCGCGGGCTGCCGGGTCTGCGAACGCGACAACTGCCCGCAGCGCGCATTCCCCGCACTCGGGCGCGCTCTCGATCTCGACGAGCACCGCAGCACCGTCTCGCCGTATCTGGTGAAACCGGCATGACCGCACCGCGAATCGAGCCGGGCGGCCTGCGCGAAATCGGGCTTGCAGGCTGGCTGATGTGCAAGGTGCTGGCGCGCGCGTCCGGAGTTCCGCAGGCCCATCTGTTCACCACGCTCGGGCAGCACAAGCGGCTGTTCTGGACCTGGCTCCCGTTCTCCGGAATGCTGCTCGGTCCCGGGCGTCTCCCCCGCACCGATGCCGAGCTGGTGATCCTGCGCGTCGCCCACACACGCGGCTGCGAATACGAACTGCAGCACCACCGTCGGATGGCGAAGCGCCGCGGCGTCGACGCAGACAAGCAGCAACGCATCTTCGAGGGCCCGGACGCCGACGGGCTCAACGACCGGGAGCGGGCTCTGCTGACCGCTGTCGACGAACTCCTCGAAACCCGCAACGTGTCCGCGCAGACCTGGCAGTGGCTCTCGCGCCACCTCGACCGTCGTCAACTCATCGAATTCGTCACGCTCACAGGCCAATACGACGCGCTGGCCGCCACGCTCAACACGCTGAAGGTGCCGCTGGACTTCGCGGACTGACCGCAATTACCCGGCCGGCACCGCGACGGTGACGGTCTCCACCTTCGCGCTGCGTGCCGCACGTGACTCGTCAGGCTGGATCGTCGACGACGTGCAGCAGAACAGGGTTCGGCCGTCGTCGCCTCCCAGTGCGCACGCGATGGCGCGGCGGCCGGGTGTTTCGACGACGTCGGTCACCTCGCCGCCTTCCCGTACCCGCGCGAATCGGTCCGACGTCGGGCTCGCGAACCAGACCGCGTCCTCGGCGTCGATGCAAATGCCATCGGGGACATCGCTTTTCGGCAGGTCCGCCCACACACGCTGGTTGGACAGCGCGCCGTCTGGCGTCAGGGAGAACGCCAGGAGGCGCTGCCCTGCCGTTTCGGCGACGATCAGAGTCTTGCGGTCCGCGGTGACAACCATGCCGTTCGCGAAGCGCAGACCTTCGGCGGCTCTGTGCACGCTGCCGTCGGGGTCGACGCGCAGCAGCGGCGCCGGTTGGATCGCTTCACCGCCGAACATGTCGCAGCCGAATTGGGACACGAAGGCATGGCCGCAATCGTCGACGAGCATGTCGTTGATCGCATGAGGGGCAAGCTCACTCAGATCTGCGTGCTCGGTCAGCGAGCCGTCGTCACCGCGACGCAGCACCTTGCGGTCGTCCATCGACACGATCAGCATGCTGCCGTCAGGCAACCAACCGAGCCCCGACGGCGGACCGTCGAGGCGTGCGATCACCTCGACGCTGCCGTCGGTCGTGATCCGCAGCACCTCGTGTGCGTGCATGTCGGAGACGTAGAGCGCGCCCTCATGCCAGCGTGGACCTTCAAGGAACACGCGGCCGTCGACAAGCGTCTCCGGCATGCCGTCAGAAGTTGATCATGTGGCCGACGAGCCCGTGGAAGCACTCCTGCAGCGCCTCGGACAGCGTCGGGTGCGTGTGCACGTTGCGGGCGAGCTCGTTGGCCGTCAGGTCCCACTTCTGAGCCAGCGTCAACTCGGGCAGCAGCTCGGAGACGTCGTGCCCGATCAGGTGGCCGCCGAGCAGCTCGCCGTACTTCCCGTCGGCGATCAACTTCACGAAGCCGGAAGGCTCCCCCAGCCCGTGCGCCTTGCCGTTCGCGGTGAACGGGAACTTGGCGACCTTCACGTCGTAACCCTCGTCGCGCGCCTGCTCTTCGGTGAGGCCGAAGCTGGCCACTTGAGGCTGACAGAACGTGGCCCGCGGCATCATCCGGTAGTCGCCGAGCTCCAAAGTGTCTGCGCCCGCGATGGTTTCGGCTGCCACGACACCCTGTGCCTCGGCGACGTGCGCGAGTTGCAGCAGCCCGGTGACGTCGCCGATCGCGTAGATGTGGTCGACGTTGGTGCGCATCCGCTCGTCGATCGCAATGGCCTTAAGGT
This sequence comes from Mycobacterium sp. NGS39, assembly GCF_059812765.1. Classification (NCBI taxonomy): domain Bacteria; kingdom Bacillati; phylum Actinomycetota; class Actinomycetes; order Mycobacteriales; family Mycobacteriaceae; genus Mycobacterium; species Mycobacterium sp. NGS39. The sequence continues at coordinate 446,794 of NZ_JCALDH010000001.1, read as the reverse complement.
CGGACAGCTTCACCCCTGCGGCGTCCAGACCGTAGCCCTCGACGTTGGGCGCAAAGCCGATGGCCTGCAGCACGCGGTCGGCCTTGAGTTCCTCGGAGTTGCCGTCCTTGCTGACCTTCACCGTGACCGTCGACCCGTCGTCCTTGATCGACTCGACCTTGGTTCCGGTCATGATCTTGACGCCGAGCTTCTTGAACTGCTTCTCGATCTCCTTGGACACCTCGGCGTCCTCGTTGGGCAGTGCGCGCGGAAGGAACTCGACGATGGTCACGTCGACGCCGTAGTTGGCGAGCACGTAGCCGAACTCCATGCCGATCGCGCCGGCCCCGGCGATGACGATCGAGCCCGGCAGCTCGCGCGACAGGATCTGCTTCTCGTAGGTGACGACGTTCTCTGACAACTCGGTGCCGGGGACCAGCTTGGTGCTGGCACCTGTGGCGATGATCGCGTTGTCGAACGTCACGGTCTCGGTACCGCCGTCGTTGAGGTCGACCTCCAGTGTGTTGGCGTCTTTGAAGGTGCCGCGACCGTGGATTTCGGTGATCTTGTTCTTCTTCATCAAGAAGTGCACGCCCGCGACACGACCGTCGGCGACCTTGCGGCTGCGGTCGAACGCGGCACCGTAGTCGAACGTCGCCTCGCCGTTGATGCCGAACGTCTTGGCCTGCTTGGTGAAGATGTGGGCCAGTTCGGCGTTGCGCAGCAACGACTTCGACGGGATGCAGCCGACATTCAGGCACACCCCGCCCCAGTACTTTTGCTCGACGATGGCGGTCTTGAGTCCCAGCTGGGCGGCACGGATGGCGGCGACGTATCCGCCGGGGCCTGCGCCAAGGACGACGACGTCGTAATGAGAAGTCACCAAGCCACCCTAATAAGGGATCACCCCGGCTAGGCAAGGCCGGGCAACCCGATCGCAGTAGTAGATGCCGTGCAGCACGGCCGCCGCGGCCACCGCGGCCAGCGGAGCCGACATCGTCGCGATCCCCGCGGCAGCGACCAGCGGCCTGCCGTCGACCATCGCAGCCAGGGTCGCCGCGACGCTGCACGCGACCACGAAGATCAACACCGCGAACACCGGCCAGGTCTTGTCCAGCGAGTGAAACCACCAGTAGTACAAGCCAAGACCGGCCGCGGCCGCAGGAATCCACACCGCGACGAGCGTCAGCACGAATGTCCACCGCTTGAGGTAGTGGTATTGGCCGGGCACCACGTGCGGCCGCGCGGAGATGGGCAGGAACTCGGGAACCGCCGGTTCGGCGGGCTCGTCGGCCGGCCGTTCACGGTGGGCGGTCAACGGCTCGCGGTGGGCGGTCAACGGCTCCCACGGATCCGGGCGGGCTTCGGGGCTGGGTTGGGTCTGCGGCCCGGTGTCGGCTGGATCAGGCACCGGACACCGCCTCAATCGCAGCGAGCACGCCGAACCAGCCCGGGCCGACCGCCAGCAGGAACGCGCCGAGCGCTGTCACCCACCGGACTCTCGACGACACCAGCAACACCAGCCCGAGCGTGCCCGGGACGCCGACGACGAGCGCGACCACCACGTCCGGCCTGATGGTGACGTCGACCGTCAGGGTCGCCGCGATCGCCGCCAGGACCCCCACCGCAGTACCGGTCAGCATTGCGCCGGCGAGCAGCCAAGGGCGGGGAAGCGGAATCACGCTCCCGAGGTTAGCGACCCCTTGACAGGCCTGGGGTTCGCCCCGCTCGCGGGGCGTCGGCCGTTCGCGTAGTCGACACCGGTCAACGGCGGTTCGGCTTGCAGTTGGTCGAGTTCGTCGGCGGTGAACGTCCGGCCCCGGGACAGAAACCGCATGCCTTCGGGCGCTTCCATCGAGAAGCCGCCGCCGCGCCCGGGCACCGCGTCGATGATCAGCTGCGTGTGCTTCCACGCGTCGAACTGCGGGCCGGAAATCCACACCGGCGTGTCCTCGACGATGCCGAGCAGCACATCGCGGTCGCCGACGATGAACTCGCCGTCGGGGTAGCACATCGGCGACGACCCGTCGCAGCAGCCGCCGGACTGGTGAAACATCAACGGGCCGTGGCGTTTTCGGAGCCTGTGCAGCAGGTCGGCGGCGGTTTCGGTGATGAGCACCCGCGGCGGCGCGTCACTGCGATTTGGGTGCGTTAACCGGCGCTCAGCGCCTGTTTTCGCACCGAAATCACTCATCAGAAGAAGCCCTGCGCCTTGTTGCTGTAGCTGACCAGCAGGTTCTTGGTCTGCTGGTAGTGGTCGAGCATCATCTTGTGGTTCTCGCGGCCGATTCCGGACTGCTTGTAGCCGCCGAACGCCGCGTGCGCCGGATAGGCGTGGTAGCAGTTGGTCCAGACCCGGCCGGCCTTGATGTCGCGCCCGGCGCGGTAGGCGGTGTTGCCGTCGCGGCTCCACACCCCGGCACCCAAGCCGTAGAGCGTGTCGTTGGCGATCGCGATCGCATCGTCGTAGTCGGAGAACGACGTCACCGAGACCACCGGACCGAAGATCTCCTCTTGGAAGATCCGCATCTTGTTGTTGCCTTCGAAGATCGTCGGCTGTACGTAGTAGCCGCCGGCCAGCTCGCCGCCGAGCTCCGCACGCTCGCCGCCGGTGACGATGCGGGCGCCCTCGTCCTTGCCAATCTCGATGTAGGACAGGATCTTCTCCAGCTGGTCGTTGGAGGCCTGTGCGCCGATCATGGTCTCGGTGTCCAGCGGATTGCCTTGGCGTACCGCCTTGGTCCGGATCGCGGCGAGCTCCAGGAACTCGTCGTAGATGTCGGCTTGGATCAGGCTGCGCGACGGGCACGTGCAGACCTCGCCCTGGTTCAGCGCGAACATCGTGAACCCTTCCAGCGCCTTGTCCTGGAAGTCGTCGTGGGCGGCCATCACGTCGGAGAAGAAGATGTTCGGGCTTTTGCCGCCCAGCTCCAACGTGACGGGGATCAGATTCTGGGAGGCGTACTGCATGATCAGCCGCCCAGTGGTGGTTTCTCCGGTGAACGCGATCTTGGCGATCCGGTTGCTCGAGGCCAGCGGTTTACCGGCTTCGAACCCGAAACCGTTGACCACGTTGACCACTCCGGCGGGGATCAGATCGGCGATGAGGCCCATCAGGTACAGGATCGAGGCCGGGGTCTGCTCGGCCGGCTTGAGCACGACGGCGTTGCCGGCGGCCAACGCCGGGGCCAGCTTCCAGGTGGCCATCAGGATCGGGAAGTTCCAGGGGATGATCTGGCCGACGACCCCGAGCGGCTCGTGGAAGTGGTAGGCGACGGTGTCCTCGTCGATCTGGCTCAGCGACCCCTCTTGCGCGCGGATTGCGCCGGCGAAGTAGCGGAAGTGGTCGACGGCCAGCGGAATGTCGGCGTTGAGCGTCTCGCGGATCGGTTTGCCGTTGTCCCACGATTCGGCGACGGCCAGCGACTCGAGGTTTTCTTCGATGCGGTCGGCGATCTTGTTCAGCATCAGCGCCCGCTGGGCCGGGGCGGTTTTTCCCCACGCCGGGGCAGCTGCGTGCGCGGCGTCCAGCGCCGCCTCGATGTCGGCTTCGGTGGAGCGGGGAATCTCGCAGAACGTCTCGCCGGTGATCGGTGACGGGTTGTCGAAGTACTCGCCGTTCTGCGGCGGAACCCACTCGCCGCCAATGAAATTGCCGTACCGGGATTCGTAGGACATCACGGAACCCTCGGCGCCGGGGCGGGCAAACACCGTCATGGTCGACTCCTTCGCCGTGCATGTGTTGTATGGCTCACACTACTCGCGGCAGGGGCGTGACCGCCCTGAGAGAATGCCCGAGTGGACGACCCCTACCTATGGCTCGAGGACATCACCGGCGAAGAGGCCCTGGACTGGGTGCGCCGGCACAACGAGCCCACCTTGGCCGAGCTGTGCGACGAGTGCTTCGAACAGTTCCGCCGAGAGGCGCTGGAGGTGCTCGACACCGACGCCCGCATCCCGTACGTGGTGCGCCGCGGCGAGTATCTGTACAACTTCTGGCGCGACGCGGAGCACCCGCGGGGGCTGTGGCGCCGCACCACGCTGGAGCAGTACCGGACCGACGCACCCGAATGGGATGTGTTGATCGACGTCGACGCGCTGGCAGCCGACGAAGACGAGAACTGGGTGTGGGCTGGCGCGAACGTGATCGAGCCGGAATTCACGCGAGCATTGGTCTCGCTGTCCCGCGGGGGCGCTGACGCCGCTGTCGTACGCGAATTCGACATGGTGACAAGGCGATTCGTCGCCGACGGATTCGTGGTCCCAGAGGCCAAGACAAGTATCGACTGGGAGGACGCCGACACGGTGCTGGTGGGCACTGACTTCGGTGAGGGCTCACTGACCGACTCCGGTTACCCCCGACTGGTCAAGCGGTGGCGCCGCGGCCAGCCGCTGTCGTCGGCCGAGTTGTTGTTCTCCGGCACGCATGTGGACGTCAGCGTCGGAGCGTCGGTCGACCGCACCCCGGGGTTCGAACGCACACTGGTGAGCCGGTCGATCGACTTCTTCAACAGTGAGGTCTACGAACTTCGGGACGGCGAGTTCGTCCGCATCGACGCACCCACCGACGCGTCGCTGTCAGTGCACCGTCAATGGCTGCTGATCGAGCTGCGTACCGACTGGTACCACGCATCCGGCGAGTACCGCGCCGGTTCCCTGCTGGCCGCTGACTATGAGGACTTCCTCAGTGGCACAGCGCAACTCGCGTTGGTATTCAAGCCTGATGAGCATACGTGCCTTCACCACTACGCGTGGACGCGCGACCGTCTGGTGGTGGTCACGCTGGCCGACGTGGCGAGCCGCGTGGAGATCGTGACGCCGGGCGAGTGGTCGCGACAACCGGTGGCCGGGCTGCCGGAGAACACCAACACGGTGATCGTGGCGGCTGACCACGCTGGCGACGAGTTCTTCCTCGACTCAAGCGGATTCGATCGTCCGCCGCGCCTGCTGCGCGCCGTAGCCGACGGGGAGCTGGAGCACATCAAGTCTGCACCGCAGTTCTTCGACGCCGAGGACCTCACGGTTACCCAACATTTCGCGACATCCGAGGACGGCACGGCGGTGCCGTATTTTGTTGTCGCGCATCGTGATGCCGACGGTCCCGGGCCGACGCTGCTGGGTGGATATGGCGGGTTCGAGGTGGCGCGCACACCCGGATACGACGGCGTGCTGGGCCGGCTGTGGCTGGCGCGCGGCGGGACGTACGCACTGGCCAACATCCGTGGCGGCGGCGAATACGGTCCGACCTGGCACACCCAGGCGATGCGTGAGGACCGACACAAGGTTGCCGAGGACTTCGCGGCTGTCGCAAGGGATTTGGTGGACCGCGGCATCACTACCGTGCCGCAACTCGGCGCCGCGGGCGGCAGTAATGGTGGGCTGCTAATGGGGATCATGCTGACGCAGTATCCGGAGTTGTTCGGCGCGCTGGTGTGCAGCGTCCCGCTGCTGGACATGCGCCGCTACCACCTGTTGCTTGCCGGCGCGTCGTGGATGGCGGAATACGGCAACCCCGACGACCCAGCGGATTGGGAATTCATCTCGGAATACTCCCCATACCAACATATTTCGGCGGACCGCCGCTATCCCCCGCTGCTGATGACCACGTCCACCCGCGACGACCGCGTGCACCCCGGACACGCGCGCAAGATGACCGCCGCGCTGGAGGCGGCCGGGCATCACGTGCGCTACTACGAGAACATCGAGGGCGGCCACGCCGGAGCGGCCGACAACAAGCAAGCCGCTTTCAAGGCGGCGTTGATGTACGCATTTTTGTGGCGGACCATCGGCGCGGCACCGTGATAATGGAGTCATGCTGGTCAACGTCGAGGGACTCTGTGTCGGGGCGACGACGTCGCACAAGGCGGCAGGGCGGGCGTCGGATGGCGCCAACAGGCTCGCTGTAGTGGGTTTAGCACCAACTGCTTTCGGCGATTTCGACGCTGCGTCGTCTTTTTATGCACGCGTATCGTGCGCGCAAACGCATCACGCAGCGCTGATGGAAAGTCATCACCGCGCGTTGAACGCCATCGGCGAGAAGGCGCACGCGGTGGCCGTAGCCTTCACCGAGACCGAGAATCGCAATGCCGCAATGATCGACGGGGTTGGGGTCGAGTCGTAGCGCTGGCTCACTCCGATTTCCGCCAGAAACGTGGATGCGCCGTGTACTCCATCGACCGCTTGAACCTCCACGGCCACCGCTTCCCGGCGGCGTATGCGGCCAGATAGAGAACCGTGAAGACACCTGCCGTGACGATGCCGACGAGCACGAACTGTAGATACTGCCCGCGAGCCACCCGATATTCCCAACTTGCGTCACCATGGCCGAACACCACGGCGCCGATCACGAGGAACGCTGCGGTAATGAGCGTGAGCCACGGACGTTCCCGGTGTGAGATTGACACGAAGATGACCCCGGAACAGAGTCCCATCGCGAATACCATGTTCCACCAACTCTTTTGAGCGGTGGCCAAGCCGCCGTACGAGTCAGGCGCCGGATCATAATTCGGGTCGTCGTTGCCCGGCGGGGGCGAACCGTCGGCGGGCGGATCCGGCAGACTGTCGTTGACGTGGAATGCATAGATCTTGCCGCGAATCTTGATGTACGGCGTGGACGTGTAGGCATTTCCGGTCATCATGAACAGGACGAATCCAGCGAACGCCGCGCCGGTACCCCAGCGAGGGTAGAAGGTAATCAATGCGAACAGTGCGGCGCCCAGCGTCGATGACCAGTAGACCCGGCGTTGCCACGACCGACTCTTCTTCTCCGGCATCACCGCTGGAACGAGCAGACAAACGGCGGCCGCTATCAAAAAGAACACATTGAGTGGGCGGTGGTGAAGTGCCGATTGAGACGCGATTGGCTCGAGAATTCCCGCGGTCCCTTGCATCAACAACTCAGCCCTTCATCGATTCGAGGGCCATATCGCCACCTCGCTCACCCGCCAGGGCGCCCGCCGTGCCGCCGACGAGCGCACCGACAAATGCCCCAGGTGGTCCGCCGACCAATGCGCCGAATTCGCCTCCAAACAAACCTCCCAACCATGCGCCGGCCAGGCCGCCTCCCTGTTCTGCGACAAACTCGTCGAGCGGCTTCCCTTCGTGGAGCTCATAGGCGGAGGTGGCAAGGTCGAGGACACTGCCCGCCCAACCGAAGCGTTTGGCGACATTCTTCAGGGCTTCGATGTCCTGCGGTGAATAGGCCACGCCCGGTTCCCAGTGGCGTCCGGTGGGCACCAGCTCGCTGTAACGCTCAATGCCCTTCTTGCCGGCGTCGAAGACGCTGCCCGCCGCGGACGCGGCATCGACATACTCGCGTGGGATGACGCCGCGGCCCATATCCCTGGCCACCGAAGCGGCTCCCGTCGGCGACATGCCGGCGCGCTGAAGCTCTTGCTGCAGCGTAGTCAACGCGTTCACGCGATCCGTGACCTCCATCCGGTCCATCAGCATGGTCGCCTCATCAGGTGTCATCGGTTGTGCGCTGGAGGCTAGTTCACCGTTCTGCAAGTCACGCTGCAACTTCAACCTGGCTAGCGCGCGGTCGCGGGCATCACCGCCGAGCACGGGGTCGCGAGGCAGCGGCCCAACCAGCTGTGCGGTGTTGAAATCATCCAACCGCTCACCGGCCAAACGCGCCGCCACCTCTTGGTCGTGAGGGCTCCCGCGATGAGCCACCCCATGGGCTGGGTCGGTGATCGATAGGTAGTCTTCGAGCCGCTGAGCCGCGTCCTGCTCTTCTCGGCTCCAGTGGGGCTCTGGCTCACCGGTGGCTCTGGCCTGATCGACAAGGGACTGATCTCTCGCCCGCTGTCCCGACTCGTCGTAGCGACGAGCAGCCTCTCGAGGCGAATCACCGGGCGACCCGTCCACACCGTCGAGCGCATCGGGCACATATCCCGACGCCATCATCGCCGTTTCCGCGTCATGCAACTGCGCGACATAGCCGCCGCGGATGTTGTCGATGTGGTCGAGTGCCGTTTTGACGGCGTCGCGCGCCTTGCCGAACAGTTGCAAGACGACGTACGGCGGATCATTGCGCATCGCGGTCGAGATCTGCTGGTCGATCGTCTGCAATTGCGCGTCAAGCGAGGCGATCTCGCCGGCACTATCACGCTGCGCGGTCGCAAGCGCTGCCGCGGTCTGTTCCAGCTCCGCTGCGATGCGGCTCAGTTCCTCGGGGTGGCCGGCCAACGCTGCGCTGACCCGGGCGACCTCTGCCGAGTCGTTGATCGGGTGTTTGACGCCGTCGCCGTGGTATGAACCGAGGAAGTTCTGCTTTGCAGAGTTGAATTCGTCGTCGGCATCCTTGACGTAGACGCCGGACTGATGAAAGGCGGCGGCGAGTTCGTCGATCGCCGCCGCATCTCCGGCTTGCAACTCCTCGTCACGCTTCCACGGATCGCCGCCGACGACGGCCGACAGCTCAGCCGCCGTGAAGTTGACGAATTGCGGGCTCACACATCAATCATCGGCCCTCTGCCGTGTCCGCTTTTCACCAACTTTGCGGTGCGCTGAGAGCGAAGAAGGGCACCGAGCATCGCGACGGCGACCCCGAAGACCACCAGCATGGCGCCCGCCGCGAGTGTGACGTTCAGCCAGTGGTGAAGACTGGCTTCGGCGTGGTCGACCATCACGTCGGCGATCGTGCGAATGTTCCCTGACGTCTCGTTGAGCGCATTCTCCAGACGGCGGCGCCCGATCTCCGCACCGGCATATCCACCGGCGCCTACAAATAGCGCCGAAATCCCCAGCGCGGCAATAGCTTTCCCGCGCGTTTTCGCCACAGCAACCGTCAGTAGAGCCGCGATACCGGCCACTACGGCAGCAGCGAGACTCACCCACGGCCCCCAGGTCGCCAATGGCCGCAGCTGCCCGGGATGCAGTGTCTCCACCGACTCGGACGTCACCGGGACCTCGACACTTGACGGCACCGAAATTCCCCGGCTGCTCAACGCCTGAATGATCGACAGGTTCCACAGCATCGGGCCGACGTCGACGGTCCAGCGGTCACCGCTCTGCTGCACCATGTCGGTGAACAGCCACCGGTGCGCCAGGCGGTTGAGATCGGTGAACTGGCCGGGAAACGACGAGCTCGCGGTATAGGCGCTCACCGCACCGCGCACCGCGTCGTCGCTGGGCTCGTAGCCACGCTTGCGCGCGATCACCAGCGTCTGAGTGGCGAGTTCGGCGGCCACCGCATTCTGCAGCGCCGAATCCCCCGCGGCCGACGATGCCAAGCGTGCGTACCCGTCGGCGTCGATCAAGTTGCGCTGCACCCAGCCGCCCCCGACCGCGACCGCCAACGCGACCGTGGCGACGAGCCAGCACAGCACCGCCACCACCAACCGCACGGAGTGACCTTAGCGGTCGCGCGCCACGCGTTTCGGCCGGCGCAGCGCCATCCACATCATCTGCTTGGACATGCGGGCCGCGGCTTTCGGTGACGAGGAGTAGTAGTTGGCGCCCGAGCCGATCTTGATACGCGGCTCGACGATCGTCTCCATCCGGCAGTACTTGCGCATGCCCTCGGCACCACCGAACCGCGCGCCGATGCCGGACTCCTTCCACCCGCCCATCGGCGCCGTGGTACACATCAGGTTGGCCACCACGTCGTTGATGTTCACGGCACCGCAATCCAATTGCAGCGCAACCTCTTTGGCGCGCTCGATGTTGCGGGAGAAAACCGATGCCGACAGCCCGTACGGGCTGTCGTTGGCCAACCTCACCGCTTCGGCGACGCTACCGACTTTCATGATCGGCAGCGTGGGCCCGAAGGTCTCCTCGGTCATGCACTGCATGGAATGGTCGACGTTCACCAGCACGGTCGGCTGATAGAAGCTGCCGGGTCCGGGCACCCGCTCACCGCCGGTGAGCACCTGTGCCCCTTTGGCTTTCGCGTCGGCGACGTGCCGCTCCACCACAGCCAGCTGCTGATCGTCGATCATCGACCCGAAGTGCGGGCCGTCGCCTGCGCCCACCTGCAGCGCCTTCACGTCGCGCACCACCGCGTCGACGAACTTGTCGTACACCGAATCCAGCACATAGATCCGCTCTACTGACACGCACATCTGCCCGGCGTTGAACAGGCCACCCCACACCGCGGCGTGCGCGGCCAGCTCGACGTCGGCGTCGTCGAGCACGATCATCGGGTCCTTACCGCCGAGTTCCAGGCTCACCGGCGTCAGCCGCCGCGCCGCGCGTTCCATCACCTTGCGGCCGGTCGCCGACGAGCCGGTGAAGTGGATGAAGTCGCTGTTGTCGATCACGGCTTCCGCGGCCTCGCGTGCGCCCTGGACCAAGGCGAACACGTCCGGAGCACCTGATTCGCGCCAGCCGCGGACCAGCACCTCGGCGGTCAGCGGCGTCCGCTCGGACGGCTTGAGCATCACCGCGCAGCCGGCGGCCAGTGCGCCCAGCGCGTCCATCATCGCGTTGGCCACCGGGAAGTTCCACGGCGCGATGATGCCGACCACCGGACGGGGCCGGAAGTGCACTGTGATCTTCTTGACCGCCAGCGCCGGCAGGGGCGCGGGCCGGGTCTCCGGAGCCAGCGCCTTCTCCATGGTCTTGATCAGGTAGGAGGCGATCATCACCAACATCGGCACTTCCTGCACCGCGTCGGTGCGCGACTTGCCGGTCTCCTTGATCAGCAGCTCTTCGATCTCGTCGCGGTGATCGCCGAGCCACACCGCGAACCGGGCCAGCACCTTGGCGCGGCCCTTCGCTCCGCGCTTCTCCCACTCGCGCTGCGCCTGCGCGAGGCGAGCGGCGGTGCGCGGCACGTCGGCGGGATCAGTCCAGTGCACCTCACCGGCGACACCGCCGGTGGCGGGGTTGAGGATAGTGCCCGTGGAGCCAGGCTGAATCGATGGCTTGAGGTCCGGTGTGGCGGTCATCACATCATGCTAGTCGGGAGCTATGCCCTGTAGATATGCCGCCTGCCCGAGGTGCTGGGCACAATCGTCGATGATGCTGACCAGCCGCATGCTGGCGGTGACCGGCGGATCCCAGTTGCGGTCGATCACCCGAGCCAGACCGGCGGTGGTGAGGGTGGCGACGAACTCGAGCGTCATGTCGTGCACGGCGTGGTAGTAGCCGGCCAGCAGTTCGGCCGACGCCCGTACTTTCGCGACGTCGTCGGCGCTGTGCCCGTAGCCGGTGTCGTCGCGAGGCAGGTCGAGGGCGAAGCGGTCTACCCAGCCGTCACGGGTCCAGACGTCTTGTCGCTTGGCGATGTCGCAGACCTGCGCGTCCTGCACGCGGGCGCTGTGCCAGATCAGCCAGGCGATGCTGTTGGCCTGAGGTGTCGGGCGGTAGAGCGCCACGCGTTCGGTAAGGCCGTCAGTCAGCGCGTCGACGTGTTCGATGAGGCGGGTGAACGCATCACGCAGCAGTTCCTGCGCGGCGGCGGCATCGGCGTCGGCGGCATCGGCGGTGTCGGGCATACCGCCGAAGCTACTCGGACGCCGCCCCGTGGAACACGGCCTCGACGTTGTTGCCGTCGGGGTCGCGCACGAACGCGCCGAAATAGCCCGGGTGGTACTCCGGCCACAGCCGCGGTGCGTGCAGAGATTCGGCACCGAGCGCGATCGCGGCGTCGTAGAACGCCTTGACGGCGTCTTCGTCGGCGGCCGCGAACGCGACATGGATTTCCCGGTTGGGGCCGAGGTCGGCATCGGAGATCCAGAAGCCCGGCTTGCCGTCTTTGCCGTAGCCGATCGCCCTGCCGAAGTCCATCTGCCGCGTATAGCCCAGGACACCGAGCACCCGGTCGTAGAACTGCTTGGCCTTCTCGAAATCGCTGCAGTTGATGCCGAAGTGATCTATCACGGCGCCCATCCTGACACTTACAGTCAGTTGATGAGCTACGACCTTGTCATCCGCGGCGGCACGATCGTCGACGGCCTCGGTGGCGATCCGTTCGTCGGCGATGTCGCCGTCAAAGACGGGGTGATCGTGGGTCTCGGCGCCGTCGACGGAGCCGGGACACGGGAAATCGATGCAACGGGCTTGCTTGTCACGCCGGGCTTCGTCGACCTGCACACCCACTACGACGGGCAGGCCATCTGGTCGGACCGGTTGACGCCGTCGTCGCGGCACGGCGTCACCACCGCGGTGATGGGCAATTGCGGCGTGGGCTTCGCGCCGTGCCGCCCCGAAGACCACGACGTGCTCGTCGACGTGATGGCCGGCGTCGAAGACATCCCCGGCGTGGTGATGGCCGACGGACTGCCGTGGGACTGGGAGACGTTTCCGCAGTACCTCGACGCGTTGGAGGCGCGGCAACGGGATATCGATGTCGCCGCCTATCTGCCGCACTCGCCGCTGCGGGTCTACGTGATGGGCGAGCGGGGGGTGAACCGCGAACCCGCGACCGACGAGGATTTGGCCCGCATGCGGGCGCTGGCCCGGGAGGCGGTCGAGGTGGGTGCCGTGGGCTTCGCCTCGTCGCGGTTCGTGTTGCATAAAACCGCTGGAGGACAACAGATTCCGACGTACGGCGCGGCGCGCGACGAGATCATGGCCATCGCTCAAGGGATCGCCGAGGGCGGCGGCGGGCTGATCCAATTCGTTCCCGACATTCCCGCCGGGGGCTACGAATCGGTGCTCGGAGCGGTCTTCGAAGTGGCTCAGGATGTCGGACTGCCGGTGACGTTCAGCATGGCCACCGGCAACAGCGGCGACCCGATGTGGCCAGACGCGTTCACGTTGATCGAGAAGTTCACTTCGGCGGGCGTCGACATCACTGCGCAGATGTTCCCACGGCCGATCGGGCTGGTGATCGGACTCGAACTCAGCGGCAACCCGTTCGTGCTGTGTCCGAGCTACCGGGAGATCTCCCATCTGCCGCTGGCCGAGCGTGTCGCCGAGATGCGTAAACCCGAAGTGCGCCAACGGATCCTAAACGACAAGCCGACCGTGCAGGGCAATCCGCTGCTGCACCTGGCGCAGATGTGGGAATGGATGTATCCGCTGGGCGATCCGCCGGACTACGAGCCGCCGGCGTCGTCGAGCATCTTGGCGCGGGCCCTCGCGCGCGGAGTGGATCCCAAAGAGGAGGCCTACGACCGGCTGCTCGACGACGACGGGCACGCCATGCTCTTGGTGGCGATGGGCAACTATCAGGACAACTCACTGGACACCCTGGGCCGGCTGTCGCGCCGCGATGACGTCGTGCTGGGGCTGGGCGACGGCGGCGCGCACTACGGAATGATCTGCGACGCAAGCTTTCCCACGTTCCTGCTCGCGCACTGGGCGCGCGACCGGGCGTCGGGACGGCTGAGCGTGGCAGAGGTGGTTCGCGAACTGACGTCGGTGCCGGCCCGGGTGGCCGGTCTGCATGACCGCGGCCGAATTGCCTTGGGATACAAGGCAGATCTCAACGTGATCGATCACGCCGGGTTGCGGCTGCACCGGCCGGTGATCACCCACGATCTGCCGGCCGGCGGCAAGCGGCTGGACCAGACCGCCGACGGGTATGTCGCGACGATTGTCAGCGGCGAGGTGATCGCGTCGAATGGCGAGCCCGCCGCGGCGCGACCGGGGCGGCTCGTGCGGGGACGGCAACCGGCACCTGCGGCATGACGCGCGTCGCACCGCTGGCTCCGCCGTGGAGCGAGGAGGACGCCGCCGCGATCAACAGCTGGGGCCATCCCGATCGCAGCTATGAGCCGCTGCTGTTGGTGCGCTGCCTGCAGCGGCACCCCGTGTTGGCCGCCCGGCTGCGCAAGCTGGGCGAGTCGCTGTACGTCGATGCGCGCCTGCCACCGCGGCTGCGCACGATCGCAATTCTGCGCACCTGCGCGCTGCTGGGATGCGAGTACGAGTGGGGCGGGCAGGCCGCGTTCTGGGGACCGATCGTCGGCGTCAGCGGTGACGAATGCGACGCGCTGGTGACCGGCGGGGCCGACGATCCGCGCTGGAGTGCGTCGGAACGTGAATTGCTCTGTGCTGTCGACGAACTCGAGCACACCGGGTCGTGGTCCGATCAGACGTGGACGGCTCTGGGCCGCGATCTCGACGACGAGCAGCGGATGGAGCTGCTGATCGTGGTCGGCTGGTATCGGACCATCTGCACGTTGTGCAACGGTCTGGCGTTGCCGACCGAGGGCTGGATGCGGCGCTGGCCTGCGTCAGCTGGCTGAGCGGTCGCGCCGCAGTGCCGGATGCTGACGGGCCAGCAGCGGCAGCAGCACTCGCCGCGGCATGAACTGCAGCAGCCGGGTGCTGATCTGGCTGGGCAGCCCGGCGATCACCAGCCCCCGATCGTCGGCGACGGCGTCGACACCCGCTTTTGCCACCTCGCGCGACGGCATCCACAGCACCTTCGGGAATGCGTCGGCGAATGTGCGTTCGTCCATGCCCGCGGTTTTGAGGAACTCCGTGCGCACCGGACCGGGGCACAGCGTGGCGACTGTGACACCGGTGCCGGCCAGTTCACCTCGCAGCCCTTCGCTGTAGGTGTTGACGAACGCTTTGGTGGCCGCATAGCAGGACTGACCGGGGAACGGATGGAACCCGGCGGTGGATCCGACGTTCAAGATGGCGCCGCGACCGCGTGGCACCATCTGCTGCAGCGCGCGGGTGGTCAGATCCACCACCGCTTCGACGTTCACTCGAACCTGCGCGAGTTCGTCGGCAACCGGCGACTTGACCACCGAGCCCATGGTTCCGATCCCGGCGTTGTTCACCAGGATGTCGACGGTCAGGCCGCGCTCGGCGACCGCGTCGAGAAGCCCCGCCCGCGCATCGGCATCGGCGACGTCGCACGCGATCACCTCCACGCGCACCGTCGAACCAAGCTCGGCGGCCAACTCGCGAAGGCGGTCCTCACGCCGCGCGACGAGCGTGACGCCGTGGCCGCGCGCCGCCAATTCGCGGGCGATGTCTGCTCCGATACCGGACGAAGCTCCGGTGACGACGGCGGTGGTGGTCGGCGAAGGCGGCGGCAGCGGCATCGCTCGACGGTACTCGGCCGCCTCTCCGCGCCGAGTGTGCGGCGTCGTAGACGACACGCCGCGGCAGGCCTTCAAAGCCGCACAGTCACCACGTCTTCGGGCAGCCGCGCGCGATCAGCGCCGCACCGACGCGGTCGAAGAAGGTCTGCCGTCGGTTGAGGAGCATGCCGCTCGTCACGCGGATGTCGTTCCAGCCCAGTGCGGGTAAGACGTTGTACCGCTCGGCGTCCTTCGAACGTTGCCCCGGATCGGTCCAGTGATGCGCGCCCTCGAAGTCGACGCCGACGAGGTACTTTCGCCATCCCATGTCGATGCGAGCCACCACAAAGCCGAACTCGTCGACGAAGATGATCTGGGTCTCCGGTCGCGGAAAGCCAGCCTCTATGAGCAGCAGCCGAGTAAGCGATTCGTAGGGCGACTCTGCCCCACCGTCGACGAGATTCAACGTCTGGCGCAGCTGACATAGGCCGCGACTACCCGGGTGCGCTGCGATGACGGTTTGAATGTCGACGACCTTCACGTCGGTGGCATTCATCAGAGCATCGATGCGCTGCACGCCTTCCTTGAGGGGCAACCGCCGACCGAGGTCGAACGCGGTTCGCGCCGGCGTTGTCACAGGCATCCCGGCGATGCGCACACATTCACCGGGTGCGAGCGCGTCGCTGCGCACTACGAGTGACGGCGGTGGCCGCCTGTTGTTGTGAATGAGCTCCGCCGGAGTATCCGGCTCGACCCATCGCGCACCCAGCATTGCGGAGGCCGACAACCCGGCGAGGACTCCGCGGCCCCGAGACCACAACCATGCCGCCCGCGAGCGCTGCGCGGTCGAAAGTTCGACTGCGCGTGGCACATACACGCCGGGGTAGACGGGCGTATAGAACCGCCGCAACTCGTGGATCGTCAACTCACCGGCTTCGACTGCGTCCCAACCCCTGAACGGCCACTTGACTTCTGCCATAACAGCAGGGTCGTCGGGGTGCCCGACAGGAATCCCCCGCAGCGCCGACTTATCCACAGCCTCCCGACTGTGCGAATTCGTAGCGCCCCGACGGCGTGTCGCCTACGACACCGCACACTCAGGGGGAGGCCGGTGGGCGGCCGGGCCGCGCCGCACAAATCCCCGCGACTGTGCGAATTCGTATGCCCCACTCGGCGTGTCGCCTACGACACCGCACACTCGGCGCGAGGGCATCGGCCGCACCCGCACGCACCGCACGAAAAAGCCCGGCTCCCTTGGGAACCGGGCTTTTCCGTAGGCAGACTCAGAAGTCCATGCCGCCCATGCCGCCGGTCGGGTCGCCCGCAGGTGCGGCCGCCTTCTCCGGCTTGTCAGCGACAACCGCCTCAGTGGTGAGGAACAGGCCCGCGATCGACGCGGCATTCTGCAGCGCCGAGCGCGTCACCTTCACCGGATCGGCCACACCAGCGCCCAGCAGGTCCTCGTACTCGCCGGTGTCGGCGTTGAGGCCATGCCCCGACGGCAGGTTGCGTACCTTCTCGGCGACCACACCGGGCTCGAGGCCGGCGTTGAACGCGATCTGCTTCAGCGGAGCCTCCAGCGCCACCTTGACGATGTTGGCACCGGTGGCCTGGTCACCCTCGAGCTTGAGCTCGTCGAGCGCAGGCGCGGCCTGCAGCAGGGCCACACCGCCACCGGCGACGATGCCCTCCTCGACGGCCGCCTTCGCGTTGCGCACGGCATCCTCGATGCGGTGCTTGCGCTCCTTGAGCTCCACCTCGGTGGCGGCTCCGGCCTTGATCACCGCAACGCCGCCGGCCAGCTTGGCCAGCCGCTCCTGCAGCTTCTCGCGGTCGTAGTCGGAGTCGCTGTTCTCGATCTCCTGGCGGATCTGCGCGACGCGGCCCGCGATGGCGTCCGGATCACCGGCGCCTTCGACGATCGTGGTCTCGTCACGGGTGACGACGACCTTGCGGGCGCGGCCGAGCAGCGACACGTCGGCGTTCTCCAGCGTCAGGCCGACCTCCTCGGAGATCACCTGGCCGCCGGTGAGGATCGCCATGTCCTGCAGCATCGCCTTGCGGCGGTCACCGAAGCCCGGAGCCTTGACGGCGACGGACTTGAACGTGCCGCGAATCTTGTTGACCACCAAGGTGGACAGGGCCTCGCCCTCGACGTCCTCGGCGATGATCAGCAGCGGCTTGCCGGCCTGGATGACCTTCTCCAGCAGCGGCAGCAGATCCTTGACCGTGCTGACCTTCGACGAGACAAGCAGAATGTAGGGATCCTCGAGCACCGCTTCCTGACGCTCGGGGTCGGTCACGAAGTAGCCCGAGATGTAGCCCTTGTCGAAGCGCATGCCCTCGGTGAGCTCGAGCTGCAGGCCGAAGGTGTTGGACTCCTCGACCGTGATGACGCCCTCGTTGCCCACCTTGTCCATCGCCTCGGCGATCAACTCGCCGATGGCCGGGTCGGCTGCGGAGATGCCGGCGGTCGCGGCGATCTGCTCCTTGGTCTCGACCTCCTTGGCCGACTTGAGCAGCGTCTCGGTCACCTTCTCGACGGCCTTCTCGATGCCGCGCTTGAGCGCCATCGGGTTCGCACCGGCCGCGACGTTGCGCAGACCCTCGCGCACCAGCGCCTGCGCCAGCACCGTCGCAGTGGTGGTGCCGTCACCGGCGACGTCGTCGGTCTTCTTGGCGACTTCCTTGACCAGCTCGGCGCCGATCTTCTCGTACGGGTCCTCGAGCTCGATCTCCTTGGCGATCGACACGCCGTCGTTGGTGATCGTGGGGGCGCCCCACTTCTTCTCGAGGACGACGTTGCGGCCCTTGGGACCCAACGTCACCTTTACCGCGTCGGCGAGGCTGTTCAAGCCCCGCTCGAGACCACGCCGGGCCTCTTCGTCGTACGCAATGATCTTGGACATTTGCGAAGTAAATCCTCCGGTTGGGGGGTGACGTTCCGGGCCGGGTCAGTGCCCGCGACGGACGACCTCTGCTGTCTTCAGGGCTTCGGTCTCACCGTCCCGACCTAGCACTCGCCGGTCGGGAGTGCCAACGTCATTCTTAGCACTCGCCTATGCCGAGTGCAAGGTGCGGCCACATGGCAGGCTTGGGGCGATGTCGCTCGTCGTACCGCCCTATCCGCCGGCCCGGTACACCGCCCACGAACCCGAGGTCAGCGCCAGCCTGCGTCGTGGCGACCAGCCCGCCGACTACGTGGCAGGTGGGCTGGTCGAATACCACTACCTGGCCAACCAGCAGAAAACCGACGGCGACTACGGGCTGTATCGCGTCGAGCTGGCCGCGAGGGCCGGCGGACCGGGCCCGCACTTCCACCGGGCGATGTCCGAGGCGTTCTTCGTGCTGTCCGGCAGCATCAAGCTCTACGACGGGCGCGAGTGGGTGGACGGCGCACGCAACGACTTCCTCTATGTCCCACCGGGCGGCGTGCATGGTTTCCGCAACGAAGCCGACGAACCGGCGTCGATCTTGATGTTGTTTGCTCCAGGCGCACCGCGCGAGCAGTATTTCGAGGGACTTCCCCAGCTCGGCGACATGACCGACGATGAGCGCCGCGAGTGGTTCATTCGCCACGACAACTTCTGGGTGCCGTAACGGCGTGTGGCCGTAATCCCTTGCGCTACACTGTTCTTCGATCAGTGAGGAGTCTTGGGTGCGGGCTGGTGCTGCGCCCGACACCCAGGCTTTGCGGGGCTGGCAGCGTCGGGCATTGGTGCGGTATCTTGCCGCGCGGCCGCGCGATTTTCTTGCCGTGGCCACTCCCGGTTCCGGCAAGACCAGGTTTGCCCTACGCGTGGCCGGCGAGCTGCTTGCCGACGGCACCGTGGAACGGATCACCGTGGTGGTGCCCACCGAGCACCTCAAGACGCAGTGGGCGGCAGCGGCTGCATCCGCCGGTATGGCGCTCGATCCCAAGTTCAGCAACGCCTCGGGGCACACGTCGTCGGAGTACCACGGCGTCGTGGTCACCTACGCGCAAGTGGCCAGCCATCCGGTCCGGCACCGGATCCGCACCGAGCACTACCGCACGCTGGTGGTGTTCGACGAAATCCACCACGGCGGCGACGCGAAAAGCTGGGGTGACGCCATCCGCGAAGCGTTCGACGACGCGACGCGCCGGCTGGCGCTGACCGGTACGCCATTCCGCAGCGACGACGCACCGATTCCGTTCGTGAGGTACGAGCCCGACGGCGAGGGCGTGCTGCGCTCGCGCGCCGACCACACCTACGGCTACGCCGAGGCACTGGCCGACGGTGTGGTCCGGCCGGTCGTGTTCCTGGCGTACTCCGGCGAGGCGCGGTGGCGCAGCAGCGCCGGAGAGGAGCACGCGGCCCGGCTCGGCGAGCCGCTGACCGCCGAGCAGACCGCACGCGCCTGGCGCACCGCGCTGGATCCTTCCGGGGAATGGATCCCCGCCGTGCTGCAGGCCGCCGACACCCGGCTGCGCCAGCTGCGGGTCGGCGGCATGCCGGACGCCGGAGCGATGGTGATCGCCTCCGACCAGACTGCGGCCCGCGCGTATGCCGAGGTGCTCACCCGGCTCACCGGCGAGCAGCCGACCGTCGTGCTCTCCGACGATCCGGGTTCGTCCAAACGCATTGCCGAGTACTCAGCCGGCACCAATCCGTGGCTGGTGGCAGTGCGCATGGTGTCCGAGGGTGTCGACGTGCCGCGGCTGGCGGTCGGTGTGTACGCGACGAGCGCGTCGACGCCGCTGTTCTTCGCGCAGGCGATCGGGCGTTTCGTGCGCTCCCGACGTCCCGGCGAAACCGCGAGCATCTTCCTTCCGTCGGTACCGTCGCTGCTGGATTTGGCCAGCCAGTTGGAGGCGCAACGCGACCATGTGCTGGGCCGTCCGCATCGCGAATCGCTCGGCGACCCGCTGGAGGGCGAGCTGGCCGAACGTCGCCGCAGCGAGCCGACCGAGGACAAGGGGTTCGAGTCGCTGGGCGCCAGCGCTGAGCTCGATCAGGTGATCTTCGACGGCGCGTCGTTCGGCACCGCGACGCCCGCCGGTAGCGACGAGGAGGCCGACTACCTCGGCATCCCCGGGCTGCTGGACGCCTCCCAGATGCGAGACCTGTTGCACCGCAGGCAAGAAGAACAGCTGACCCGGCGTACCGCCGCAGGCGAGGTCCCGGCACCGCGCACCACCCACGGCCAGCTGCGCGAGCTGCGTCGTGAGCTCAACA
The DNA here is from genome assembly GCF_059812765.1 of Mycobacterium sp. NGS39. Taxonomy (NCBI): domain Bacteria; kingdom Bacillati; phylum Actinomycetota; class Actinomycetes; order Mycobacteriales; family Mycobacteriaceae; genus Mycobacterium; species Mycobacterium sp. NGS39. The sequence continues at coordinate 426,678 of NZ_JCALDH010000001.1, read as the reverse complement.
CGCTGGTGTCCATCGCGCATCACCGAACCGGCAAGCCACACGGCTGGATTCACAACGAGCTGCGGCGGATCTGCGGCGGACCGCCGGTGGCGGCGGCGACCACCGACCAGCTCAGAGCACGCATCGAGGCCGTGCGCACCCTGAAGGCTTAGCGGGCTTGCGCCAGCCGCGCGAGGTTGGTCAGCGAATTCTCGAGGTGCGACAGGTCGAACGGCGGGAAACCGATGTGTTCGCGCAGCTGCTGTGGCACTGCCGACCAGTCGTAGGTCAGCGTCACTTCAGTATGGTCCGAGCCGGCGGGCTCGAGGTCGTAGCGCCAGATCCAGCCGCCGAATTCGACGTTGCCGTTCCCGTTCTCTTGGCCGGGCTGCCAGGCGATCACGCGCGGGCGGTCGAAAACCTCGACGCGATTGGCCATCTGATAGTGCTTGTGGGGGTGGTTGTCGTGGTACATCGCCATCCGAAACAGCTGGCCCGGCTCAGTCAGGCGCTTCTCGTCCAGCGATTCGCGCACCCAGCCGGTGCCGTCGATCGCCTGGGGCGTAGCGGGGTCGGCCAGCACGTCGAACACGGCGTCGACGGGCGCGTGGATGGTCAGTGTGGAGTGGATGCTGTCAGTCACACCGATACAGACCTGCGCCGGGCGGTGAAGTCATCGCGACAGCCCCAGCAGCTCCGGCAGGTCGGCCACCGAATCGATGACGTGGTTCGGCTGCATCGCGAATTCGTCTGCGGCCCAACGATCTAACGTGTCTTGACGGAACTTGCCGGTGCGCACCAGCACACCCGTCATGCCGACCACCTGGGCGGCCAGCACGTCGTTGTTGAGATCGTCGCCAACCATGTACATCTGTTCCGGGTCGACGCCGAGGCGGGCAGCCGCGGCGAGGAATCCCGCCGGCGCGGGCTTGCCGACGGCGGTGGCCTTCCGTCCGGAGGTCTGCTCCATCCCGATCAGGTACATGCCGGTGTCGATCCGCAATCCCTCGGTGGTGGTCCAGGCCGTGCTGCGGTGCATTGCGACGACGGGCACGCCCTGGGCCATCCAGTCGTAGACGCGGCTGAGCGTGAGGTGGTCGTACTCGGGGCCGGCCCCGCCCATGAGGATGACGTCCGGCGGTCCGTCGTCGGCGTATTCCGTGGAGGCGACGACGTCGACGCCGGGCATGTCTTCGGTGATGTCGCCGCTGTTGACCAGGAAACATCGCGCGTGCGGGTAGTTCTGGCGCACATACTCGGCGGTGAGCGCCGCCGCGGTGATCACCTCGTCGGGGCGCACGGTGATGCCGGCGTCGGCCAGGGCCTCGGCGATCTGCTGGCGGGTACGCGTGGTGGTGTTGGTCAAATACGAGCAGGCGATCTGGTGGTCGGTGAGGATGCGCACCGTCTCGGCGGCACCCTCGATCGGCTTCCAGGACGTGACAAGCACGCCGTCGATGTCGAACAACACCCCGCCGACGCCCATGGTCCCGACGATAAACGGGGCGCTCAATGGGCGCGAGTGTGCACTCTGGTACGCCTGGCGTCGGCGTGTCGGTGCGCAGACACGCACCCTCGCGGAAACTAGCGGCGGGTCCAGATGCTGTCGGCCACCCACGGCGACGCCTCGGCGGCCACTGACCACGCCAGCTCGGCGGGCACGTCGATCAGCTGGTAGTGCTTGCGTCCGGCCGCGGTGGCGGCGATCAACGTCGCGACGCCGGCGCGCCGCTGAAACAGCGTCTGGCGCACGGTCCAGCCGATGATGCCCTCGCATGCGATGCAGTCGCGCCGGCGTTCCAGGCTGCCGGTGCGTGCGACAAGCCAGCCGTCGGCCACTCGATGCCCCAGGGACCGGACGCGGTCCATCGCCAGCAGTGCGCACACCGCCGCTGCGGCCGCCCACCCCGCCCATACCCAAACCGGAAGCGGCGCAAGGCAAATCACCGCAGCCGACACGGCCGGGACAGCCATTGCCCGGGTCCAGCGCCGGCGCGCCGCCGCCCGGCCATGCCCGCGCAACGGCCCGTCGACGGCCGCTTCGTCGTCGACCAGCTCGGCCAGAACCGCCTTTGCGGTCGCCGCCGGGCACGGTGGCAGCAGCACTGACGACTCCCCTTCGCCGTGCACGCCCGTCATCACCGCGTCCAGCCGCGCGCCCCGCAACAACCGGACCAGCAACGGTTCACGAAGTGTGCCGCCGCGCAGCCGCCGCATGTCGAAGGTGTGCTCGCGCACCCGCAGCACCCCGTGGCGCAGATGCAGAACGCCGGCATCGCGGCGCAGCACCAGGTTTCCGTAGGTCGCCCACGACCACAGCACCGCCAGCGACAACGACACCAGCAGTACAGCGACAACGCCGACGGCGACGACGACCGCGATGCCGGCCCGGTGCGCCGCCTCGGTGCCGGCCTTCGCCACCCGTTCGGACAACGTCACGCCGACGCCTGCCTGGTAGGCCAGGCCGATCACGGCGCCGATCATCACCACACCCGAGAAGTTCAGCGGCGCATACCGCAACCACGACGGGTGCCAGCGCGCCAGCACCTGTCCTACAGCCTGTTCGGGCAACGGCACCGACTCAGCCAGCAGCGCCGCACGCAGCTGCGGCACCTGCGCGGCCGCCACCGCGTCCAACGCGAACGCATTGTCGCGATGCGCCTCCTGACCGGTGCCCACCCGTAGCACGGTCAGGCCGAGCATCCGGTGCAGTAACCGCGAGTCGGTCTGTACTGACCGAATCCTGTTGCGCGGCACAGACATCGACCGCCGACGCAGCACACCGGTGCGCAGCTCCAGATACTCGTCAGAGATGCGGTATGTGGTGAAAACCCAACGCAGCAGCCCGATTCCGACCACCACGCCCAGCGCTGCAAGCGGCCAGCTGTTGTTGCCTGTCGAGGATCCCAGAACCAACGACCCGACCAGCACCGGCAACTGACGCAGCACCTCGTGCACCGGATGCACCAACAGCATGCGCGGGCTCAGCCGTTGCCAGGAGGTCACGTCGCGTCCTCGGCGCCCAGCGCCGCGATGTCGGTGAGTTGCGCGACAAGACGATCAGCCACGTCGGCGTCCAAAGCGACGATGTGCACCGCACCGGCCGACGAGGCCGTCGTCACGGTCACGTTGGCCAACCCGAAAAGCCGGTCCAGCGGGCCGCGGTACGTGTCTACGGTCTGCACCCGCGAGATCGGCGCGATGCGCCGCTGCTGCACCAGCCACCCGCTGCGTGTGAACACCGCCTGCGAGCTGATCTCCCAGCGGTGCACCCGATAGCGCCACGCCGGAACCACGCCGACGTGCAATGCCATCAGCACGATCGTCGCGAACGCGACAGCCAGATGCCACCAGAGGTGCGACGGCTGCACCACCCACCACACCACCTGGGAGGCCGCCGGCACGATCCACGCGGACAGCGCAGACAGCGCCCACATCAACGGTGCACGACGGCTAGGGGGATTCGCAGGCTCGGCGAACGTAAGCAACGACAGATTCCTGTTGGATTAGCTTTGACCGGTATGACGATACGTGCGGCCTGAAGGAGAGACGATGAGCAGCAAGTGGACCACCGCTGACATTCCCGACCAGTCGGGCCGGATCGCGATCATCACCGGAGCCAACACCGGCTTGGGGTTCTGGACCGCCAAGGCGCTCGCCGACATGGGCGCCCACGTGGTGCTGGCGGTGCGCAACCTGGACAAGGGCAAGCAGGCCGCGGCGCAGATCAGCGCCGACAACCCGAACGCCGTCGTCGCGTTGCAGCACCTGGATCTGACCTCGCTGCAGCAGATCCGTGAGGCGGCCGAGGAGCTGAAGGGCAACCACCAGCGGATCGACCTGCTGATCAACAACGCAGGCGTGATGTACACCGACAAGAGCACCACCAAGGACGGCTTCGAGCTGCAATTCGGCACCAACCACCTCGGCCACTTCGCGCTCACCGGCTTGCTGTTGGAGCGCCTGCTTCCCATCGACGGCTCGCGGGTGGTGACGGTCAGCAGCATGGCCCACCGGATCATGGCCAAGATCCATTTCGACGATCTGAACCTGGACCGCGGCTACAACCGGGTGGCCGCCTACGGGCAGTCCAAGCTGGCCAACCTGTTGTTCACCTACGAGCTGCAGCGCCGCCTGAAGCTCAAGGGTGCGCCAACCGATGCGCTGGCGGCGCATCCCGGCGGCTCGAACACCGAACTGCTGCGCAACATGCCGGGCTGGATTCGCTCGACCGCACAAGCCGTGTGGAACGTGTTCGCGCAGAGCGCCGAGATGGGCGCGCTACCGACGCTGCGCGCGGCCACCGACCCCACGGCGCAGGGCGGCCAGTACTACGGGCCAGACGGGCTGGGCGAGCAGCGCGGGCATCCCAAGGTGGTGAAATCCAGCAAGCAGTCCCATGACCCGCAGCTCCAGCGCCGGCTGTGGGAGGTGTCGGAGGAACTGACCGGCGTCACGTATCCCGTCTGATGCGCTCGGTCGAGGAGCACGCCCGGGTAGTCGCCGGGTTGATCCGGCCGCGGCCGGCGATGCGGGTTCCGCTGGCCGAGGCGGCGGGACTGGTGCTCGCCGACGACGTGGTAGCGCCGCTGTCGTTGCCCGGTTTCGACAACTCCGCGATGGACGGCTACGCAGTGGTGGCCGACGATGTCGCCGCCGCCAGCCCGGAGAATCCGGTGGTGCTGCCGGTGGTTGAAGACATTCCCGCCGGCCGCACCGACACGCTGACGCTGAAACCCGGTACCGCGCACCGGATCATGACCGGCGCGCCGGTGCCGGCGGGTGCGACGGCCGTGGTGCCGGTGGAGGTCACCGACGCCGGAACGGACACGGTCGCGGTGCGCGCAGCGCCGAGGCTCGGTCAGCACATCCGCCGGGCCGGCGAGGACGTCGCCGCCGGGATGACCGCACTGCGGGCCGGACAGATCGTCACGCCGGCCGCGCTGGGGCTGGCCGCCGCACTCGGGCTCACCGAGCTGGCCGTGATCCCGCGGCAGCGTGTGCTGGTGGTGTCGACGGGCGAGGAGCTGGTGCCGCCGGGGCAGCCACTTCGGCCGGGACAGATCTACGAATCCAACGCGGTGATGCTGGCCGCCGCGGTGCGCGACGCCGGCGGCGAGGTGGTAGCCGCCCCGATGACCGGTGACGACGTCGGTGATTTCCGCCATGCGCTCCAGACATACGCCGGCCTGGCCGACCTCGTGGTCACCACAGGTGGGGTCAGCGCAGGCGCCTACGAGGTGGTCAAAGACTCGCTGCGGGACGACGGCATCGAGTTCGTCAAGGTCGCGATGCAACCCGGCATGCCGCAGGGTGCCGGCCAGTTGAACGACACTGCGGTGGTCACGCTGCCGGGCAACCCCGTCAGCGCGCTGGTGTCGTTCGAGGTGTTCGTCCGGCCCGCCCTGCGCATCGCGATGGGCTTGCCGTCGCCGCACCGGCCCAGGCGCGCAGCAGTGCTGGCCGATGCGCTGACGTCGCCGCGCGGCAAGCGTCAGTTTCGCCGCGGCGTGCTGGACGGGGATCACGTGACGACGTACGGGCCGCCCGCATCGCATCACCTGCGGTGGCTGGCGTCGGCGAACTGTCTGCTCGAAATCCCCGAGGACGTCACCGAAATGGCGGCCGGAGCGCAGGTGCAAGTGTGGGACTTAAGATAGCGGCCAATGGCAAGACGCCCACATCTCCCGGCTGACGACTCCGAGTCGGAAGCCTCCCGGCTCATCGAGCTGGTCCGTTCGACCGTTCCGCCGATGCACCCCGCGGGGTTGCCGTTCGTCTCGGCGGGTCTCGCGGTCGCGGCGGCCGGGGCCAGGAACCGGTGGCTGCGCACGACGGGCCTGTCGGCGGCCGGCGCGTTCGCGCTGTTCTTCCGCCACCCGGCCCGGGTGCCACCGGACCGTCCCGGTGTCGTGGTGGCCCCTGCCGACGGGCAGATCACGCTGGTCGACACCGCGGTGCCGCCGGCCGAACTCGGGTTGCCGGAGCAGCCGATGCCGCGGGTCAGCATCTTCCTGTCGCTGTTCGACGTGCACGTGCAACGGGTTCCAGTCGCCGGTGAGGTGGTCGCCGTGCGGCATCGGCCCGGCGCGCACGGGTCCGCGGACCGGCCGCGTTCCAGCGCCGAGAACGAGCGCAACAGCATGTGGATCCGCACACCGGACGGCCATGACGTGGTGGTCGTGCAGATCGCCGGGGTGCTGGCACGCCGCATCGTGTGCGACGCGCGCGCCGGCGACAAGCTCAGCATCGGCGACACCTACGGCCTGATCCGCTTCGGCTCCCGGCTGGACACCTACTTCCCCGAAGGGTCGACTGTGCCGGTCAAGCCGGGCCAGCGCGCGATCGGGGCCGAGACCGTCATCGCCGAACTGCCATGACCACACGGGTGAGCAAGCGGCAGAAGAGCCTCTACCTGCTGCCCAGTGCGATGACCGTCGCCGCCATCTGCCTCGCGCTGACGTCGGTGGTGTGGGCGCACGACGGGGACCTCAAACCGGCTCTGGCGCTGCTGGCCGTCGCCGCGATCCTCGACGCGCTCGACGGTCGGATCGCTCGCGTTCTCAAGGCCACCTCACGCATGGGTGAGGAGATCGACTCGCTGGCCGACGCGGTGAACTTCGGCGTCGCGCCGGCGTTCATCGTGTACTGGACCCTGCTGTCGGGATCGCAGGTCGGCTTGATCGTGGTGCTGCTGTACACGTCGTGCATCGTGCTGCGGCTGGCGCGGTACAACGCGGCGCTCGACGAAGAGCAGCCCGCGTACATGAAGGACTACTTCGTCGGCATGCCGGCACCGGCCGGGGCGATCGGCGCGATCGGACCGCTGGCCGTGCAGCTGCAGTTCGGTCACGGCTGGTGGACGTCGGAATGGACGGTATCGCTGTGGATGATCGGCGTGTCGCTGCTCGTGGTCAGCACCATCCCGATGCGCAAAGTGCACACCTTCTCGGTGCCGTCGAACATGGTGGTGCCGCTGCTGGCGTTGCTGGCATTGGGCATCGCCGCGTCGATCAAATTCGGGCCAATCGTGTTGATGGTGATCATCGTCAGCTACGTCATCCACATCCCGTTCGCCTGGCGCAGCAACCGCTGGGCCGCAAACCATCCCGAAACATGGGATGACAAACCGCGGCAGCGCCGGGTACAGCGCCGCGCCAGCCGCCGGGCTCAGCAGCCGCATCGCCGATCGGTGGCGCGGCTGGGCCTGCGCCGGCCGCAGCGGTGACATGGCGCCGACCCTGACCCTGACCGCGCGGCTGAACACCTCCGCGGTGGATTCGCGACGCGGCGTCGTCCGCCTGCACGCGGAAGCCCTTGCCGCCCTTGGCATCAGGGAATGGGATGCGGTGTCGCTGACCGGCTCGCGCACCACCGCGGCCGTGGCGGGGCTGGCCGGTGCCGACGTGCCGGCCGGCACGATCCTGCTCGACGACGTGACGCTCTCCAACGCCGGGCTGCGCGAGGACACCCCGGTGATCGTGGCGCCGGTGACGGTGTACGGCGCCAAGTCGGTGACGCTGGCCGGGTCCAACCTTGCGCGGCAATCCATTTCGCCGGCGACGCTGCGGATGGCATTGCTGGGCAAGGTGATGACGGTCGGTGACACGGTTTCGCTGCTGCCCCGCGACCTGGGTCCCGGCACGTCGACGTCGGCGGCCAGCGCAGCGCTGGCGTCGTCGGTCGGCATCACCTGGACCTCGGAGCTCTTGACGGTCACCGGCACGGACCCGGCCGGGCCGGTCAGCGTGCAGCCGAACTCGTCGGTCACCTGGGGCGAAGGCGTGCCGACGGCCGCGCCGCGCGCGGTCTCCACCTACCAGCCGGCCACACCGCCGGTCGCCGTCGCCGACCTCAAAGGCGCCGAAGCCCAGGCGGCGAGGTTGGCCGAATGGTTGCGGCTCGCGCTCGACGAACCCGAACTGCTCCGAAAGCTCGGAGCCACAGCCAATCTCGGCGTCTTGGTGTCCGGTCCCGCGGGGGTCGGCAAGGCGACGATGGTGCGCGCCGTCTGCGCCGACCGCCGGCTCGTCGAACTCGACGGCCCCGACGTCGGCGCGCTGGCGGCCCAAGAACGACTCAAGGCAGTGGCCGACGCGGTGGCCAAGGTGCGCGACGGCGGCGGAGTGCTGCTGATCACCGACGTCGACGCGCTGCTGCCGTCACCGGCTGAACCGGTGAGCACGCTGATCCTGGCCGAGCTGCGCACCGCGGTGGCCACTGACGGCGTGGCGTTCGTCGCGACCTCGCAAGCGCCTGACGTGCTGGACCCGCGGCTGCGCTCACCGGAATTGTGCGACCGCGAACTCGGCTTGAGCCTGCCCGACGGCGCCACCCGCAAGGCGCTGCTGGAGGTGCTGCTTCGCGGCGTGCCCGCCGAGAATCTGAATCTTGACGAAATCGCTTCCAAGACACCAGGATTCGTGCGAGCCGATCTTGGCGCGCTGGTGCGCGAGGCGGCACTGCGGGCGGCGGCTCGCGCCAGCGAAGCGGACACACCGCCGGCGCTGACCCAGGACGACTTCACCGGCGCGCTGACGGTGATCCGCCCGCTGTCCCGGTCGGCGACCGAGGAGATAGCCGTCGGCGGGGTCACGCTCGAAGACGTCGGCGACATGGCCGACACCAAGCAGGCGCTCACCGAAGCGGTGCTGTGGCCGCTGCAGCATCCGGAGACGTTCGCGCGCTTGGGAATTCAGCCGCCGCGCGGAGTGCTGCTCTACGGCCCACCCGGATGCGGCAAGACGTTCGTGGTGCGCGCGCTGGCCAGCTCGGGCCGGCTGTCGGTGCATGCGGTCAAGGGTGCCGAGCTGATGGACAAATGGGTGGGGGCTTCGGAGAAAGCGGTGCGCGAGTTGTTCCGTCGCGCCCGCGACTCGGCGCCGTCGCTGGTGTTCCTCGACGAGATCGACGCGCTGGCGCCGCGGCGCGGCCAGAGCTTCGACTCCGGCGTCACCGACCGGGTGGTGGCGGCGCTGCTGACCGAGCTGGACGGCATCGAGCCACTGCGCGACGTCGTCGTGCTCGGTGCCACCAACCGCCCGGACCTCATCGACCCTGCGCTGCTGCGGCCGGGCCGGCTGGAGCGGCTGGTGTTCGTCGAGCCTCCGGATGCAGATGCCCGCCGCGAGATCCTGCGCACCGCGGGCAAGTCCGTGCCGCTGTCGGCGGACGTCGACCTGGACGCAGTCGCCGCCGAGCTGGACGGCTACAGCGGCGCAGACTGCGTCGCACTGCTGCGGGAAGCGGCGCTGACCGCGATGCGGCGCTCGATCGACGCGGCCGACGTCACCGCCGCCGACGTCGCGGCGGCGCGGGAGAAGGTGCGGCCGTCGCTGGACCCGATGCAGGTGGACTCGCTACGGGCGTTCGCGGCCGGCCGCTGAGCCCCGTTAGACCGGCGCCCAGTCGTCCAAGAGGCCAAAAGGAAAGCCCAAGCCGCGTCCGTAGACTGAGTTCACCCCATGCTCGCCATCCTGCTCGCCCACACGGTCGCTGCCGTGGTGGCGCCGCTGCTGGTGTACCAGTGGGGCCGCAAAGCGTTCTACCCGCTGGCAGTCGTCCCGGCCGCATCGCTGATCTGGGTGGTGCTGCACTGGCCGAAGCCAACCGACGTCTACACCGAGCACATTCCGTGGGTGCCCGAGCTGTCGATCAGCCTGGATCTGCGCCTCGACCCGCTGTCGGCGGTCATGGCGGTGCTGGTCCTGGGCATCGGCGCGCTTGTGCTGTTCTACTGCGCTGAGTACTTCCACCATCACGACGGGCGCACAGAGCACCGTCTGCCCAGTTTCGCCGCCGAACTCGTCGCATTCGCCGGCGCGATGTTCGGTGTGGTGGTCAGCGACAACATGCTTCTGCTCTACATGTTCTGGGAGCTGACCACGGTGCTGTCGTTCCTGCTGGTGGCGCACTACGCCGAGCGGGCCACCAGCCGCCGCGCCGCGATGCAGGCACTGCTGGTCACCACCGCCGGTGGCCTGGCCATGCTCGTCGGCATCATCGTGCTCGGCCACACCGCCGGCACCTACCGGCTGTCCGAACTGGTCGCGGATCCGCCGTCCGGGGCGGTCACAAGCGTGGGCCTGACGCTGCTGCTGGTCGGTGCGGTCAGCAAGAGCGCGCTGGTGCCGCTGCACTTCTGGCTGCCGGGCGCGATGGCGGCGCCCACACCGGTCAGCGCCTACCTGCATGCCGCCGCGATGGTGAAGGCCGGCGTGTACCTGGTTGCGCGGCTCACCCCCGGCTTCGCCGACGCGCCGCCGTGGCGCCCGACCGTGGTGATCCTGGGGCTGGCCACGATGCTGCTTGCCGGCTGGCGCGCAGTTCGCGAGTACGACCTCAAGCTGATCCTGGCATTCGGCACCGTCAGCCAACTCGGCTTCATCACGCTGCTCGTCGGCGCCGGCGGCGGCGACCTCATGCTCGCCGGGCTGGCCCTGTTGGTGGCGCACGCGTTGTTCAAGGCGACATTGTTCATGGTCGTCGGCATCATCGACCACTCCACCGGCACCCGCGACATCCGCCGGCTCGCGTGGCTGGGCAACCGCAACCGGGCGTTGTTCGTCGTCGCCGCGTTCGCCACCGCGAGCATGGCCGCCGTACCGCCGTTTCTGGGCTTCGTCGCCAAAGAGGCCGACTTCGAGACGCTGGCACACAGCGCGTCGCTCGGCTCCGCCGCTCCGGTGGTGCTGGCTGCAGTGGTGCTCGGCTCGATCTTCACCACCATCTACAGCTTCCGGTTCCTGTGGGGTGCGTTCGCCCGCAAAGGCCGCAGCGAGCCCAGCTCACTGGTGCTCCACATGCACCGGCCGTCGGCGAGTTTCCTTGTGCCACCGGCAATCCTGGCCGCAGTCAGTTTGGCGCTCGGCTTGGCGCCCGGATGGCTGGACGACGTGCTCGACGACTACGCCGACGTTCTGCCCGGCGAACACACCTACACGCTGTCACTGTGGCACGGCGTCAGCTTGGCCCTGGTGCTGTCGGCGGTAGTGCTGGTTGCCGGCGCCGGGGCGTTCGTGCTACGAGATCGCTTGCGGCGCATGCGCATTGGCTGGCTTCCGCTGGGCAATGCCGACCGTGGCTACGACGCGGTGGTGCGCGCAGCAGACCGCCTTTCGCTCAAGGTCACCGCTGTGACGCAGCGCGGCTCGATTCCTGCGACACAGGCGGTGATCCTCTCGACGCTGGTACTGCTGCCGGTTGGTGCGCTGCTGTTCGGCGCCCGCGACCGCCCGCAGTTCCGGCTCTGGGACTCCGCACTGCAGCCGCTGGTGGGCCTGTTGATCGTCGCAGCGGCGGTGGGGACCACAATCATGCGCAACCGGCTGGCCGGCGTACTGCTGGTCGGAATCACCGGCTACGGCTGCGGCGTGATCTTCGCGCTGCACGGTGCACCGGACCTGGCGCTGACCCAATTCCTCGTCGAGACACTGACTCTCGTGGTGTTCGTGCTCGTGCTGCGTGCACTGCCCGCCGAGGCGCCGGCCACGAACATCAGGCAGCACCGGTGGAAACGCATCACGCTCGCGCTGGCCGTGGGCGCTAGCGTCACAACGCTCGCCGTGTTCGCAATGGCGGCGCGCACCGGCGCCTCGATCGCGTCGGTGCTGCCCACGGCCGCCCACCAGCGGGGCCACGGCTCCAACACCGTCAACGTGCTGCTCGTGGACATCCGCGCGTGGGACACGCTCGGCGAGATCATGGTGCTGCTGGTCGCGGCCACCGGTGTCGCGTCAATGGTGTTCCGGCACAGGCGCTTCGGCGCCGCACCCAGAGTGTCCGATGCTCCGCACCCGGCACCGGTCAGCAGCGACGTGACGTGGCTTCGCGGCAGCGAGCTGCGCGACCCGCGCCACCGCTCCCTGGTGCTGGAGGTCGCCACCCGGGTGATCTTCCCGTTGATCATGGTGCTGTCGGTCTACTTCTTCTTCGCCGGGCACAACACGCCCGGCGGCGGATTCGCGGGCGGGCTGACCGCCGGGCTGGCGTTGGTGCTGCGGTATCTGGCCGGGGGCCGCTACGAGCTCGGCGAGACGCTGCCGATCGACGTCGGCAAGGTGCTGGGCGTCGGGCTGGCGCTGTCGGTGGGCACCGCGGTGGGCTCATTGCTGTTGGGTGCACCGGTGCTGTCGTCGGCGCTGATCGAGGTGGACGTCCCGGTGCTGGGCCATGTCAAGTTCGTCACCGCACTGTTCTTCGACCTCGGCGTCTATCTGATCGTCGTGGGGCTGGTGCTCGACGTGCTGCGCAGCCTGGGCGCACGGCTGGACGACGAACTCGCCCCTGGCGCAGCCGAATCCAGAAAGGCGGCATTCCGATGACCACCTCGTTGGTTCCTCTCGCGCTGATCGGCGTGCTCACCAGCTGCGGGGTCTACCTACTGCTCGAGCGCAGCCTCACCCGAATGTTGCTGGGGCTCTTGCTGATCGGCAATGCGGTGAACCTGCTGATCCTGTCGGTGGGCGGGGCGTCGGGTAACCCGCCGATCTTCGGGCGCACCAGCGCCGGCCGCACCACCACCGCCGACCCGTTGGTGCAGGGCATGATTCTCACCGCAATCGTGATCACCATGGGCGTCGCGGCGTTCGTGCTCGCGCTGGCGTACCGCTCGTACCGGCTCACCACCGCGGAGGAAGTGGGCGACGATCCCGAGGACACCCGCGTCTCCCAGCAGACAACCGACGAGTCCGACGACGACGTCGTTCACCCCGAGCCGGACCACGACGCCGACGAACCCGCCGAACTCGACGCGCTGCCCGCCTACTCGCAGAAGGCGCAAGAAACCTCGTGAGCGTCGCAGCCACCCTCACTCCGCTTCCGGTGCTGATCCCCGCCGGTGGGGCGGCGCTCACGATGTTCGTCGGTCGCCATCCTCGTTTGCAGCGCACAATCAGCCTGCTCGCGCTCGGCGCCGTCGTCGCCGTCTGCGTCACGTTGATCTATCTGACGGACCGCGACGGCACCGTCGCCGTCCACGTCGGCGGATGGGGGCAGACAGTGCCAGGCCTTGGGCCGCTCGGGATCACGCTCGTCGTGGACCGGCTCTCGGCGCTGATGATGGTGGTTTCGTCGATCGTGCTGCTGGCCGTGGTGCTCTACGCGATCGGCCAGGGTATCCGCGACGGCGACCACCGCCAGCCGGTGTCGATCTTTCTGCCCACCTACCTCGTGCTGTCAGCCGGTGTGTGCGGTGCGTTCTTGGCCGGTGACCTGTTCAACCTGTTCGTAGGCTTCGAGGTGCTGCTGACCGCAAGTTTCGTGCTGCTGACCGTCGGGGCCAGCGCGGACCGGGTGCGCGCAGGCATCGCGTACGTGATGGTGTCGATGGTCTCGTCGCTGATCTTTCTGCTCGCGATCGCGCTGATCTACGCGGCGACCGGCACGCTGAACATGGCCGAGCTCGCGGTGCGGCTTGACAGCGTCGCGCCGGGTGTGCGCAGCGCGCTGTTCGGGGTGCTGCTGGTCGCCTTCGGTATCAAAGCGGCGGTGTTCCCGTTGTCCACCTGGCTGCCTGACTCCTACCCCACCGCGCCCGCGCCCGTGACCGCCGTCTTCGCCGGACTGCTCACGAAAGTCGGTGTGTACGCGATCATCCGGGCTCATTCGCTGCTGTTTCCCGGCGGCGGGCTGGACACGGTGCTGTTGGTAGCGGCGCTGGTGACCATGCTGGTCGGGGTGCTCGGCGCGATCGCGCAGAACGACATCAAGCGGTTGCTGTCGTTCACGCTCGTCAGCCACATCGGTTACATGGTCTTCGGCATCGCGCTGGCCACCCGGCCCGGCATGTCCGGAGCGATCTACTACGTCGCCCACCACATCGTCGTGCAGACGACGTTGTTCTTGGTTGCGGGGCTCATCGAGCGACAGGCCGGGGCGTCGACACTGCGCCGGCTCGGTGGTCTGGCCAGTGCGAGCCCTCTGCTGGCCCTGCTGTATTTGATACCGGCGCTGAATCTCGGTGGCATTCCGCCGTTTTCGGGGTTCCTCGGCAAGGTCGCGCTGCTGCAGGCAGGGGCCAGCGACGGGTCGGTGCTGTCGTGGGTGTTGGTGGGTGGTGCAGTCACCACGAGCCTGCTGACGCTGTACGCCGTGTCGCGGGTGTACAGCAAGGCGTTCTGGCGTCCGCGCGCAGACGCACCCGAGGGCGCGCTGTCCAGCGCCGGTCCGACCGTGCTTCTCGACGACGCCGACGAGGACGTCTCGTTCATCGACCGCGACGACGTGGGCCGGATGCCGTTCGGCATGCTGGCGCCGACGATGGCGCTGATCGCGGTGGGACTGGCGTTGACGTTCTTGGCCGGGCCGTTTTTCTCCTATGCCGACCGTGCGGCCGCCGAGGTGCTCGACCGCGACCGCTACATCACGGCGGTGGTGTCCCGATGAGCCGGCGGTGGGCCTTGCGGGTGTGGTCGATCTGCTGGCTGGTCGCGGTGTGGATTCTGCTGTGGGGCACGCTTTCTGCCGCCAATGTGCTCAGCGGGCTGGCGGTGGCGCTGCTGATCGTCGTGCTGCTGCCGCTGCCTGTGGTGCCGGTGGAGGGCCGTTTACATCCCCTGTCGCTGGCCCGGGTGAACCTGGTGATCGGCCGCAATCTGGTGGTGTCGAGCCTGCAGGTGGCATGGCTGTCGATCAAGCCCGGACCGCCGCCGATGAGCGCGGTGCTGCGGGCCAGACTGTCGCTGAAGTCGGATCTGGTGCTCGCGCTTGCAGTGCATGCGATCAACGTCACGCCGGGCACGATGGTGCTGGAGATCGACCGTGACCGGCGCCTGGTGTACGTCCATGTGCTCGACGTCGGCTCCCGGCGTGCCGTCGACCGGTTCTACCGCGAGGTCGCAGAGCTGGAGCGGCTGCTGATCGCGGCGTTCGAGCGCGACGAAGACTGGAAACCCGCCGTCGAGGAGAACGCATGACCACCGTCTGGATGATCGCGGCCGTCATGCTGACTGCCGCAGCCGGACTCACCACCTTTCGAATTTTGGCCGGCCCCAGCACATTGGACCGGTTGGTGGGCGTCGACACTCTGGTTGCCGTGGCGATGTGCGGCTTGGGCACTTGGGCGGCGTTCAGCCTGGATTCCACGGTCGTGTACGGAATCACCGCGCTGTCGTTGATCAGTTTCGTCGGCTCGGTCAGTGTCGCGCGGTTCCGGGTGCCCGACGTGGCACCGGAGGACCGGGGCCGATGAGCGCTCGCGCGAAGAGCGACGGAGGATGAACGTGCTGGACGTGGTGACCGCGGTGGTGGTGTTGACCGGCTCCGCGCTGGCGTTGACGGCCTCGATCGGTGTGGTCCGCTTCCCGGACACGCTGTCGCGCATGCACGCCGCCACCAAGCCTCAGACCTTCGGGATGCTGTTGGTGTTGCTGGGCGCGGCGATTCAGCTGCGCGGCAACGTCGACGTCGGAATGCTGATCCTCACCGGCATGTTCACGTTGATCACCGCGCCGGTGGTCGCCAACCGCGTGGGGCAGCTGGCATACCGCGAACGAAACGTCCGCGACGACCTGCTCACCGTCGACGAACTGGACGAGGACAGCTGACTGGGCTCAGTCCGGCAGCTGGAAGTCGATCAACGCGGCCATGGTCTCGACCGCTTCGGAGATTGCCTGCAGCCGCGCGTACGGCGACGGCGCCGACAGCACCGCGTAGCGGTCCGCCTGGCCCATCGGCACCGTGGACGCCAGCGCGTACAGCTTTTCACCCGGGGTATCGGCGAGTGTGACGCCCGCGAAAAGCATGTCCCGCGGCGGCATTTCGGCTCCCCTCGCCGCTGCGAGCCGTTCGAACAACGACATCACGCGGTCGGCCAGAACTTGGATCGCCTCGTCGGTGACAGGCTCGCCGGGTTCGTCGGGCCAGCTGTGCACCACCGCACGCGGATACGGGTCGTCGGGCAGCCAGCGCTGTACCCGGATGCGTTCGGACACCCGACACCGCAACGTGTACTTCCCCGCCCCGAGGGCACGATGCTCGACGATGCGTGCCAGCGCTCCGACGTCGTAGCGGTCGTCGCCGCCGCCGACCTCCCGGCCAGCCGCGATCAACACGACCCCGAAAACCGGGTCGTCGGCTGCCAAACAGTCGGCGACCAGTTGCGAATAGCGCGGTTCGAAGATTCGCAGCGGCAGGTCGTCGTCGGGCAGCAGCGCCACCTCGAGCGGGAACATCGGCAGCTCGCGCTCCATCAGATGTCCAGCTCGCCGACCAACGCGTCGACCACCGCCCGCAGGTCGCCGTCGTTGTCCTCAGCGATGCGTCGCTGCCTCTGGTACGACGCGCCGACCTTAAGAATCTCTGCGACAGAAGCGAGTTCGTCGGCGCAGCCCAATGACTGGGCGACCGGCTCGAGCCGGGTCAGCAGGTCGTCGAGGTCCTCGGTGACCAACCGTTCGTTGCTGTCGGCGTCGAGGATGATCACCGCATCCAGCCCGTAACGGGCTGCGCGCCACTTGTTTTCCTGTACATGCCACGGCGGCATCACGGGCAGCGACTCGCCGGCGTCCAGACGCCGGTCGAGGTCCACCACCAGACAGTGCGTCAACGCCACCAGCGCGGCGAGCTCACGCAGGTTGGACACGCCGTCGAAGATCCGCACCTCGACGGTGCCCAGATGCGGAGAAGGTCTTACGTCCCAACGGATTTCGTCGATGTGGTCGATGATGCCGGTCTTCTTCTGGTCGTGGACGAATCCTTCGAACTGGCTCCACGTGCGGAACTGGAACGGCAGACCGGCCGTCGGCAGTTGCTGGAACATCATGGCCCGGTTGCTGGCATAGCCGGTGTCCTCGCCGGCCCAGAACGGCGACGACGCGGAGAGCGCCAACAAGTGCGGGTACTGGTTGAGCAACGACGAGATGATCGCCATCACCTTGTGCGCCGAGGAGATGCCGACGTGCACGTGCACTCCCCAGATCAGCATCTGGCGTCCCCACCACTGTGTGCGCTTGATCAGTTCCGCGTAGCGCGGAGCGTCGGTGAGCTTCTGCGCCGACCACTTGGCGAATGGATGGGTGCCGGCACAGAACAGCTCCATGCCGTGACCGCGCACGATCTCGCGCGCGGTGACCAGCGTGGCGCGCAGATCCTCTATCGCCTGCGGGGTGGTGTCGCAGACACCGGTGACGAACTCCACGGTGTTGCGCAACAATTCCTTGTGCACCTTGGGGTTCTCGCCGATTTCGGCGATCACCGTGGCCGCTTCGTTGGACAGGTCGCGGGTCTCGGCGTCGACGAGCGCGAACTCCCATTCCACGCCGACGGTGGGACGGGGCGACGCAGCGAAGTCGATCCGGCGTCGGGTCTTGCTACCCGGTGATGACACCGCAGGCCAACCGCTTACCCGCGTCACCGGTAGCGAGCGTCTCAGCGTCGGGGCCTGCCTCGCTGTAGCGGGTGGGGATGTTGGAGAAGTTGTCGGCCTTCTCGTGGATGATGATCGCGGTGCCCTGCCCGGCGAGCAGCTGTTCGGCAGTGAAGCCGTCGGTGGTGGTCACCAGCTTTGCGGCGCCGTTGGAGCGCACTTGAAGCGAGGTGAGGTCGCCGCTGGCGGGATGGCTGTCGTGCCCGGGAACTTGGAAGTGGCCGCCGGCGGAGAGGAAGTCCCCTGGCGGGCCGCCGGTGGGTGCCACCGAGTTGGCCTCGCATTTGCCGACCTGGTGGATGTGCATGCCGTGGAAGCCGGGCGACAACACGCCGTCACTGACCGTCTCGACGGTGACCGTGGCGTAGCCGTCCGAGAACTCGATCGTGGCGGTGGCGACGGGCTTGCCGGTCGGGTTCGCCAGCTGCGCGGTGAGCTTCTTGCCCTGGCCCGCCGGCGCGGGGGCACCGGGCGACTGCGCCCCCGGCGAGTGGGTGGGCGACGCCGACGGCGACGAGGCGCCCGTCCAGACCGGCGGCGTGGTGCCGGGACTGGTGCTCGGCTTCTGGTTCGGGCTGCAGGCGCTCAATGCCAGAGCGGGGACGGTCAACAGGATGGCAGCGACTGTGGCGGGTTTGACCATGGCAGGAAGCCTATCCGGTGACGGTCACGATGACGCCGGGCGGCAGGTTCGCGAGTTCGGGGCGCCGGGCCTCCACCGGTGCGTTGTTCAGCAGCTTGGCCACTTCCTCCGCCGACTCCTTCTCACCCGGAGCGTCGGTGAACCACACCGTGGTGGCGGTGACGTCGGGCAACTCGAGGGTGTTGGGCTCGACAGTGACGGACCAGCCGGCTTGCGTCAGCTGGTCGCCGGTGCGCGCGGCGGCGCCCTCCACCTGGGAGATGTTGTAGACGAGCACGGCGGCCTTGGCCGGGGCGGCCGTCGTCGTGGCGGTCGTGGTGGTGGCCGCTGACGTCGCCTGATCGCTGGACTTATCACCGGACACCGCCGCCTGAATTCCCAGCAGCAGAAACAGCACGGCGAGGAACAGCAGCACCATCACCATGGCCCGCAGAGGCAGGCCGCGGGAGTCGGGTACGCGCTGATTCATCGTGCCCACTGTAGCCAGGGCATCGGATCGGCCGGAGAGCTCAGGTGAGGTCGAAGCCCAGTCGGCGCGCCGCCCTGGCCTTCTGCCGGCTGGCTCGCAGCCGGCGCAACCGCTTCACCAGCATCGGGTCGGCGGCCAGCGCCTCGGGCCGGTCCACCAACGCGTTGAGCACCTGGTAGTAGCGAGTGGCCGACATGGAGAACAACTCCTTGATGGCTTCTTCTTTGGAGCCGGCGAACTTCCACCACTGTCGCTCGAACGCGAGGATGTCGTGTTCTCGGCGAGTCAGCCCGTCGACGGGTTCAGCGTCATCATCCGACTGCTTTGCCCGCGCCATGGCGCCGTCCATATCGCTCCTCGGACCCCTCTGCAGAACTTCGATGACATCCCGTGGGTTTCGGCAAGCATTCAATCACGGTTGACTGCACGCACGCGTCAGCCGAGCCCGCGAGTCGGCTGACTAAGCTGTTCGTCCGTGACCGTGCTGCCGATCCGGATCGTCGGAGATCCCGTCTTGCACAACCCGACCAAACCCGTAGAGGTCGGGCCGGACGGGTCGATCCCCGAGGATGTGCGCAAGCTGATCGCAGACATGTACGAAACCATGGAGGCGGCGAACGGAGTCGGCTTGGCGGCCAACCAGGTTGGCGTGCCGCTGCGGATTTTCGTTTACGACTGTGCCGAAGCGCGCGGTAAGACGGTGCGCCGCAAGGGCGTGGTGATCAACCCGGTGCTCGAGACATCCGAAATCCCGGAAACCATGCCGGATCCCGAGAACGACGACGAGGGCTGCCTGTCGGTGCCCGGCGAGTCGTTTCCGACGGGCCGTGCGAAATGGGCGCGTGTGACGGGTCTGGACGCGGACGGGTCGCCAGTGACGTTGGAGGGCGAGGATCTGTTCGCGCGGATGCTGCAGCACGAGACCGGGCATCTGGACGGTCAGCTGTATCTCGACCGGCTGCTCGGCCGGCATGCGCGAAGTGCGAAGCGCATGCTGAAGTCGCACGGCTGGGGAGTTCCGGGGTTGTCGTGGACGCCGGGTGAGGTGCCCGATCCGTTCGGCCACTGAAACGTACGCTTGAGCCGTGCGACTGGCCACCTGGAACGTCAACTCGATTCGCGCCAGGCTGCCACGTGTGTTGGATTGGTTGCAGCGCGCCGACATCGACGTGCTGGCGATGCAGGAGACCAAGTGCTCCGACGAGCAGTTCCCGACGCTGCCGTTCTTCGAGCTGGGCTACGAGGTAGTGCATTGCGGGTTCAATCAGTGGAACGGGGTGGCGATCGCCTCGCGCGTGGGTGTCGACGACGTGCAGGTGGGTTTCGAAGGTCAGCCGTCGTGGAGTGACTCGCCTGAAGTCGAAGGCAAGGCCGAAGCCCGTGCGCTGGGTGCGACATGTGCGGGCGTTCGCGTCTGGAGCCTTTATGTGCCCAACGGTCGGGTGCCGGATTCGCCGCACTACTACTACAAGCTGGAATGGCTTGCGGCGCTGAGAGATGCAGCCCGCGGGTGGCTGGCGGACGACCCGGACGCGCAGATCGCACTCGTGGGCGACTGGAACATCGCGCCCACCGACGACGACGTGTGGAGTGTGGACTTCTACAAGAACAGCACGCACGTCACCGAACCGGAGCGACGCGCGTTCCGTGAAATCGTCGACGCTCAATTCGACGATCTGGTAAGGCCTTTCACGCCTGGGCCGGGCGTGTACACCTATTGGGACTACACGCAGTTGCGGTTCCCGAAGAACCGTGGCATGCGGATCGACTTCATCCTCGGCTCCCCAACGCTGGCCGCGCGGGTCGCGCATGCGGAGATCGTTCGCGATGAACGAAAAGGCAAGGGACCCAGCGATCATGCGCCCGTGCTGGTCGAGCTGACCGAGGCGTAGGGCAGATACCAGGCTCGGCGTCCGCCGAGAACACACTTGTTGACGGGATTTCGGCGAACTGGCGCAAACAAGTGTGTTTTCGGTGCCCTCAGACAGAAGGTATCTCAATGGCGCGAGCGCCGATTGATGTACCCGAGCAACATCAGTGGTATGCCGACGACAGCGAACAGCACAAACCAAGGGCTTCCGCCGATGACTCCGCAAACTGCGGCCGCGGCGTAACAAATGCAGCTGACGACCGTGACGACAAGTTGCCATGACATCGCTTGACTTCCTACCGTGTTGCGCAGTCGATCAACGCGGCGGCCGACCCGCCCATGCCGGCCACGCCCGCGGTCCCCTGAGCGACGCCAATGGGAGTGATCGGTGGAATCAACTCCGGAATCGAGGCGATCAGTTCACCCGTGCTCGCGACAAGCACCAGCGTGCCGCCCGCCCATTGCAAACCACTGCATCCTTGGTGTCGGGCCGCGTATGCCTGCCGCAACGCCTCGAGCACCACCGGGTCGGTCGGCGGCCGTTGCTCCAGTTGAGCGACGATTTGATCTATGACCGGCTGACCGGGAATTGGTGGCGGTGGCGGTCCGGCTTGCACGGGCGGCAGCATCAAATCGGTCGCATTGAACCGCGCCGGCCGACAGTTGGTGACGACTCACCCATACAGCGCGTCCGGCTGCGGCTGATTCGCATCCGCGGCCGCGCGTCGCGTCGTCGTCCACGACGGGACCATGACACCGGCGCGCGCAAAGAACGTCGCATAGAACGCCCAACCGAAAAGGGCCAGAGCTCCAAGCATCAACGGCCCGAACAGCTGCGGATAACGCGCCATCGGCTCGGCGAGGTAGCGACAGCTCAGCAGCAGAACCGCCAGGAACGACGCACCGCCGGCGACCAAGCCGATCCGCGACCAGCTTCCGCCGCGCACCGGCTCGCGCAGTGCCGATTCCACTGAAAGGCACAGGACCGTCCCGGCAATCAGGTCGACGCCGTAGTGGTAGCCGAATCCCAGCGTCGCCGCGACGGTGCACACCAACCAGAAGGTGCCGCCCCACCTCAGCAGCCGCGGCGCCTCGCGTGAATGGATGAAAAGCGCCATCGCCCAAGCGGTATGCATCGACGGCATGCAGTTGCGAGGTACCAAGTCGTCGAACGCGATGGGCGCCGGCACGATGTTGACCGGCGGCAAGATGTGCGGCCAGTAATCGCCTACTTGGAGACCGTCGCCGGCAGCGCTGAACGCAAACAGGGGACCCACCAACGGAAATACGACATAGAGGACCGGCCCCACCAATCCGAGCACCAGAAACGACCGCACCAGAAAGTGCCGCGGCCAACCGGCGCTCGTCACATTGCGCAATTGGTAGATCGCGACTACCAGTGCGGCAGCGGGCAATTCGATGTACACCCAGTGCAGCACCCCCGACACCGCCGGTCCGGCCATGTCCACCAACCGGCCCATGAGCCACGATGGTTGCGCCAGTGCATGATCGGCCAACAGCGCGTACTGATCCCACACCCTCGGCCGAATCATCGCGGTGACGCGCAGCCACGTGTCACCGACCTTGGTGGCCAGAATCAGCAAGAACCCGAACGCGATTGCGCGCAATGCGGTGCTGCGCTGATCACCGGTCCAGCGCCACCACACCACCACCGCCAACCCGGTGAGAACGATCAACGGCCCGTTGCCGACGGTGAATTCTCCGCCCCGCGCCAGCCGCTCGGCACAGAACATCACATCGAGTCCGGCTGCCAACGCCAGCGCCGCAACTCGCCACCGAACGCCGACGCCGACCATCGCGACGCCCAGCCCTACCCACGGCACCGTGGCCGACTTCGGCGTGGCTACGTAGTCGCCGAGAAGGCTGTGCAGCGGACCCTGAAATCCCGCACTGCTGGCGACGGCCTGCAGGACGACCAAAAGCAGGACGATCGCTACGACGAAAAGGGTGACCCAGGTGCGTGCCGACGGCATGCGCCACTGCACGGGACGCACGTCGCCGATGAACATTTGTCGAATCTTAGGTGCCCGACCGGCGTCGACGGAATGACTTCAAGATCACGGCCCCGCTACGGCGCCGCCGCGGACTCAGATTTCGTCGGCGTAGCGGCCCGGATTGAACAGCGACGCCAGCGCGCCGATCAGCATCAACACCGCGGCGGCGACGAACACGACCGTCAGCCCGGAGTGGAACGGCCCGGAGATCAGCTCGGGAAAGAACGACTTACCGGTGAGCACATCGGCGTTGACGCCCGGCTCCTGCAGCGCATGCGACGGGCCCAGCAACTCGCCGATCGGGTTGTAGCCCAAAAACGCCGCGAACAGGCTGCCGACGGGCGGCAGGCTGGCGACCTCGTGCGCCACCGTCGGCGATACCCCTTGCTGCTGCAGCCCTGTGTTCAACGCGTCGGGCAGCGTGTTGGCCAAGCCGACGATCATCAGCGAGAAGAAGATTCCGATGGACAGCGACGAGCCGGCGTTGAAGAACGTCGACCGCACACCTGAGGCCGCGCCGCGCTCCTCGGCCGGCACGCTGGACATGATCGCAGCGGTGTTGGGCGCGGTGAAGATTCCGCCGCCTAGGCCGTTGAGGAACACCAGCACCGCGAACAGCCAGTAGTTGAAGTTCACCGGAATCAGCACCAGTGCTACGAATGTGGCTGCCATCAACAGCATTCCGCTGACCGTGAAGGGGCGCGCCCCGAACCGGTCGGCCAGCGAACCCGCCACCGGCCCGGCGATCAGAAAGCCGAACGTCATCGGAAGCATGTAAATCCCCGCCCACAACGGCGTGGACTCGAAGCTGTACCCGTGCAACGGCAGCCAAATGCCCTGCAGCCAGATGATCAACATGAACTGCAGTCCGCCGCGGCCGACCGACGACATCAGCCCGGCCAAGTTGCCCATTCCGAACGACGTCGACCGAAACAGCCGGATGTTGACCATCGGCTGCGGTGCCCGCAGCTCGACGAAGCAGAACGCGACCAACAGCAGGACACCGAAGACGATCGACCCCAGCACCCACGGATTCGTCCAGCCCGTCGGATGACCTCCGTAGGGCTGAATGCCGTACGTGATGCCGGTCAGCACGACGGTCAAACCCACGCCGAACGTCACCGTGCCGGGCCAGTCCAGCCTGCCCCGTCGTCGCACCCCGATCTCATGCAGCGAACGCACACTCCAGACCGTGCCGAGCACGCCGATGGGCACGCCGACCCAGAAGATCGCGCGCCAATCCCACTCCGAGAGCACGCCGCCGATCAGCAGCCCGAGAAATGACCCCGCGACGGCGGCGACCATGTTCACTCCGAGCGCCATGCCCCGCTGGTTGGCCGGGAACGCATCGGTGAGGATCGCCGCCGACGACGCCATCAGCATCGCGCCGCCGACGCCTTGCACCACGCGCCAGGCGATCAGCCACAGCGCGCCCCCGCCGAGATGGAAAGGGTCGAACGACAACGCGATCGCCGCGACCGTGAACACCGCGAACCCGGCGTTGTAGATCCGCACCCGCCCGTACATGTCGCCGAGGCGGCCGAAGAGCACCACCAGCACCGCGGTGACGACCAGATAGCCCATCAGCATCCACAGCAGGTAGCTGACGTTGGCCGGGGCGAGCGGGTTCAACCCGATGCCGCGGAAGATGGCGGGCAGCGAGATCAGCACGATCGACGCGTTGATGGTCGCCAGCAGCATGCCGAGGGTGGTGTTGGACAGCGCGATCCACTTGTAGCGCGGGTGGTCGCGATCCCACCGCCGTCGCCGGCGGTCCGTCTCCGCGACGGCAATCGCCGGGTTGGTGATGATGGGGGTGTCAGCCATCTCTACGTCAGTCGTCATCGTCGTCAGTCATCGTCGTCGTCAGTCATCGTCGTCGTCAGTCATCGTCGCGTGCACAGAAAACGCATATGTTAGCTATACAAATGAACCGAGGCCAATCGGTATTCCGTCGCCACCGCCGCTGCGCTAGCGTGGGACCGGTCAACCGACCACGCGGGAGCGCACGCGAAGTGTGCTGAGAGGGCGGCTATCGCGCCGTCGACCGTACGAACCTGACCGGGTAATGCCGGCGTAGGGAGATGTGTAATGACCGATTCCGCTGTCGCCGTCGACACCGCCACCGTCACCACCGGACCCATCGAGGGCAGCACCAAGATCTACCGCCGGCTCGACAACGGCGCCCGGGTGCCGTTCCGCCGGGTGCACCTGTCCAACGGCGAGCACCTCGACCTGTACGACACCTCGGGTCCGTACACCGACCCCGAGGCCCGCATCGACCTGTCGGCGGGCCTGCCGCCCCGGACCGGCATTGTGCGCGACCGCGGCACCCAGCTGCAGCGCGCACGCGCCGGCGAGATCACCGCCGAGATGGCGTTCATCGCCGAGCGCGAGGGTGTGCCGGCTGAGCTGGTGCGCCACGAAGTGGCCCGCGGCCGCGCGGTGATCCCGGCCAATCACAACCATCCCGAGTCCGAGCCGATGATCATCGGCAAGGCGTTTTTGGTGAAGGTCAACGCGAACATCGGCAACTCGGCCGTCACGTCGTCGATCGCCGAAGAGGTGGACAAGATGGTGTGGGCCACCCGCTGGGGCGCCGACACGATCATGGACCTGTCCACCGGCCGCGACATCCACCAGACCCGCGAATGGATTCTGCGCAACTCACCGGTGCCCGTCGGCACCGTGCCGATCTACCAGGCTCTCGAGAAGGTCAACGGCGATCCGGCAGCGCTCACGTGGGAGATCTACCGCGACACCGTGATCGAGCAGTGCGAGCAGGGCGTCGACTACATGACCGTGCATGCGGGCGTACTGCTGCGCTACATCCCGCTGACCGTCGACAGGGTCACCGGCATCGTGTCCCGAGGCGGCTCGATCATGGCGGCCTGGTGCCTGGCACATCACCGAGAGTCGTTCCTGTACACCAACTTCGAAGAGCTGTGTGAGATCCTGGCGCGCTACGACGTGACGTTCTCGCTTGGCGACGGGCTGCGGCCCGGTTCGATCGCCGACGCCAATGATGCCGCACAGTTCGCCGAGCTGCGCACGCTGGGCGAGTTGACGAAGATCGCGAAATCGCATGGCGTGCAAGTGATGATCGAAGGCCCCGGCCATGTGCCGATGCAAAAGATCGCCGAGAATGTGCGGCTGGAAGAAGAGTGGTGCGACGAGGCGCCGTTCTACACGCTCGGCCCGCTGGCCACCGACATCGCGCCCGCCTACGACCACATCACGTCGGCGATCGGGGCCGCGATGATCGCGCAAGCCGGCACCGCGATGCTGTGCTACGTCACGCCGAAGGAACATCTGGGCCTGCCCGACCGCAAGGACGTCAAGGACGGCGTAATCGCTTACAAGATCGCCGCGCACGCCGCAGACCTGGCGAAGGGGCATCCGCATGCCCAGCGCCGCGACAACGCGCTGTCGCAGGCACGCTTCGAATTCCGGTGGCGCGATCAGTTTGCGCTGTCGCTGGACCCGGACACCGCACGCGCATACCACGACGAGACGCTGCCCGCCGAGCCCGCCAAGAGCGCGCACTTCTGCTCGATGTGCGGGCCGAAGTTCTGTTCCATGCGCATCAGCCAGGACGTGCGTGACGCGATGGCGGACAAGTCGCGGGAGTTCATCGAGCAGGGCGGACGGGTGTACCTGCCGGTCACCTCATGACCGCCGCGCCGACTGTGCGGTTTCGCACTCGACACGCCGCTGCGGTCGTATGAAACCGCACGCTCGCGAGTGCCGCCCGTGACGTTCCTCCCCCTGCCCAAGCCCGGCGAGACGCCGCTGCGGGTGCTGACGATCGCCGGCTCGGACTCGGGCGGAGGCGCCGGAATCCAAGCGGACCTGAGGACGTGTGCGCTGCTGGGTACGCACGCCCTGGTCGCAGTGACCGCAGTGACGGTGCAGAACTCGTTGGGCGTCAAGGGTTTTCATGAGATCCCGACGGACGTGATCGCAGGGCAGATCGAGGCGGTCGCCTCTGACATCGGCGTGCAAGCCGCCAAGACGGGCATGCTGGCATCGTCGGCGATCATCGAGACCATCGCGCAGACGTGGCGGCAACACCTCGCGCAGACACCACTGGTCGTCGACCCGGTCTGCGCGTCGATGCACGGTGACCCGCTGCTACACCCGTCGGCGCTGGGTTCGCTGAAAAACCACCTGTTTCCGCTCGCCACTTTGGTGACGCCGAACCTCGACGAGGTTCGGCTGCTGGTGGGCATCGACGTCACAGACCGGAGCTCGCAGGAGCAAGCGGCCCGTGAGCTGCACGCACTCGGGCCGCGATGGGTGCTGGTCAAGGGCGGCCACTTGCGCAGTTCGAAGCACAGCCCGGATCTGCTGTTCGACGGCAAGCAGTTCCACGAGTTCGACGCTGTCCGGGTGGACAGCGCCAACGACCACGGCGCCGGCGACACACTGGCCGCGGCGACGGCCTGCGCGCTGGCACACGGCTACCCCGTGCCTGACGCTGTCGCATTTGCCAAACGTTGGGTGACCGAATGCATCCGCGCCGCATACCCGTTGGGCCACGGGCACGGCCCGGTGTCGGCGCTGTTTCGCCTGTCGTCATGAACCTCGACGACATCGCCGGTGTCGCGCACGAGCCGAACGGCAAGCCGCAAGGCGTGGTGCTGCTCACGCACGGTGCCGGCGGCAGCCGGGAGTCACCGCTGCTGCACCGGCTCTGCGACGAATGGGCGCGGCGGGGCTGGCTGGCCGTGCGCTACAACCTTCCGTACCGGCGCCGCCGTCCGAAGGGGCCGCCGTCCGGGTCGGCGGCCACGGATCGCGCGGGCATCGTCGAGGCGGTGTCTTTCGCGAAGACATTGGCCGACGGTCCGGTGGTCGCGGGCGGGCACTCCTACGGTGGCCGCCAGACCTCGATGGCCGTCGCCGACGACGGACTTGCGCTCGACGTGCTGACGCTGTTCTCGTATCCGGTGCATCCACCCGGCAAGCCGGAGCGACCTCGTACCGAACACCTTCCGCGCATCGTCGTGCCGACGGTGTTCACCCACGGCACCAGTGATCCGTTCGGCACCATCGACGAACTGCGCGCGGCCGCGGCGCTCATCACGGCGCCCGTCGAGATCGTCGAGGTCGCCGGTGCTCGTCACGACCTGGGCGCCAAGGGAGCCGACGTACCGGCACTGGCGGTCGACGCGGCGCTGCGGCTGCTGAAAATCCGCAAGTGACCTGCGCCGCAGACTCCCGCGAGCCATTTCTTTGCTACGCGATACCTCAGGTACCGTTTTATCCATGACCGACCAGCAGTTCGACGTGATCATCGTCGGCGCGGGCTTCGGCGGAATCGGGGCCGCGATCCAGCTCAAGCGGCTGGGCTACGAGAACTTCATCATCCTCGACCGAGAAGACGACCTCGGCGGAACATGGCACGTCAACCGCTATCCCGGCCTCGCTGTCGACGTGCCGACCACCAGCTACTCCTATTGGTTCGAGCCGAACCCCAATTGGTCGCGGCTGTTCTCGACCGGGCCGGAAATCAAGCAGTACGCCAGCGACGTCGCCGACAAGTACGACGTGCGCCGGCACATGCGGTTCAACACCGCAGTCGAGGGCGCACGCTGGGACGACGAGGCCAAGGTGTGGCGGGTCGCCCTTGCCGGTGGCGACACCTTAACCACACGATTTCTGATCACCGCGACTGGTTTCCTGTCCCAGCCGCATACCCCCGACATCCCCGGCATCACCAGCTTCGAGGGCAAGATCATCCACAGCGCCGCCTGGGACGACACCTACGACCTCACGGACCGCAAAGTCGCGATCATCGGCACCGGGGCGACCGCGGTTCAGCTGATCCCAGAGCTGGCCAAGAGCGCCCGTGAATTGACGGTGTACCAACGCACGGCGATCTACGTGGTGCCGAAGTTTGACCTTCGCATCCCCGAGCTGGTGAAGCGACTGTTCGCCAGACTCCCGGTCACCCAGCGCGCGGTCCGCTGGCTCACCGACGTGTTGTACGAGTTCTTCACCCACGTCACGATCTACTACCGGAGACTCTTTCCGCGGCGCATGATCGTCGCGGCGTCCGACCTGGCCAAGATGCACCGCTTTGCGTCGGTGCGCGACAAGGAACTTCGCGCCAAGCTCACCCCTGCGTACCAATTCGGCTGTAAGCGGCCAACCTTCTCCAACGAGTATTACCGCGTCTTCACGAAACCGCATGTGCACTTGCAGACCAGCGGGATCGAGCGCTTCGAGCGCGACGGGATCGTCAACAACGACGGCACCAAGACACCCATCGACACTCTCGTGCTGGCCACCGGTTTCAATATGTGGGAATCCAACTTCCCGGCCATCGAGATCATCGGTCGCCAAGGCCGCAACCTCGGAAAGTGGTGGCGCGAGAACAGGTTCCAGGCCTACCAGGGCGTGTCGATCCCGTACTTCCCCAACATGCTGTGCTTGGCCGCGCCCTACGGCTTCTTGGGTCTGAACTTTTTCAATACCGTTGAATACCAGATGCGGCACATCGACCGGCTGCTCGGCGAGGTGAAGCGCCGTGGGGCAACCACATTCGAGGTCACCGAGGACGCCAACGCGCGGTACTTGCAGCGGATGACCGAACTCAATAGCAACACGGTATTCACACTGGTGGACTGCACGAGCTCGAACTCGTACTATTTCAACCCGCACGGCGAGCCGACCCTGCTGCGGCCGCTGCCTACGCGGGTCGCGGTCCGGGAAGCGTCGGAATTCCCGTTGAGTGACTACGCGATCGCTTGAGGGAACGTAGTCAAGAGCCGAGCAGCGTGATCTCCATCAGCCGTCGCACGCACGCCTGGGAGTGTGCGGACCCGTCGTAGTGGACCAGCCGCCCGACGTCGACGACGAGCGCCATCGCCGCGTGCACCAGGAAGCGGGCGTGGCTGGGCGTCAGTTCTGGCCGGGCCGAGGTGGCCAGTCGCACCCATGAGTCGACGGTCGAGCGCTGCACATTGCGTAGCAGCATCTGGTCGGCGTCCGCCAGGTTGACCCGTTCGGCGTAGTAGACGATGGCCAACTCGGGGTTTGCGAAAGATGTTGCGACATAAGCACCAATGAGCTGCGTCAGCACCTGTCGCGGCTCGGCGTCATCGGGCGGGATCACCGACAACTCTCCTGAAATCCGGTCCGCCGCCCGACGCATCACGGTCGCGAGGATTTCCGCTTTGCCGGAGAAGTACCGATAGATCGCGGAGGTGGGTATGCCCACCGCCGCCGCGATTTGCTCCATGGTGGTGTCGCGGTAACCGTGCTTGTCGAACAGCACCAGCGACGCGTGCAACAACGATTCGTAGACGCCGGCATCCGAAAAGATCGGCCGCCCTTGGGGATTGGGCTGGTCTTCGTCGGGATGCGGCAGCTGCGCCGACAGCACGGCCAGCCCCGCGTCGGTGAACACGGCGCGGATCTGGTCGGCAGGCATCCGGACGCGATGGTCGACGATGCTGCCGATGACGCTCAGCAGCGCCGCGGACAACATCCACCGCTGCGACGACGACAGCCCGGGGCGCAGTGCGACCAGCGGTTTCTGGATTTGTCGATTGACCACGCGCAGCTGGTCGGCGAGCAGCGCCTGATCCTGCGGACGTAGGTACCTGGTCTGCCAGCGGTACAGTCCGCCGGAGGCGCGGTTGGCCAGCGTGACGTCGATCAGCGCGTCGACAACCCGCTGCAGATCCGTGTCGGCGTCGACGAACGCGGTGCAGTCCACGAGCTGGCGGCCGAGGTTGAGCACAGCCGCCCGGAACATCTCGTACTTGCTGGGATAGTGGCGATACAACGCGGGCCCGGAGATCCCGACCTTCGCCGCAACCTCCTCCATCCGCACCGCGTGGTAGCCGGCGGCGCTGAACGCCTCGGCCGCTGCCCGTTCCACTTGGGCCTTGCGGTCCTTGGGACGCCGGCGGGGCGACGCAGCCGGCTCGGCGGGCAGGGTAGCCATCGCGTAAAGGTATCCCGATTGTCGAACTCATGTACACATGCAGAGCAAATATGCAAGCAACCTGCAAATTTTGCTCGCTCTGGCGCGGAATGGCGATTAACATACGACGAGTGATCGAGAAGGTGCGCCGTCTGTTCGGCTACCGGCTCTCCATCGCTGAACTGATCGGGATCGGGTTCCTGGTCGGTTTCCCCTACCTGCTCGTCGGGCTGCTGTGGTCGATCAACCACACCGATCATCTGCACCAGATGCACGGCTTGGACATGATCTTCTCGTTTCTCGGAGCGATCCTGTTGTGGCCCGTGCTGATCGTGTCCGACGTCTGCATGGTCTGACCTCTGGAGGCTTTGTGACGAACCGTGGTTGGCTGATTCTGACGCTGGGCGTGACGCTGCTGGGCGTCGGACTGCTGGCGCTGAACTTCCCGGTGTTCCTCGACTCCTACGACCAGTGGGGTTGGCAGATCAAGTGCGGCACCGGATACAACACCAACCTGATGCAGGCCGAGATCGCCAACCAAACGTCACCACAGGCCGACTTCGTGGGCCAGTGCCAAAGCGCGCTCGCGTTGCGCAGAGCATGGGCCATCTCGCTGGCAGTGGTGGGCTGGGTGCTGTTGTCCGGTCTGGCGGTGGCGCTGTGGCGGCACGCCGGAGAGCACCACCACGCGACAGCCGAGCCGCAAAACGTCAACGCCTAGCGGTGACAGAGCCGCAACTGCGGCGCAGGCTGGGTCTGGCCGACGCCGTGATCCTGGGCTTGGGCTCGATGATCGGCGCCGGCGTCTTCGTCGCACTGGCCCCGGCGGCAGCCGCAGCGGGGACGGGCTTGCTCGTGGGCCTGGCTCTGGCGGGCATCGTCGCCTACTGCAACGCCACCTCATCGGCACGACTGGCCGCACGCTACCCCCACTCGGGCGGCACCTACGTCTACGGTCGCGAACGCCTCGGCCCCTTCTGGGGCTACCTCGCCGGATGGGCGTTTGTGATCGGCAAGACGTCATCATGCGCGGCGATGGCGCTGACCGTCGGCTACTACGCATGGCCGGCGCAGGCACACGCCGTCGCGGTTGCCACAGTCGCGGTGCTGACGGCTATCAACTACGTCGGTATCGAAAAGTCGGCGTTTGTGACCAGGCTGATCGTGGCCGTCGTGGTGGCGGTATTGGTCCTCAGCGTGGTCGTGGTCTTCGTATCCGGCAGGGGTGACTCAGCGAATCTTGCGCTGGGCGGGCATCCCGGCGGAGTGCTGCAGGCGGCTGGGATTCTGTTCTTCGCGTTTGCCGGATACGCCCGCATTGCGACGCTCGGGGAAGAGGTACGCGACCCGGCACGCACCATTCCGCGCGCGATACCGCTGGCGCTGGGGCTGACTCTCTTGGTGTACGCCGCGGTGGCCGTTGCCATATTGACGGTGCTGGGCGACGACGGGCTGGCCGAGTCGACAGCGCCGCTGGTCGATGCAATTCGGGCCGCAGGCGTGGCCGGCGTCGAACCGGTGGTGCGCACGGGTGCAGCGGTGGCCGCCGTGGGGTCACTAATGGCTTTGATCCTCGGGGTGTCGCGGACGACCCTAGCGATGGCGCGTGATCACCATCTGCCGCACGGTCTTTCGGCCGTGCATCTCCGCTTTGGGGTGCCGCACCGCGCGGAACTCGCCGTCGGTCTCGTTGTCGCAGTGGCTGCCGGATGCGCCGATGTGCGAGGTGCAATCGGCTTCTCGTCGTTTGCGGTGTTGGTGTACTACGCGCTTGCTAACGCGGCGGCGTGGACACTGGGGCGCCGAGCTGTCCCCGGTGTCGGGCTGACAGGTTGTCTGGCACTGGCTTTCGCGCTGCCGCTGACCTCCGTGCTGTCCGGCGCTGCTCTACTGGCGGCCGGCGCGGCGGTGTACGCGCTGCGCCGACGAGCTGACACGGCTCATTGAGCCGTCACCACGTGGCGGACGCGGTCGTCGCGCACCGGCACGCCGTTGCGCCCGCCGATGTCCTGGGCATACAGCGCCACTGAATACGCCACCCCGCCGCCCTGAATGCCCAGCGCCGTGCGGTCGATGTGCGCCACGGTGTCGGTGGGCTTGTGGTAGTTCGGATCGAATGGCTGGTCGGCCTCGCCGCCCCACAGCCGCGCCTGCTCGGAGCTCTTCTTCTCTTCCGCGCCGGCGAACAGACCGCCCGACGGGATGCCGGCTTGCGTGAAGCCGTCGTAGTCGGAACGCCCGTCGAACGACGTGTCCTCCGCGGTCTTGCCGGCCAGCGTCAGATACGTGACCAAGGTGCGTTCGATGCCGGCCGAACCCTCCGGCACCCGCGGCTGGCTCTCGCCGGGACCCGACGGCGTCGACTGGTTGCCGTCATAGGTGAAGTAGCCGGGGTTCGGCGAGGCCAGCATGTCGAAGTTCAGATACAGCGCAATGTTCTTGAGGGCTTCGACGTCGAGCGATTCGACGTATTTCATGGAGCCGACGAGCCCGGCCTCTTCGGCGCCCCAGAACGCGAACCGGACCGCGTTTTGAACCGGCGGCGAACTGCCCATCTGCAGCGCGGTTTCCAGCACCGCCGCCACGCCGGAGCCGTTGTCGTTGATGCCCGGACCCTCCGGCACGCTGTCCAGATGCGCGCCCGCGACCACCACGTTCTGCGTGGAGCCCGTCTTGGTTTGCGCAATCACGTTGCGCGCCTTGATGAGTCGGACCTTGGCGTCGACCTTCATGGTGGCCGGACCCGGCTGAGCCCGTAGCCTCGCGCCGTCAGCCTTGGTCACACCGATCACCGGGATCTTGACGTCGGTGCGGGCGCCCAGCGTGGCACTCATCTTTTCTTCGTCGACGTTGTCGGCGACGATCATGCCGACCGCGCCGCGCTGAACGGCTGCGACCTCTTTAACAGAGAACGGGCAGTAGCCGCGGTCGACGAGCACCACCGCGCCCGAGACCGGCAGTCCGTCGTAGTCCGATGCCGAGCAGCCCGGGGTGTCGTCACCGGGCGCACCGGGGGCTACGACCAGCGGACCGCTCACCCCATCGGGCCCGGTGCCGATCGAGTATTCGAGCGCCTGCGCCGGGACCGTCGCGCCGTTCACCTTCAGCGCCACCTGGCCCGGCTCGAACTTGCGGAAGTCGAATTCCGGGGTCTGCACATCAAACCCCTTGTCGCGCAAGGCATTTGCGACATAGTCGACACTGGCGTCGTAGCCGGGCGTGGCTACCGCGCGGGTGCTGTTGTTGGCGTCGGCGATCTGCTGCAGGCGCTGCAGGTGCGCGAACATCGCGTCGGTGCTGACCTTCTCGCGGATCGACTGCGCGTAGTCCGACGCCGCGGGCGCGGTGCGGCGCAGCTCGGAGTCGTTGCGCGAGCAGCCGGCCAGCGCCGCGAGCACCGACACCACGCTCAGCAGAGCGACCGCGGTTCTGCCTGTTCGCCACACTGCGCCCACGTTAGCGTTCGCCATCAGGGATCGCGCCGATTGATCGCGAACACCGCGGCCGCGAACACCGCGGCCACCACACCGCTGAAGTACAGCAGCGACACCACCGGACCCCATTGCGGCCCAAACCCGCCCAGCCACGGCACCTTCGTGAACGCGTACGCATTCGCGAACGGCAGCAGCGGACCGACGTGCTCGCCGACGCGCGGGGTCGAGCTGAGCAGCGGTTCGATGACGAATGGAAGGAGCAGCAGCACCGCAATCACCGCGGCCGCATGCCTCAGCAGCACGGCGAGCCCGACGGCGAGTACGGCCGCCAGCGCCGCGTACAACCCGACCGCCCCCACGGGCCGCCACGCCGGAGCGTGCGTCAGCGACAGCCGCGCGCCCACCTGACCGTCGGCCAGCGCACGCGCCACCACCAGCGACGCGAGCACCATCAACGCGGCGAACACCCCGGCGACGACGGCCGCAATCAGCGCCTTGGCGGCCAGTACCCGGGTGCGGTCGGGGGTCGCCATGAACGTCGTGCGGATCATGCCGCTGCGGTATTCGCCGGTGACGGTCATCGCCGCAAGGATCATCAGCACCGGCACCGCGAACGTGGCGACGCCGACGGCCGCGCGTTCCGGCGGCAGCGGCGCGTCGGAGAAGCTGGCCGCGGGTTGGATCGCGGCGATGCCCAGCGACAGCACCGCCGCGACCGCGGCCGCCCACACCGGTGACCGCGTGGTCGTGAGCTTGATGCGTTCGGCGGCGAGCGTCACGTCGGCACCTCGGTGGCCCGGTAGTCGACGCTGTCGTCGGTCAGCTTCATGTAAGCCTCTTCCAGCGACGCGCGCCGGGCGCTGAGCTCGTGCAGCGTGACGCCGCGGGCAGCGGCCAGCTCGCCCACCTGCTCGATGGTGCCGCCGCCCACCAGCAGCGCGTCCCCGTCGTCGCGCACCTGCAGGCCCGCGCCCGTCAGCGCCTCACGCAAAGCGGCCAGCTGGGGACTGCGCACACGCACGGTGTCGGCGCCGGAGCGGCTGACGAAATCGGCCATCGTGGTGGCGGCGATCAGCCGGCCGCGGCCGATGACGACGAGCCGGTCGGCGGTGTTGGCCATCTCGGCGAGCAGGTGGCTGGACACGAACACGGTGCGACCCTCGTCGGCCAGTGTGCGCATCAGCATGCGGGCCCACCGGATCCCTTCTGGGTCAAGGCCGTTCACGGGTTCATCGAAGATCAGCACCGGCGGGTCGCCCACCAGCGCCGCCGCGATGCCCAGCCGCTGCGACATGCCCAGCGAGAACGTTCCCGCTTTCTTGTCGGCCACCTCCGTCAGCCCGACCATGGCCAGCACCTCGTCGATGCGCCGGGCCGGCAGCCGGTTGCTCGCGGCGATCCACCGCAGGTGGTTGCGCGCGCTGCGGTTCGGATGCAGCTGCCTGGCGTCGAGCAGCGCACCGACGGTGCGCAGTGGGTGGCGAAGTTCGCGGTACTCGCGGCCGTCGATGGTGGCGGTTCCGGCGGTGGGGCGGTCCAGTCCGACGATCATCCGCATCGTGGTGGACTTGCCGGCGCCGTTGGGGCCCAAGAAGCCGGTGACGACGCCGGGTTCGACGGTGCAGGTGAGGCCGTCGACGGCGCGGGTCTGACCGAACACCTTGGTCAGCCCGCGCATGTCGATCAGGGCGCCCATGATGGCAGATCGCCGGACACGTGTGCCGTGACCAGCGCGGCGACGGCCCGCATGCCGGTGGCGTTGGGGTGCATTGGCGCGGGTCGGCCCGGTAGCGGCAGCCGGAACCCGACGGTCCACGGCTGTTGCGACCAGGCGTGGTGCTCGCGGCTGGCCTCTGCTGCCCGCACGATCTCGCAGCCGGTCTGCTCGGCGGCTTCGGCGGTCGTGGTCTCCAGTGCGCCGGCGATGTGGCGGCCGAGGTCGGCGTCGCCGTCGGACAGCGGCGGCGCCTTCGCACCGGGGGGCGGCAGCAGCGTGAGGTAGTCGACGAACAGCACCCTGGCCTCCGGGGCGCGGCGCCGGATCGCCTCGCCCACCTCGTGCAGCGCCCGGACGACCTCGCCGAGAGCTCGGTCGCGGGCGTCACGGTTGCGCAGGTCGCGCAGCCGGCAGCCGATCACAGGCAGCCACTGGGCCGGCCGGGGCAGGCACGCCAGCGTCAGCAGCGGCACGTAGCCGACGTCGTTGCCGCCGATCGTGACCGTCACCAGCGCCTCGGTGCCGTCGAGTGCCTCGATCTGCGGCGGCGCGCCAAATTGCTTGTCGCGCAGAACATGTGCGGTGGTGGCACCGGAGTAGGTGACGTCCACCAGGTCGAGGCCCAGCTCATCGGCAACCAGGTGCGGATAGTTGCGCGCCGAGCGGCCCGATGGCCACGGTGCGCCGTCGGCGCGCGGCGGGATACCGGGACCGGCCGCCATCGAACTGCCGATCGCGACGTAGCGAGGCCTCATGGGCGCCATTGTGCCTACCTCGGCACGATCGTGATCGGGCAGCCGATGCCCGCGGCACGGCCGAGGCGCGCGTCGGCCGTCACGAGCTCACAGCCCAGCGCTTTGGCCAAGGCCACATAACTCGCGTCGTAGGCGGAGAGGTTGTCGCGCAAGTGCCAGATGCGGCCGAGCAGCGGAGTGATCGCGTGACGCGTCACGCGCAGCTTGCGCCAGGTGTCTTGCACGTGCTTAGCGTCGAGCGCTGACAGTGCTTTGGCGAGCACGAGTCTGCGCAACGCGCTGGCGAGTTCGATGTCGATCAGGTGCGGGGCATGCAGACGATCGGCTTTCGCCAGCTGCCGTGCGGGGCCCCGATGCAATAGCGGAAACCGCGGCCGACCCCTCAAGGACGATCATCGCGCCGGGCGCTCATCCTCCAGAGCGTCGACGATCTCTTGGTTGCTCACGTCGAAATCGGGCAATACGCAGATACAGGGTCTTCATGGTGGTAGCGCTCAGCCATCCTGTCCGTCGGCCCACGGCAGCTCGGGGCTGGACGCCTGCGCCCAGAACCGCTTCGGGATGCGCCCGGCATGCCGCGCCAGATGCCCGGCCGTGACGGCAGCCGCCATCGCCGCGGCCATCGCCGGCGGGTCGGCGGCCCTTGTCACCGCACTGGCCAACAGCACCGCGTCACAACCGAGTTCCATCGCGAGTGCGGCGTCGCTGGCCGTGCCGATCCCTGCATCGAGCACGACGGGCACGCCGGCGGCTTCGACGATCATTTCGATGTTGTGCGGGTTGGCGATTCCCAGACCCGTGCCGATCGGCGAGCCCAGCGGCATCACCGCGGCGCAGCCGACGTCCTCCAGCCGCCGCGCCAGCACCGGATCGTCGTTGGTGTACGGCAGCACCACGAACCCGTCGTCGACCAATTGTTCTGCCGCCCTTACCAATTCGATGGCGTCGGGCAGCAGCGTGCGTTCGTCGGCGATCACCTCGAGCTTCACCCAGTCGGTCTGCAGCGCCTCGCGGGCCAACTGCGCGGTGAGCACGGCTTCTGCGGCGCTGCGACAGCCGGCCGTGTTGGGCAGCGGGGTGATGGACAGCCGGGCGAGCAGATCCAGCACGCCGGTGCCGCCGGCGGCGTCGACGCGGCGCATCGCCACGGTAGTGAGCACGGTGCCGGATGCGACCAGCGCCTCCTCGAGCACCGCGAGGTTGGCGGCCCCGCCGGTGCCCATGATCAGCCGGGACGAGAAGCTGCGCCCCGCGATGGTCAGCTTGCCGGGGTCAGCCACCTTGCACCGCCGTCACTATTTCCAGTCGATCGCCGTCGGAAAGCCTTGTGTCCCAATCGGATCGAGGCAGTACCGACCAGTCCAGGGCGACCGCCACACCGCGGTCGGGAAAGCCGAGCCGGGCGAGTAGCGCGGCGACCGTGGTGTCGTCGTCCACCTGCACCCGTTCGTCGTTGACGGTGACAATCACCTGGCAATCACCCAGCCCCTACAAGTGCGTCGCATTCGGCGAGAATCTTCTCCGCCGTCCATGGTGCCAACAGGAATCCCGACCGGCCATGGCCGACGGCCGCCAGCACCCGCTCGTCCAACCGGCCGACTATCGGCAGATTGTCCGGCGTCATCGGCCGCAGCCCGGCCGCACATTCGGCCAGTTCGTACTCGCCCAACGCCGGCACCACCGCGCAGGCGTCGTCGAGCAGCTCGCGCACCCCGGCCACCGCCGGCGCGGTGTCACGGCCGCGCTCGTACTGGGTCGCGCCCACCACCACACCGTCTGCGCGCGGCACGAGATACACCTGCCGGCCGTGCACGCGGGCGCGAATCACCCTCTGCGGCACGGGCATACAACCACGGCGCCACCGTAGGCGCAGCACTTCTCCCTTGACCGGCCGTACCGCAAGCCCCGGCCACAGCGCAGGCGCGTCGATGCCGTTGGCCAGCACCACCGCGTCGGCGTCGGTCACCTCGGCGAGGTCGTCGACTGGCGGCGCCCAGGCCACATCGAGGCGTTCGCACTCCGCGGCCAACGCCTGCACCACCGCGCGGTTGTCCACCGCCAACTCGGTGGTGGCCCGAAAGCCGTGCCGAATGCCTTGCGCGAGAAGCGGTTCCACGTCGCGGGCGGCGGTGGTCAGGGTCACGGGCTGGCCCTGGGCGGCCAGCCACTCGCCGACGGTCCGAAGATCGGCTGCGTCGGCGCGGTCGACGGCCACGACCAGTGACTCGCGCGCCGTGATCACCGTTTCCGGCATGCCGTCGGTGAACGAGGAGTGCCACAGAGCCAGCGACTCCAGCCCGATCTGCAGCAGCCGCTCCTCCCCCGGCCAGCCCTCGCTGTGCGGGGCGAGCATGCCGCCGGCCACCCAGGAGGCGCCGGGGTCGTGGGGCTTGCGGTGCACGCGCACCGTTCGGCCGGACTGCGCGAGACGGCGGGCCACCGAAAGGCCGATGACGCCCCCGCCGATGACCGCGATGGACCGGATAGACATGTCGGTTCCTAGGCTAGTCCTCGTGCTGAGGACCCGGCTGGCGCAAGCGCGGCTGTACCTGTGCACCGACGCCCGCAGGGAGCGCGGCGATCTTGCCGAGTTCGCCGACGCGGCGCTGGCCGGCGGGGTCGACGTGATCCAGCTGCGCGACAAGGGCTCGCCCGGGGAGCAACAGTTCGGGCCGTTGGAGGCGCGCGCCGAGCTCGAGGCGCTGGCGGTGCTCGCCGACGCCGCCCGCCGGCACCGCGCGCTGCTGGCGGTCAACGACCGCGCCGACATCGCCAGGGCCGCCGGCGCCGACGTCCTGCACCTCGGCCAGGACGACCTGCCGCTGGCCGTCGCCCGGGAGATCGTCGGGGCCGCCACGCTGATCGGCCGCTCCACTCACGACATCGAGCAGGCGCGCACCGCGGTGACCGAGGACGTCGACTACTTCTGTGTGGGGCCGTGCTGGCCCACGCCGACGAAGCCGGGCCGCCCGGCGCCCGGGCTCGATCTGGTGCGGGCGGTGGCGTCGTCGAATCCGGCCAAGCCGTGGTTCGCGATCGGCGGCATCGACCAGCAGCGGCTGCCAGAAGTGCTGGCGGCCGGCGCGCGGCGGGTGGTCGTGGTGCGGGCGATCACCGCGGCCGAGGATCCGGCGCGCGCCGCTCGTGACCTCAGCGAGGCACTTGCAGCAGCGGGGTGACGCGGCTCAGCTCGAGCAGTTGGCCCCAGCTGGCCGCGAATCCGGGATGCAGCGGTAGTTCGGCAACCTGGTCTTCTTCGACCCAGCGCAGTTCGACGCTCTCGTAGTTGGGCATGGTCTGCAGCGGATGCGGCGCATCGGCGACTACGGTCGTGTAGGTCCAGTGGCTGCCGCTGGCCCTGGCTGTGACCACGGCCGCACGCACCACCACGAGCTCGGCGGGCAGCCCGGCTTCCTCCGCGGCTTCGCGGACCGCGGTCTCTTCAGGAGTCTCGTGACTGTCGCGGGCGCCGCCCGGCAGTGCCCAGGTGCCGCCCTGATGGCTCCACACCGCCCGGTGCTGCAGCAGCACCACGCGGCTCCCGTCAGGCCGCGGTGCCCGCAGCAGCAGGCCCGCCGCGCCGTGGCGGCCCCAGTACCTGGCGCCGGTGTCCGAAATCACCCACCCGTCGCCGTCGCCACGCACGAGTTCAGGATAGGGAACAGCCCGATGAGCGCTTGCGCGAAGAGCAACGACTTGCCAGCGAGAAGCCGCACGCGTCTTGCCGGGTTCTCTTAGGCTTTGCTTATAGATTGGGCGCGATCGAAGGCATGAAGGGCGCACATCGGTGACCGTGGAGTTGGCGCATCCGTCAACCGAGCCGGCCCCGTCGCAGGCAACCATCGACCCCACGCATCCGCGATGGTGGTTTTGGACCACCACCCCGGGCCGCATCTTGATCAGCGGCGCGGTGCTGATTGCGTTGGTGGCGCTGACGGCCTTCGCCACCTCCACGACGATCGACCGCCGCCAGCAGGCGCTGACCACGGTGCTCAACCACACCGAGCCGCTGGCGTTCGCGGCCGGGCAGCTGTACACGACGCTGTCGGTGGCCGACGCCGCGGCGGCCACCGCGTTCATCGCCGGCGCGGAGCCCCGGGAGGTGCGGCAGCGCTACGAGCAAGCCGTCACCGATGCGGCGGTCGCGCTGACGCAGGCTTCCAGCGGTCTGACCGACCAGCAGATGCTCGAGGTGCTGGGCCGCATCAACGCGCGGCTGGCCGTCTACACCGGGCTCATCGAGACCGCGCGCACCAACAACCGGGCCGGCAATCCCGTCGGCTCGTCGTACCTGTCCGAGGCGTCGGCGCTGATGCAGCAGCAAATCCTGCCGGACGCCAAACGGCTCTACGACGAGACGTCCGCGCAGGTGGACGTCGAGACCACCGCGTCGACGAACATCCCGACGCTGCTGATCGTGTTGGTGGCCGCGACGCTGCTGTTCGGCGCGTATTCGAACCGCTGGCTGGCGCGCAAGACCCAGCGCCGG
The DNA here is from genome assembly GCF_059812765.1 of Mycobacterium sp. NGS39. Classification (NCBI taxonomy): domain Bacteria; kingdom Bacillati; phylum Actinomycetota; class Actinomycetes; order Mycobacteriales; family Mycobacteriaceae; genus Mycobacterium; species Mycobacterium sp. NGS39. The sequence continues at coordinate 386,003 of NZ_JCALDH010000001.1, read as the reverse complement.
CTGAACTTCGGCTTCGTGGCCGGCGGGCTGGCGGTGCTGATTATCGTGATATGGGTGGGCACGGTGCTGGCTATCTCCACCACCGACAGCCGCAGCGCCAAGGGCACTGCCGCTGACTCACTGAAGACCATTACCAATCTGGCGATCATGGCCCAGCAGGCGCGTGCCGACGAGACGCTGGCGCTGATCCGCCGCGGCGACGAGGACGTCCGCAAGCAGTCGTACTACCAGCGGATCGATCAGATGCACCAGATGCTTCAGGAGTACACCGGGCGCGAGGACGTGATCGACAAATCGGATCTGCAGAACGCCGACCAGCTGCTGGACCGCTGGCGCCGGGCCGACGAGCGGATCAACTCCTACATCGCCGTGGGCAACTACCAAGCGGCCACGCAGGTGGCGCTGGGTACTGGTGAGCAAGATTCGACTCCGGCGTTCGACCGGCTGGAGGAGGCGCTGAGCAACGGCATCGAGGAGAGCCGGCGCCAGCTGCGCAACGACATCGTGGACGCGCGCTCGGTGCTGTCGGGTGCGACGGTCGGCGCGGTGGTGCTGTCGGTGGTGGCGGCGCTGGCGGTGACGGTCGGGTTGTGGCCGCGAATGAGCGAGTACCGCTGATGAGCGCTTGCGCGAAGAAGAAACAAACCCTGAGAAGGCGATTGCCCGCTGTCTTGGCGGCGACGATCTTGCTCGTGGCGGGATGCGGGCAGTCCGATTCGCTGACCCCGCAGCCGTCGCTGACCCTTTCTCCGCCGACACCCGCAGGGATGCAGGAGTTGCCGCCGCAGCAGAACCCGGCGCCGCTGCCCGACGGAAACTGCGACCGCACCGCGAGCCTTCGGCCGTTCACCGACAAAAAGGACGCCGACGCCGCGGTCGCCGGCATCAGGCAGCGCGGCCGGCTGCTGGTCGGGCTGGACATCGGCAGCAACCTGTTCTCGTTTCGCGACCCGATCACCGGCGAGATCACCGGCTTCGACGTCGACATCGCCGGTGAAGTGGCCCGCGACATCTTCGGCACGCCGTCGCAAGTCGAATACCGCATCATGTCGTCGGCCGAGCGGATCAGGGCGTTGAAGAACAACGAGGTCGACATCGTCGTCAAGACCATGACCATCACCTGCGAGCGGCGCAAGGAAGTCGCATTCTCGACGGTGTATCTGCTTGCGAATCAACGGATTCTGGCGCCGCGGGACTCTGCGATCCGGCAGGCGGCGGACTTGTCGGGCAGGCGGGTGTGCGCAGCGCGGGGCACCACCTCGATCAACCGGTTGCAGCGCATCAGCCCGGCGCCGATCATCGTGTCGGTGGTGACGTGGGCGGATTGCCTTGTGGCGCTGCAGCAGCGGCAGGTCGACGCCGTCAGCACCGACGATTCGATTCTCGCCGGCCTGGTGTCACAGGATCCATACCTGCACATCGTCGGCTCGAATCTGGAAGAGGAACCCTACGGAATCGGCATCAATCTGAACAACACCGGGTTGGTGCGGTTCGTCAACGGCACGTTGGAGCGCATTCGCCGCGACGGGACGTGGTACGCGCTGTACCGCAAGTGGTTGACCGTCCTGGGCCCCACGCCGGCGGCCCCGACGCCGAGGTACTCGGACTGATGGGTGCTGATGAGCGCTCGCCCGTCGAGTCGACGGATCACGAGATGGTAGGCACGCAGCCCGCGGCCTTCGGGATCGACTACGGCGAGGACTCGTCGTCGACGCTGCGGCCGATGGCCACGCAGGCGATCTTCCGTCCCGAGCTCGACGACGAGTCGCACGACGCCCAGACCGACCCGGCCACCGACGACCACACCAGCTCGATGACCCGCCAGCTGGCGCCGAGCCGCCGGCTGGGCGGCGGCCTGGTGGAGATACCGCGGGTGCCTGAGAAGGACCCGTTGTCGGCGTTGATGCGCAATCCCGTTGTGGCCGAATCGAAGCGGTTCTGCTGGAACTGTGGCCGGCCGGTCGGGCGTTCCGGACCCGAGGGTCAGGCCAAGAGCGAAGGCTGGTGCCCGCACTGCGGCAGCCCGTATTCGTTCCTGCCGCAGCTGGGGCCCGGCGACAAGGTGGCCGGGCAATACGAGATCAAAGGCTGCATCGCGCACGGCGGGCTGGGCTGGGTGTATCTGGCCGTCGACCACAACGTCAACGAACGCCCGGTGGTGCTCAAGGGTCTGGTGCACTCCGGCGACGCCGAGGCTCAGGCGATCGCGATGGCCGAGCGGCAGTTCCTGGCCGAGGTCACCCACCCGTCGATCGTCAAGATCTTCAACTTCGTCCAGCATCCCGACAAGCACGGCGATCCGGTCGGCTACATCGTGATGGAGTACGTCGGCGGCACGTCGCTCAAGCAAGCCAGGGGCCAGAGGTTGCCGGTGGCGCAAGCGATCGCCTACATGCTCGAGATTCTGCCCGCGCTGGGCTACCTGCATTCAATTGGCTTGGCGTACAACGACTTGAAGCCCGAGAACATCATGATCACCGAGGAGCAGCTGAAGCTAATCGACCTCGGCGCGGTGTCACGCATCAACTCTTACGGCTACCTGTACGGCACGCCCGGATATCAGGCGCCCGAAATAGTCCGCACCGGCCCGACCGTGGCCACCGACATCTACACCGTGGGCCGCACGCTGGCCGCGCTGACACTGGACATGCCGACGAAGCGGGGCCGCTACGTCGACGGGCTGCCCGAAAATGACCCGGTGCTGGCCACCTACGACTCGTATGCGCGGCTGCTGCGCCGAGCGATCGATCCGGACCCGCAGCGCCGGTTCGCCAGCGCCGAGGAGATGTCCGGGCAGCTGCTCGGCGTGCTGCGCGAGGTGGTCGCGCACGACACCGGCACGCCGCGGCCGGGCCTGTCCACGGTGTTCAGCCCAACCCGTTCGACGTTCGGGGTGGAGCTTCTGGTCGCGCACACCGACGTCTACGTCGACGGCCTGGTGCATGCCGAAAAGCTGACCGCTTCTGAGATCGTCACCGCGCTGCCGGTTCCGCTGGTGGACCCGTCCGATGTCGGCGCCCCGGTGCTGTCGGCGAGCGTGCTCAGCCAGCCCGTCCAGACGCTGGACCAGCTGCGCGCCGCGCGGCACGGCGCGCTGGACAGCGAGGGCATCGACCTGACCGAGTCGGTGGAGTTGCCGCTGATGGAGGTGCGCGCCCTGCTGGATCTCGGCGACGTCGCGAAAGCCACCCGCAAGCTCGACGCGCTGGCCGAGCGGGTGGGCTGGCAATGGCGGCTGATCTGGTTCCGGGCGGTGGCCGAGTTGCTGATGGGTGACTATGACGCGGCGACAAAGCATTTCACCGAGGTGCTGAACCGGCTGCCCGGCGAGCTGGCGCCCAAGCTGGCACTGGCAGCGACCGCCGAGCTGGCCGGGAACCCCGACGGACTGAAGTTCTACGAGACCGTGTGGACCACCGACAATGGCGTGATCTCGGCCGGATTCGGGCTGGCGCGGGCGAAGTCGGCGCAGGGCGATCGCGAAGGCGCGGTGCGCACGCTGGACGCGGTGCCGGCCACCTCGCGGCACTTCACCACCGCGCGGCTGACCAGCGCGCTGACACTGCTGTCGGGTCGGTCGATGACCGAGCTGACCGAGCAGCAGATCCGCGAGGCGGCCCGCCGCGTCGAGGCGCTGCCGGACTCGGAGCCGCGAGTGCTGCAGATCCGGGCGCTGGTGCTGGGCACCGCGCTCGATTGGATCAGCGAGAACACGGCCAGCACCAACCACATCCTCGGGTTCCCGTTCACTCCGCACGGGCTGCGGCTGGGGGTGGAGGCGTCGTTGCGCGGGCTGGCGCGGGTGGCGCCGACGCGCGCGCACCGGTACGCGCTGGTCGACATGGCCAACGCGGTGCGCCCGGCGTCGACGTTCTAGGTCGGCCGGGCTTCAGGCGTTCGCTGTGATCCGCTGGTGGGCGGTCAGCAGGAGGTTGTCGTAGACCGACCGGGCCGGCAGCGCTTCGTCGTGGGCGACAGCGGAGAAGTCGGCGGCGATCTGCTCGGCCAGGGGCCGCAGCTTGACGTTCGTTTCCTGCGAGCGCCACTTGAGCAGGTCGAACGCGGCGTCGGCGTCGATGCCGTAGATCGCCATCAGCATGCCCTTGGCCTGCTCGATGACCGCCCTGCTCTGCGTGATCTTGGTGACCTCGGCGGTCAGGTGGTCCTGGCGTGCCTGTTCGGCGGGCGTGATGTCGATGTAGAAGCCGTGCGTGCCGATCACCGAGCCGTCGGCATCGCGCATCTGATCGCCGACGACGACGACGTGATGCACCACTCCCTCGGTGTCGCGGATGCGGTGACGACTGCTGAAGGCCTGCCGTGTCTGGCGGATCAGCGCCAGCGTGTCGGCGATCTGCCGGTAGTCGTCGGGATGCTTGTGCGACAGCACCAACTGGGTGGTGGGGACGACGGTGCCGGGTTGGTATCCGTGCATCTTCGCCACTTGGGGCGACCATTCCCAGCGTTCGTCGTCGAAGAAATAGCGAAACCACCCCACACGTTCGGGAGCGCCCCACGCCAGGGCTTCCCCGCCGTCGTACCCATTTGCCATATGGCTCCGCCTCAGCAGTCCGCTTCCCGTTCCTGTGCCGCGCGCCAAGGCTCGATCGGAACGCGTCTCCCCGGGGAGACGCACCATTCGTACGTTCGCCCAGGGTCCTCGAGGCAGTAATTAACTACTACGTCGGGTCGCGCAACGCAACCTTTCAGCATCGGCCTGATACCAGTGTGCCAACACCTTCGCTCAGATGACGGTCATGCAGGCGCGGGCGATGGCCAGCTCCTCGTTGGTCGGGATCACCAGCACAGTCGTCGGCGACTGGTCGCTCGAAATCCGGCGTGGCCCCCGGGCAGGGTCGGCGTTGCGGTGCTCGTCGAGCTCGATGCCCAGGCGGCTCATTCCGCTCAGTGCATCCCGGCGCACCGCGGCGTCGTGTTCGCCAACCCCTGCGGTGAACGTGATCACGTCGGTGTGGCCGAGCAAGGCCAGGTAGCCGCCGATGTAGCGGCGCAGCCGGTGGATGTAGACCTCGTAGGCGGTTTTCGCTGCGGTGTCGCCGGATTCGATGAGGTGGTGCACGCGGCGGAAGTCGATCTCGCCGCACATCCCCAGCATCCCGGAGCGACGGTTCAGCATGGTCTCGATCTCCTCGATGCCCATGCCGGCCGTGCGCCACAGATAGAAGACGATCCCGGGGTCGATGTCCCCGGCGCGGGTGCCCATGACCAGACCTTCCATCGGGGTCAGCCCCATGGTGGTGTCGACGGGCCGTCCGCCGACGATCGCGGCCGCCGACGCGCCGTTGCCCAGGTGCAGCACGATCTGGCTCAGCGACTCGAGCGGCTGGCCGAGGAACTTGGCGGCCTGCTCGCTGACGTACTGGTGGGAGGTGCCGTGGAAGCCGTAGCGGCGCACGTCCCAGCGCTCGCTGAGCTCTCGGTCGATCGCGTACAGCGCCGCGGCCGTCGGCAACCGGTGGAAGAACGCGGTGTCGAACACCGCCACGTGAGGCAGGTCCGGCAACGCTTCGCGCGCCACCTCGATGCCCAGCACACCCGGCGGGTTGTGCAGCGGCGCCAGCGGTGACAATTCCTGCAGTTTCTCCACCACCGCGTCGGTGATCACGGTCGGCTCGTAGAACGCCTTGCCTCCGTGGACGATTCGGTGGCCGACCGCCGCGAGCCCCTGCGGCTCGTCGAGCTGGCCGAACACGATGCGCAGCGCCTCGCGGTGGTCGGCCACGCCACCCTCGGCGCCGTCGTCACCGATCCGCTCGACGATGCCGTCCGCCACCGACGTGCCCGAATCCGGTTGCACCACCGCATATTTCAGGGTCGACGAGCCCGAGTTCAGCACCAGTACGGTGTCTGTCACGCGCGCTCCTGCGCCTGGATTGCGGTGATCGCCACGGTGTTGACGATGTCTTCGACCAGCGCGCCGCGCGACAGGTCGTTGACCGGCTTGCGCAGGCCCTGCAGCACCGGCCCGATCGCGATTGCTCCGGCGCTGCGCTGCACCGCCTTGTACGTGTTGTTGCCGGTGTTGAGGTCGGGGAAGATCAGCACGGTCGCACGGCCGGCGACCGGTGAGTCCGGCGCCTTGCTGGCCGCCACCGACGGCTCCACTGCCGCGTCGTACTGGATCGGGCCGTCGACCAACAGCTCGGGTTCTCGTTGCCGCACCAGTTCGGTTGCCCTGCGGACCTTTTCGACTTCAGCGCCCGCACCGGAGGTGCCGGTGGAGTACGACAGCATCGCGACGCGGGGCTCGATGCCGAACTGGGCGGCGGTGTGTGCCGACGAGATCGCGATGTCGGCCAGTTGTTCGGAGGTCGGCTCTGGAACGATCGCGCAATCGCCGTATGCCAGTACGCGATCGGCGAGGCACATCAGGAAAATGCTCGACACCGTCGACACACCGGCTTTGGTCCTGATGATCTCGAAGGCGGGGCGCACGGTGTGGGCGGTGGTGTGCGCGGCGCCCGACACCATGCCGTCGACGATGCCGTTGTAGACGAGCATGGTGCCGAAGTAGGACACGTCGGCCATGGTTTCGCGCGCCTTCTCGATCGTGGCGCCCTTGTGCTTGCGCAGCTCGACGTACTGCTCGGCGAACTTCTCCGCGAGCTCGCTGGTCAGTGGGTCGAGCAGCGTCGCCGACGACAGGTCGACGTTGAGTTCAGCCGCGCGGGAACGTATCTGAGCCTCTGGCCCGAGAATCGTCAGGTCGGCCACCCCGCGCTGCAGCAGCCGGCCCGCGGCCTGCAGGATCCTGTCGTCCTCGCCTTCGGGCAGCACAATGCGTTTGCGGTCGGCGCGGGCCCACTGGATCAGCTGGTAGGTGAACATCTGCGGCGTCGTCACGGTGGGGATCGGAACGTCCAGCAGTCCGAGGAGTTCCGGCATGTCGACGCAGCTCTCCATCAGCGACAGCGCGATGTCGATCTTGCGCTGCGAGGTGGCCGTCACGCGTCCGCGTGTCGACGCGACTGCGCTGGCGGTCTCGAAGGTGCCCAGCGTGGTCGCGATCATCGGCAGCCGCAAACCCAGCCCGTTCACCAGCGCCGCGATCGACGGATGCAGCGGCAGGCCGCCGTTGAGGATGACCGCCGACAACGATGGAAATCCTTCGGCCGCATGCGCGCTGGCCACCGCAAGCACCACGTCCGAACGGTCGCCCGGGGTGATCACCGCTGCTCCGTCCGCCAACCGCTCGAGTACATGCTCGGCGGTCATGCCGGCCACCAACACCGACGTCACCTCGCGGCTCATCAGCGCGGCGCTGCCGCTGACCAGTTCTCCGTTCACCGAACGCTGAAGGTCGGCAACGGTCGGGGCCACCAGCAGCGGCTCCTCCGGCAGCACATAGATCTTCGGCTCGAACCGCTGCAACGCCTCGGCCACCGCGTCCATCTGGGGCGGGTCGCACCGGTTGGCCACCACGGCGACGGTGTAGGCGTGCTGGTGGGCCAACTCGCCGAGACACAACTCCACCACCTGGGCCACCTGCTCGGGGCTGCGACCCCTGGCTCGCACCGAAAGCAGCACAGGCGCACCGAGATTCACGGCGATTCGGCCGTTCACGCTCAACTCGGTGGGGGTGGCCACGTCGGTGTAGTCGCTGCCGACGATCACCACCGCGTCGCACTGGTCGGCGAGGGCGTGATAGCGGTCGACGATCACGGCGATCGCCGCATCGGTGTCCTCGTGCAGCTGCTGGTAGGTCACGCCCACGCACTGGTCGTAGGGCAGGCCGGCGGTCGCGTGCGCCAGCAGCATTTCCAGTATGTAGTCGCGGTCCTCGCCGCGGCGCGTAATAGGCCGGAAGACACCGACTTTCGCGACCGTGGCCGCCAGCCCATGCAGCACCCCGAGCGCGATCGTCGACTTGCCGGTGTCGCCTTCCGGGGAGGTGATGTAGATGGACGGCTTGGCGGCCACGTCAGCCCAGCCGGCGCAGCCGCGGAGCGAGATCCTTCTCAAACAGTTCCAGGAACCGCCGCTGGTCGTGGCCGGGCGCGTGGAACACCAGGTGGTTGAGTCCCCAGTCGACGTACTGCTTCACCTTTTCGACGGCCTCGTCCGGGTCCGACGGGACGATCCACCGCTTGGCCACCTGTTCGATCGGCAACTCGTCGGCCGCCTTCTCCATTTCGATCGGATCGTCGATGCTGTGCTTCTGCTCGGCGGAGAGCGACAGTGGCGCCCAGAATCGCGTGTTCTCCAGCGCCAGTTCCGGATCGGTGTCGTATGAGATCTTGATCTCGATCATCTTGTCGATGGCGTCGGGATCCTTGCCGGCGGCTGCCGCTCCGTCCAGCACCGCGGGAATCAGCTTGTCCTTGTACAGCTCTTCGCCCTTGCCGGAGGTGCAGATGAACCCGTCGCCGGCGCGTCCCGCGTATTTCGCCACGACCGGCCCGCCCGCCGCGATGTACACCGGCACGCCCCCGTCGGGCACGTCGTAGATCGCCGCGCCTTTGGTGCGGTAGTACTCGCCGTCGAATGTGACCCTGTCGCCGTTCCACAATTCGCGCATCAGGCGAACCGCCTCGCGCAGCCGGGCGAACCGCTCCTTGAAATCCGGCCAGTCGCCTTCGTATCCGGTGGCGATCTCGTTGAGCGCTTCTCCCGTGCCGACACCGAGGAACACCCGGCCGGGATACAGGCAGCCCAGGGTCGCGAACGCTTGCGCGATCACCGCCGGGTTGTAGCGGAAGGTCGGCGTGAGCACCGACGTGCCGAGCACCAGGCGCTTTGTACGTTCGCCGACTGCGGCCATCCACGCCAGCGAGAACGGCGCATGGCCGCCCTCGAAGCGCCACGGCTGGAAATGGTCGCTGACGGTGGCGCTGTCCATGCCGTGCTGCTCGGCCAGCACCGCCAGCTCGACGAGCTCGCGGGGGTCGAATTGTTCAGCCGACGCCTTGTATCCCAATTTCAGTTCAGGCACGTGTCAGTTCTACTCCTCACTAGACTCGGCGGTCATGGCGTGGGGGATCACATCTGTCAGCGACAACGTTCATTTCGTGCAGGGCGAGCTGGTGAACTGGGCGGTGGCGACGTCCGATGACGGTGTGACACTTTTCGACGCGGGGCTACCCGGGGATCGCGACGACGTGGTGGCGTCGCTGTCCGAATTGGGTGCGACACCCGGCGACGTGCGGGCCATCGTGTTGACCCATGCCCACGTCGACCACTTGGGATCGGCCATCTGGTTCGCGAAAACCCATGGCACACAAGTGTTTTGTCACCCCGACGAGGTCGGCCACGCCAAGCGCGAATATCTGGAGCAGGTTTCGCCGCTGGACGTCGCGATGAACATCTGGCGGCCGCGGTGGGCGCCGTGGGCGGTGCGGCTACTGCGCAAGGGCGGCACCGTGCGGGACGGCATTCCCACCGCGCAGGCGTTGACCGCCGACATCGCCGCAACACTGCCCGGCCAGCCGATGGCCATTCCGACACCCGGCCACACCGGCGGACACTGCAGCTTCGTCGTCGACGGCGTGCTCGTCACCGGCGACGCGCTGGTCACCGCGCACGCGGTCAGCCGCCGGCGCGGCCCACAGCTACTGCCGTCGGTGTTCAACCACGACGACGACGGCTGCCGGCGCAGCCTGGGTGCGCTCGAGCTTCTGGACACCGACGTGCTGCTGCCGGGGCACGGGCCGCTTTGGCGGGGGCCGATCCGCGAGGCCGTCAAGCAGGCACTGGCGTGACGGACCCGCTCAAAGAGGCACTGCGTGACATGTGGTCCTCGGCAGCACCCGCGTGGGCTGAGCACGCCGAGGCGGTAGACGAGTTCGGGAGGCCAGTCACCGAAGCCATGCTCGCGATGGCAGGTGTGCGGGCTGGGATGCGAGTACTCGATCTGGCCTGTGGTGCTGGTGGTGTAGGTCTGGCGGCCGCGCAAATAGTCGGACCCGGTGGCGAAGTGGTGTTGTCCGACGTCACACCGCAGATGACGGCGGTTGCGGCCGAACGCGCCGACGGCCGGGCGCTGTCCAATGTGAAGGCCGTACAACTCGACATGCAAGACATCGTGTTTCCAGATGCTTCGTTCGACGTGGTGCTCTGCCGCGACGGGTTGACTATGGTGTTGGATCCTCTTGCTGCACTGCGGGAGTCGTTTCGAGTGCTAGTGCCGGGTGGTCGCGCAGCGTTCTCGGTGTGGGGCCCCAGTGAGCGAAACCCGTGGGTGGCGCTGCTGTTCGACGTCATCACCTCACACACCGGCGTACCGTCACCGCCGCCGGGCATGCCGGACGCATTCGGCTTGGCCGGTTACGGTCACTTGGAACCCCTGATGGCCGCGGCGAGGTTCGCCGACATCGCCGTTCGAGAGGTCTCGATGCGCTGGATTGTGCGGTCGTTCGACGAATGGTGGTCGGTGCTCACCGCACTAGCGGGCCCGGTTCGGCCGTTGCTTTCGATGCAGCCTCCGGAGACGATCGCCGCGATGAAAGCGCAAGCCAAGGTCGCGGTCGAGCAATTCCACACGGAGACAGGGCAAATCGAGCTACCCGGGCTCAGCTTCGTGGGGTGCGGCGTCCACTGACTCTCAGCGCCCGCGCCAGACGGGTTTGCGTTTATCCAGCCATGCACTCACACCTTCGGCCGCATCTTGTGTCGCGGCAGCGACTTTGCGCATGGTCTCACCGAAGCGCACCGCTTCGATCCAGCCCATGTCGGCGCTTCGCCATGCGACCTCCTTGGTAGCCCGTTGCGCCAGCGGGGCGGCTTCGGTGAGGGTGCGGGCCCACTCTCGAGCCTCTGCCTGCAGCTCGTCTGGCTCGACCAACTTCCACACCAGACCGATCTCATAGGCCCGCTCGGCGCTCATCCGCTTCCCGGTCAACAGCAATTCCATCGCATGTGCCCACCGCACCCGCTGCGGCAACCGGATCGCGCCGACGATCGTCGGAACGCCAAGCGCCACTTCGGGAAACGAAAATGTTGACTCAGTGCTGGCAATGACGAAGTCGCAGAACAGGATTCCGGTCAAGCCGTAGCCGATGCACGGGCCATGCACCGCAGCGATCGTCGGCTTGAACAGCTCCATCCCAGACTCGAAGGAATTGATCGTCGGCTTCTCCCAGAAGGTGCCGGCGAAGGTGCCGACCGAGCCCTCGCCGTCCTTCAAGTCGCCCCCTGCGCAGAACACGTCGCCGTTTGCCGCCAGGATGGCGACCCAGGCGTCCTCCTCGTCGCGAAACCTGTTCCATGCCGCGTTGAGATCCTGGCGCAGTGCGCCGTTGATCGCGTTGCGCGCCTCGGGGCGGTTGAGGGTGATCGTGGCGATGTGGTCTTGCAGCTCATACGTGACGAGGCTCATGACTGCACCCTAGGTTCGCGCCAGCACCTTCAGGAAGGCGACCGGATAGACCTCGCGTTCGCCGGGCAACGGCTCGGGCAGCCGGGTATAACCGCGCGACAGGTACAACGCCTCGGCTTCGGGCTGGCGGTCACCGGTGGTCAGGTACACCCGACGGTAGCCGCGCTGGGCGATCAGCGACTCCAACTCGGCCAGCAGTGCGCGGGCGTGGCCGCGGCGCCGGTACGCACGGTCGGTCCAGATGCGTTTCAGCTCAGCGGTTTGCGCGTCGAACCGGCGGAATGCGCCGCCCGTCACCGGCTTTCCGTCGAACAGCCCCAACAGCATCGCGCCGTGCGGCGGGGCAAATTCGTGGGCCGGGTAACCGCGCAACCAGTTCAGGATGCGGCCGTGGTCGCCGGCGTAGCGCTCGGCGTACTCGGCGGCCAGCTCTGTCAACAGCGGCGCAGCGAGCGGGTCGTCCTGTGAGACCGCGACGAATCGCAGCAGAGCCGGCCCGGTCATGCCTCCCATCCTGCCGCGGCAGCGGCCGAGCGCGAACTTGACAGGCGTAAAGTTCGGCGCCATGGACAACATCAGCGGTAAGACCATCGCGATCACCGGCGCCGCGCGGGGCATCGGCCACGCGACCGCTCAGGCGCTGCTGCGGCGCGGAGCGCGGGTGGTGATCGGCGACCGCGACGTCAATGCGCTCGAGGCCGCGGTGTCGGCGCTGGACCGGCTGGGACCTGTGTCGGGCTATCCGCTGGACGTCACCAACCGGCAGTCGTTCGGCGAATTCCTGGACAAGGCGCGCAGCGAGGGCGGCGGGCACATCGACGTGCTGATCAACAACGCCGGGGTGATGCCGATTGGTCCCTTCTTGCAGCAGTCCGAGCAGGCGATCCGCTCGGCGATCGAGGTCAACTTCTACGGCGTGCTGAACGGCTGTCAGCTGGTGCTGCCGGAGATGGTGGCCCGCCGCAGCGGGCACATCGTCAACATTGCCTCGATGGCGGGCATGACAGCGGTGCCGGGTCAGGTGGTGTACGCGGGCACCAAGTTCGCGGTCGTCGGGCTGTCCACGGCAATGGCCGACGAATTCGCACCGCAGGGAATAGAAGTCAGCGCGATCCTGCCGACGTTCACCAACACCGAGTTGATCGCGGGCACGCACACCAGCTCCGCGCAGAAGCCGGTGCAGCCGGAAGACATTGCCGCGGCGGTGGTCAAGGTGCTGGACAAGCCGACCACGCTGGTGTCGGTGCCGCGGCAATTGCGGTTCATTGCCGCGCTGGCGCAGATGCTCGGTCCGCGAGGCCGGCGCTGGCTGAACCGCAAGCTCGGCAACGACCGCGTGTTCTTGGAATTCGACTCGACGGCTCGGCAACCTTACGAGGACCGCGCCCAGCACGCGCTGGGGGTCGACGACGGCTAGAGGTCCGGCGGCGGCTGCCCAGCGCGGTATGCCTCGATCGCGTCGATGTTCTCGAAGAAGCGCTCGGGCGAAAGCCGCAGCGCGCTGACGTTCAAGCCGGTGCCGACCAGCATCACCGACACGCTGTCGGGGAAGTCGTCGTGATCCTCGAGCTCGCTTTCGATGGTGAAGAACACCCGCGTGACCGCCTCGACTTCGTCGTCGTCGGGCTCGAAACCCGACGGAGCGAAGTGCCACACCGCCAAGCCGTGGATTGAATGTTCAGCGTCAAATGTCCAGCCGCGCTGGGTGATTCGGCGGTCGAAGCGGTCAGCCTGCGCCAGTAGATCCAAAAGTTCGTCGGGGTGGCTGTCGTCGATTTCCTCGCCGACGCCAAGCACGACGTCCGTGATGTCGCGGGCATGGACGACGGTCAGCGCCCGGTCGAGCAGGTCCTCTTCGATCTCGTCGATCTCCTCCAGCAGCGACGTCAACGCCACCCATTCGGCACGCCGGGTTTGCCGCCTCTTACGACGCGCCTTCTTCGCGGCGCTCGGCTTGGACATGTGCCAGATGCTACGACGGCTTCGCGCGAAGTTGTCGGATGCGACGACCATCATGCCGGCATGGGGGAGGTGATCCGAGGCAGCGAGGCCGCACGTGCGAGAGCTACTTCAGCGCTTGGTCGAGGTCGTCGATCAGATCGTCGGTGCCTTCCAGCCCGACGGAGATCCGCACCACGCCGTCGCCCAGGCCGATCGCCGCCCGGCCTTCGGGGCCCATCGCTCGGTGCGTCGTGGTGGCCGGGTGCGTGATCAGCGACTTCGCGTCGCCGAGGTTGTTGCTGATGTCGATCAGCCGCAGCCTGTCCAGCACCTCGAACGCACGCTCCTTGGTGCCGCCTTCCAGCTCGAAGGTGACGACGGTGCCGCCGCCGGTCATCTGCCGCTTGGCCAGGTCGTACTGCGGATGCGAGGGCAGAAACGGGTAGCGCACCCAACTCACCGCCGGGTGGTTCTCCAGGAACTCCGCGATCCGCAATGCCGAGGCGGTGCTGTACTCCATCCGCACCGCCAACGTCTCCAGAGCCTTGAGCAGCAGCCATGCGTTGAAGGCACTGATCGCCGGCCCGGTGTGACGCATCAGCTTCTGCACCGGCCCGTCGATGTATTCCTTGTCGCCCAGGATCGCGCCGCCCAGCACCCGACCCTGCCCGTCGATGTGCTTGGTCGCCGAGTAGACGACCACGTCGACGCCCAGCGGAAAGCCCTGCTGCAGCAGCGGAGTGGCAAAGACGTTGTCCAGCACCACTTTTGCACCCGCCGCGTGCGCCAGCTGGCACACCGCTTCGATGTCCACCAGCGACTGCATCGGATTCGACGGCGTCTCGAAGAACACCGCCTGCGTGGGCACCGACAGCGCTTCTTCCCACTGCGACAGATCGTCACCGTCGACGAACACGGTCTCCACACCCCAGCGCGGCAGGATCTCGTCGCACACCACGAAGCAAGACCCGAACAGGCTGCGGGCCGCCACCAGCCGGTCGCCCGCTCCCAGCAGCGCCCCCAGTGAGGTGAATACCGCAGCCATGCCTGTCGCGGTCGCAAAGCATGCTGGCGCGCCTTCGATCAGCCGAAGCCGCTCCTCGAACATCGAGATTGTCGGGTTGCCGTACCGCGAATACACGTAGCGATCGATGCCGCCGGCGAACGCCTCCTCGGCTTCAGCAGCGTTGGAGTACACGTACCCCGACGTCAGGTACATGGCCTCGGCCGTTTCCTCGAAGCCGGACCGCATCAGCGCGCCGCGCACGCCGATGGTGGCCTGGCTGACGCCCTCGGGCAGCTCGGCAGGATCTTTGATACTCATGTCTGTTTCCAGGGCAAACCCACTGCGCGCCAACCCGATCCGCCGCGATGCCCGTGCTCGTCGAGGTGTCCCTCGAACCCGTCCAATACGTTGTAGGACGGGCCGATGCCGGCTGCCGTCGCAGCCTTAGCGGCGCCGATCGACCGGTTGCCCGAGCGACACAGGAAGACCACGGGTCGTTCACCGGGCTCGACACCGGCCTGGATCAGTTCGTCGATGAACTTTTCGTTGTGTGTGCCGTCCACCCTCGACCACTCGACGTACACGACGTCACGGCCCAGACCCGAGATGTCGGGAACTCCGACGAACCGCCATTCGGCATCGGTGCGGCAGTCTACGAGCACCGCGTCGGGGTTGTCGCTCAGCAGTTTCCAAGCCTCTTCGGGCGTGATGTCACCTGCGTAGCTCACGTTCCGAAGTCTCCCACAAGATGTTCTGCTCTTCGCGCGAGCGCTCATCGCCCGCGCATCACCAGAACTTCCGCAGAGCGGCGGCCACGCGGTGCACCCGCTCGCGAGCAGTGGTCACATCGGGCGCGGTGGCCAGCGCCACACCTTGGCGGCGGCGGGGATGAGACGCGGCGTGCCCGAAGATCCGCACGTCGCTTTCCGGCACGGCGAGCGCGTCCGTCAGCGCCTGCGTCGCCCGCTCGGTGTCGACGTCACCGTCAGGTGCGGCGAGCTGGCTGTGGGCGTAGACCACCTGACCGGCGCCAGGCGTGATCATGATCGTGTCCAGCGGCAGGCCCAGGATCGCGCGGGCGTGCAGCTCGAACTGCGAGAGCCGCTGCGAGCGCAGCGTCACCAGCCCGGTGTCGGTGAGCCGGGGGCTGACGTCGACGAAGTACACCTCGTCGCCCTTGACCAGCAGCTCCACCCCGTACACCCCGCGGCCGCCGAGGCCGTTAATAATCCGCGCCGCAATCGACTTGGCCGCGTCCCTGGCCGCCGCCGTCATGGCTTGCGGCTGCCAGCACTCCAGCAGTCCGCCGTCGACCTGCCGGTGCCCGATCGGCGCGCAGAACTGCACCTCGCCGCGCCCGGCGCCGCGCACGGTCAGCAGCGTCACCTCGTGGTCGATGTCCACCATGGTCTCGGCCATCACCCGCGTGTTGGCCACTCGACCACCCGCCGCGACCGCCCGGTCCCACGCCGGCGCCACGTCCTCGGGCCGCAGCAGCACCGACTCGCCCTCCCCCGGGCTGCCGCTCACCGGCCGCACCACCAGCGGGAAGCCTGCGTGCTGCGCGATCGCGGCCAGCTCGTCGGGCGACCCGGCAAACCAGAACGGCGCGGTCGGCAACCCGAGCTCGTCAGCGGCCAGCCTGCGCAGGCCCTCGCGGTCACCGCACAGCTGCGTGCTGCGGGGGGTGGGCACCACGTCGGTCAGCCCAGCCTCGGCGACGGCCAGCAGCGCGTCGTAGGCGACGGCGGGCGTGCCGTCGGCGTCGACGGCGTCGGTCACGACGTAGTCAGGGCGCTCGCGGTCAATCAGCGCGGTCAGCTCGTCGGCGTCGGTCATCTTGATCACGACACTGCGGTCGGCTGCGTCGTGCGCGGGCGCATCGGCCTGGCGGTCGACCGCCGTCACCACCACTCCGAGCCGCTGCAACGCGGTGACCAGCTCGCGGCTCAACTCGCCGGCGCCGAGCAGCATCAGGCTCAGCGGCCGCGATTCGTCGGTCACCTCGTCAGCCTCCCAGATCGACGCTCAGCCGAGCAGGACGTCCACGTAGCACCACCGCCAGCTCTCGCCCGGCTCGGCCGACTGCATCACCGGATGACCAGTCGCCCGGTAGTGGGCGGTGGCGTGCTTGTGGAGGCTGGAGTCGCAGCAACCGACGTGCCCGCAGCTCAAGCACAGTCGCAAGTGCGCCCAGGTGGACTCGCCCAGTTCGGAGCACTCCTGACAGCGGCCGGGCGTCAGCGGCTGCGGCTCACGCGCGCCCGCGGCCGCAGCCAAGTGCTCGCAGGTCTCGGGGGGCTCGGGTGCGCGGCGCCGCATGCTGCTCAAGGATAGGGACGTGAACACGCCGCTGTTGCTGGTCCTTGTCGCGGCCGTGTTGCTGGCGGCGGTGGCTCGGCGCTACAACGTGTCCGCGCCATTGGCTCTGGTGGTCGCGGGACTGGTGACCGGCTTGATTCCCGGCGTGCCCGCTGTCGAACTGAACCCCGACTTCGTGCTGTCGGTGATTCTGCCGCCACTGCTGTGGTCGGCTGGCTTGCAGAGCTCCTATGTCGCGTTGCGCAAGAACTTTCGCCCCATCGCATTGCTGGCGGTCGGTCTGCCGCTGGCGACAGCGTTCACGGTCGGCTTCGTCGCGTACCGCACTGTGCCCGAGCTGACGCCGGCCGCGGCGTTGACGCTCGGCGCGATCGTGGCGCCGCCCGACGCGATCGCCGCGCTCGCGGTGGGCCGCCGGCTGGGACTGCCGCGCAAGACCATGACGCTGCTCGGCGGCGAGAGCCTGCTCAACGACGCGACGGCGTTGACCGTCTACAAGGTGGCGCTGGCCGCGGCGATCGGCACCGCGGTCAGCTGGACGCAAGGCATAGGGACGTTCGCACTGGCTGCGGCCGGTGGTGGGGTGGTGGGCGCCCTGTTCGGCGTCACGGTGGACTTCATCAGGTCACGCCTCGACGACCCGCTGGTGGAAAGCGGCATCGGACTGGTGGCGCCGTTCGTCGTGTACCTGATCGCCGAGGAGATTCACAGCTCCGGGGTGCTGGCCGTCGTCGTCGCCGCGCTGTATCTGGGCCAGCGCTCCACGCACGCCAGCTATGCGACCCGGCTTCAGGACCAAGCGGTGTGGCGGGCCTTGCAGCTGATCCTGGAGTCGTTTGCGTTCCTGCTCATCGGTCTGCAGCTGCCCGGGGTGGTGCGCGAGATGCGCGGGATGCCGGCGGCGACGGTCATCTGGTCGTCGGTGGCGGTGTTCTTGACGGTGCTGCTGGTGCGGATCGCGTGGGTGTACCTGTTCACGTACCTGCCGCGGGCTCTGTTCGCCGGCAAGCGTGAAGGCGACCCGAAACCCACGCCGGCTCAGGTCTTCGTGCTGGCGTGGGCCGGAATGCGCGGCGTGGTCTCGCTGGCCGCGGCGTTCGCGGTGCCGCTGTCGACGGTGTCCGGTGCGCCGTTTCCGGGCCGGCCGCACCTGGTGTTCCTGACGTTCGTGGTGGTGATCGGCACGCTTCTGCTGCACGGACTGACCCTGCCGTGGTTCGTCCGGATCCTCGGCGTGCAAAGCGACGAGGCGCAGCGCGACGCGGTCACTTTGGCGGCGGCTCAAGACCGTGCCGCCCGCGCGGCCGAGGCACGGCTCGAGGAGCTGCTCGCCGAGCAGCAACAGCGCGGCCCCGCTGACGTCCACGAGCATGCGGCGAAGATCCTTCAGCACTGGAACGAGCGGCGCCGCAACGCCGCTTGGGAGCGGCTGGGCCGAAGCGACGAGGAAATCGGCGAGGGGCCGGCCTCGGCGTTTCGTCGCTTGCGCCTGGAAATGCTTGCCGCAGAACGCAAGACGTTCATCGAGGAGCGCGACGCGGGCCGTATCGACGACGAGGTGCTGCGCACGGCGTTGCGTGGGCTCGACCTGGAGGAGGCCACGCTCAACCGCGACTAGGTTGAGTCTTCGCCGAGTTCGGCTTCGAATGCCCGCATCGCGGCGATCAGCGCGGTGAACACGCGATGGGCAGCGGCCAGGTCGTCGTCGGGCAGCTCTGCCATCGCCTCGCGGGTGTGCTCGGCCAGCGGGGCGAAAAACGCACGGGCGAGGGCCATTCCGTGTTCGGCGTACCGCAGCATCACCTTGCGGCGGTCGGCCGGATGAACTTCTCGGCGAAGGTGGTCGGACTTGATCATCCGCTCGACCAAATAGGTGATCGCTGCCCCGGACACACCCATGCGGTCGCGCAGCTCACCGGACGTGAGCGGCTCGCCCGCGCTGTCGGCCACCATCACATGCAGCAGCGCCCGAAAGTCGTTAGGACTCACGCCATGTCGTGCCGCAAACAGCCGGCCGATCTGATCCGATTCGGCAGACAGCGCGCGGACGTCGGCGGAGATCTGCTCTTCGAGCTCCGCGCGTGCAGGCCGCTCCTTCGTCATCGACAGCAGCATACCTTCATTTGCTTAACTGTTAAGTATCTGAAATTATGCGCTGCATGTTCTGGGACAGGCTTGCAGCCGCAGTCACGGGCCGTCGGTCGTGGCTGATCGCGCTGGCCGTCGCGCTTCTCGGTGGCGCCTTGATGGGCTTCGTCGGCAGCAACGCGGCCAGTACCCAGGCGCCGCAATCGTTGCCCGCCAACAGCGAATCGGCGCGCGCCGACGCCGCCGCCGAGCACTTCCCGGGCGGCACCGCAGCAGCGGCGATCGTCGTGGTGACCCGCGCCGACGGCGGTGTGCTGAGTCCCGCCGACCTTTCGGCCGTCGGCTCGGTCGCGGGAACCCCGCCGATCCCGTCGCAGGACGGCAAGGCGGCTATCGCCCCGGTGCCGCTGGACCCTGCGCTGTCAGGATTCGCGCTGCGCGACGCGATCGCGTCGCTGCGCCACTTAGCCGACGACCGATTGCCGGACACTCTCACCGCGCACGTCACCGGCGGCCCGGCCTTCGGTGCCGACATCGCGAACTCGTTCAGCGGCGCGAACATCACGCTGCTGATCGTCACCGCACTAGTTGTGGCCCTTCTGCTGATCGTGACGTACCGCTCGCCGGTGCTGTGGCTGGTGCCGCTGGCCGTCATCGGGTTCGCCGATCGGGTCGCCAGCGGGGTGGGCACCGCAGTCGCCGACGCGACCGGGTTGACGTTCGACGGGTCGACCTCCGGCATCACCAGCGTGCTGGTGTTCGGCGCCGGAACCAACTATGCGTTGCTGTTGATCTCGCGGTACCGAGAAGAGCTGCGGCACAACGCAGATCATCGCTCTGCGCTGCGAACCGCGGTGCGCAGCGCCGGCCCCGCGATCGCCGCGAGCAACGCGACTGTGGTCCTGGCTCTGCTCACCCTGCTACTGGCGGTCATCCCTAGCACGCGAAGCCTAGGCGCGCTGGCTGCGTGCGGGCTGGTGGTGGCCGCGGTGTTCGTGCTGCTGGTGCTGCCGCCGCTGCTGGCTCTGTTCGGCAAGCGGTTGTTCTGGCCCTTCGTTCCGCGCCCGGGCAGCGCCGAGACCGTCGACACCGGTCCGTGGCACCGCGTCGCAGAGGCTGTGTCACGGTGTCCGACATTGGTAGGCGGCGTTGCGATCGTCGTGCTGGCGGTGCTGGCGACCGGTCTTGCAGGCACCAAGATCGGGCTTTCGCAGACGCAGCAGTTCCGGGTCAATGCCGACTCGGTGGCCGGATTCGACGTGCTCGCAACACATTTCCCCGGTGGATTCTCCGATCCGACGGTCGTCGTCGCCCAGACCGCTCACACGGCTGCGGTGCAGCAGGCGATCGACGGCACACCGGGCGCGGTGTCGGCTCGGGTCACCGGCCAGTCGCCGACCGGGCTGAGCCGGTGGTCGGTGATCGTCGATGCCGCACCAGCGTCGGACGGTGCCTTCAAAGCCGTTGGCGCGCTTCGTGATTCAGTGCATTCAGCAGACCCGAGCGCGCTGGTCGGCGGCTCGGACGCGAAAGCGCTCGACGTGCGCGACGCCGCCGCCCGGGATCGGCTCGTCGTCATTCCGGCGATCCTGGCCGTCGTGCTGCTGGTGTTGTACCTGCTGCTGCGCGCGGCGCTGGCGCCACTGGTGCTGATCGCGGCCACCGTGCTGTCCGCGTTTGCCGCCCTCGGACTCGGCAGCTGGGCCAGCATCCACGTGTTCGGCTTCCCCGCGCTCGACAACAGCACTCCGCTGTTCGCGCTCCTGTTCTTGGTCGCGCTCGGGGTGGACTACACAATCTTTTTGGTCACCCGCGCCCGCGAAGAGACAACCCGGCACGGCACGCGGCAGGGGATGGTGCGCGCAGTCTCGGCGACGGGCGGGGTGATCACCAGCGCCGGCATCGTGCTGGCAGCAGTGTTCTGCGTGCTCGGCGTCCTGCCGCTGATTGTGATGACACAGCTGGGAATCATTGTGGGCCTTGGCATTCTGCTCGACACGTTCGTGGTGCGCACGCTTGTCATCCCAGCCTTGTTCGCGTTGATCGGCTCGGCGATCTGGTGGCCCGCAATCAAATCCGAAGACGATTCGGCTAGCCGCCCGCAGTCCCGAACAACAAGCCCAGCAGGTAGGTGATGGTGGCCGCGCCGTAGCCGATCAGCAGCTGACGCAACGCCCGGCGCAGCGGCGAGCCGCCCGACAGCAGACCGACCACCGCGCCCGTCGCCAACAAGGTGAGCCCGACCAGCGCGGCAGCGACCACCAACGCCGCGATTCCGCGCAGGCCCGCGAGAAACGGCAGGACCGGGATCAGCGCACCGGAGGCGAAGAAACAGAAGCTGGACGCCGCCGCCCGCATACCCGTTCCGATCGCCTCGCTGCGTTCGGCGTGGCTCTGGCCGCTGTCCGCACTGCCCAAGTGAGGCTGCTGACTGCGCAGAACTTCGTCGGCGTGGGCACTGGCCTGCGCCGCGTCCATGCCCCGCGCCCGGTAGATCAGCGCCAGCTCGTTGGCGTCGACGTCCAGCTGCGGCACCGCCGAGCTCGCCTGCGGGTGCGGGATGGACGCATCCAGCAGCTCGCGTTGCGAACTGACCGACACGTACTCACCGGCGCCCATCGACAGCGCTCCGGCGAGCAACCCGGCCAGCCCGGTGGCCAGCACCGTGTGCCCCGACGCCCCGGTTGCGCTGACACCCAGCACCAGCGCCAAGTTGCTGACGAGCCCGTCGTTGGCGCCGAACACCGCCGCGCGGAAGGTGCCCGACAACCGGTCGCGGCCCCGGCTGGCCAGTGCACGCACCACCTCCTCGTGGATGGTTTCGTCGGCCGCCATCGTCGGGGTGGCGTCGACGTCGGTGTCGTAGGCCGACCGGCCCTCGGCACGCTGCGCCAAGGCCAGCACGAACACCGATCCGAAGTGGCGCGCCAGAAAGCCGAGCATCCGCGTGCGCAGATCCGGACGGCGCGGCTTGCCGACCTGCGCACCGAGCAGGTCGAGCCAGTGCCGCTCGTGGCGGGCTTCAGCGGCGGCCAGCGCCAGCAGGATCTCGCGTTCCTCACCGCTGCGGCGTTGCGCCAGATCGCGGTAGACGGCTGCCTCCGCGCGCTCGTTGGCCAAGTGTCGCCGCCAGCGGCGCAGATCGGACGCGCTCGGGCCTCCCGCAGCGTCGCGTCGCGATTGCGCCGACTCGAAGTCAGAGTCCATGAGGGCATTGTCGTCCCGGCACTGACAACGCCGCCGTCGAACACCCGACCGACACGACTCGAGCCCAATCCACAGCAAAGGCAAAGGGATTCATAGCCTGCACACATACGTGCTGATAGCCGCGCCACGGGAGCGTAACGAGACGAGCCCGTCGGGCTGTCTGAGCGCTCCGGTCGCTTCCCGCCGTGCGCGTCTTGGGTAAGAGTCTGTGTCAGCACGGCGGCGGCCGGCATCGAGTTGCCGCCGAGATGCATCTTCATCGGTGAAACCAGGCAAAGGAGAACGGGTTGAAGCGCGAATTGATGTTCGGTCTCGCGGCTGCGGGCATGGTGGCCGCGACGCTGGCGGGCTGTTCGGGTGGTAAGTCCAACGAGAGTTCGTCGACGTCGTCGGCACCTGCGGCCGGCCCGGCCGTGATCGTGGACGGGCAGAGTCAGAACGTCAGCGGCCAAGCCAGCTGCACCACCTCCGGGGACAACGTCAACATCGGCATCGGTGACCCGACGAACGGTGTCGGCGCGGTGGTCACCACCGCGAATCCACCAGCGGTGCACTCGGTGGGGCTCGGCGTGGTCAACGGCGTGACATTGGGCTATTCCGATGCGGCCAACCAGGGCAGCGCGACCGCATCGCTGAACGGGAAGTCCTACAAGATCACCGGCACCGCAACGGGTTTCGACAGCGGTACGCAGCAGCAGGTGTCACGTTCGTTCGAGCTGGACGTCACCTGCCCGTAGAGATACTCGCCCGGCGAGTATGCCAGCAGAACCTTCAAAGAAAGGGAACAACTTTGTACGTCAGAAAAATAGCCGGCGCGGCGGTCGCCGCCGGACTCGGCCTATCGGCGATTCTGTGGGGCGCGGGCCCGGCCGTCGCCGAGCCGTGCGGTCAGGGCGGCAACCAGCAAAACTGCCAGCCCGGCCCGAGCGGGCCAGGCCAGCAGGGCAATTCGCCACAGAGCCCGCAGGACAGCAACCGCCAAGGCTCGCAAGGCAACTCACCGCAGAGCCCACAAAGCAATGCGCCGCAGAGTCCGCAGGGCAACGCGCAGAGTCCGCAGAACAATACGCCCCAAGCGCCGCAAGGCAATTCACCACAGGGTCCGCAGGACAACAATCGCCAAGCGCCCCAAAGCAATTCGCCCCAGGTTCCGCAGGGTGACAACCGCCAAGCGCCCCAAGGCAATTCACCACAGGCTCCGCAGGGCGACCGGCCTGAGCAGGGCAACCAGCCGCAGGGCAACCAGCCGCAGGGCAATGCGCCGGTGAACAACGCTCCGCCGTACGTCCCGCCCGGGCATTTCGAGCGGGGCAACGACCAGGTCGGCGGACCTCGTGACGCACCGCACGGCTTCAGCACGCCTGGCAACGGTGCGCCGCCACCTCCGCCGGAACGCGGCCCCGGCTGGAACGACGGCCCGGCGCCGGGTGCGCCGCCGCCGAACTGGGATGGCCCGCCGCCTGCCGGGGGCTGGGACGGACCGCCGCCTCCAGGGGGATGGAACCGTCACTATGACGGCCCACCGCGCGACGTGGTCGCTGCCCGCGCTGATTTCGGGCCGTTCGACTACAACGGCTACACCGCCGTTCCGGTCTTCAACCCGCAGTTCGGGGGCTGGGGATTCTGGTACTTCGGAGTGTGGGTGCCCCTGTTCTGAGGGGATGCGCTTTCCGGCGTCGCGGACGGTCCGGCTGACGGGCCGTCCGCGGCGCCGGTTCCGCGTATCCGCCAAAGCGCTGGCAGTGACGCCGCCATTCAATAGGCTTCTCCGCGGGCACTGGGGACTCAGCGGCCAGTTCTCTTCGGCCGTCAAGACCGGGGGTGGCTGCGATGAGGGTCTCGCTGCTGGACGGGTGGCTTCCGTGGACGCTGCGGGCTGCGGCGTTGAGCGTGGCCCTGTTGGCCATCGGCTGGCGCACTCGGCACTGGCGGACACGGTGGCTGCCGATCGTCGCCGTCGCCGCAGCCGTCGGTGCTACCGCCGTCTGGTTCGCGGTGCCGACGGTGCTGGGCACGGATGATCCACTGCCTGCCGAGGCGCCGGTCTGGGTGGCCGCGCTCCTGTTCGCCGCGCTCATACTCGTCGCGGGCTGGCGCGGCGAGCGGTGGTGGCGACGCGGGCTGGCCGTGCTGGCGGTGCTGCTCAGCACGGTGACACTGGCCAACGCGGTCAACGCCGACGTCGGCTACTACCCCACATTGCGCGACGCGTGGTTGTCGATCTCGCATGCGCCGATGCCCGCTGTGATGCAGCTTTCCCAGCTGAGCGCCATCTCGCCGACCACCCGCACCGGGCGCGTCGTCGCCGTCTCGATACCGGCTACTGCCAGCCACTTCCGGCACCGACAAGAGTTCGTCTACCTGCCGCCGGCGTGGTTCGGCCAGCCCAGGCCGCAGCTGCCGGTGGTGGAGCTGATCGGCGGCGTGTTCGCCGCACCCGACGACTGGATCCGTGCCGGGCATGCGGTGCAGACCGCCGACGCCTACGCCGAGCAGCACGCCGGGCGCGCGCCGATTCTGGTGTTCGCCGACGCCACCGGTGATGTGGTCACCGACACCGAGTGCGTCGACGGCTCCGCCGGCAACGCCGAGGACCATCTCGTCGCCGACATCCCGACCTATCTGAGGTCGACGTTCGGCGCCGCGGCGGGCCCGCGGAGGTGGGCGGTGGCTGGCTGGTCGATGGGCGGCACCTGCGCGGTGAGCCTCGTGGTCGTACACGCCGGCGACTTCGGCAGCTTTGTCGACATCTCCGGTGATCTCGGACCCAACCTCGGCAGCAGACAAGACACCATCGCCCGATTGTTCAACGGCGACGCGGCGGCATGGGCCGCTCACGATCCGCTCACCGTGATGGCCCGTCACGGCCGCTACCACGACACCGCGGGGCGGTTCATCAGCGGCACCGCCGAGCCCACCCACCAACGCCACGCCAACCAGCTCGGTGCCGCGGCCCGCAAGGCCGGCATCGCCGCCGAGGTGCGAGTCCTGCCGGGAGAACACACCTGGAAGTTCGCCGCGCACGCGTTCGCCTCGGCCCTGCCGTGGCTCGCCGCGCGCCTGGAGTCGGACCCTACTCGGTGAAGTCCAGGGAATTCGGCGCAAGCTTTCAGGCTGATTGACAGGAAGGCTGGCTCAATGGCGTTGTGGTAGCAGGGGCGCAGCGGCGGCAATGATCAACCTGCTCTTCGACGCTCCGCCGGCACCGCCGTCACCCGCACCGCCATCCCCGGTGCCGCCGGTTCCACCGCCGGACTGGGTGCAGGCACGCCACGGCGTCTCTCTGCTCGGCGGGTGGCTACCCATCCTCGTCGAGGTCGCCGCCGTCGTCGCGGTGCTGGCCGCGGTCGGCTGGCGATCCCGGCGCTGGCGGCTGGTGTGGGTGCCGGTGAGTGTGGCCGCTGGAGCCGTCGCGGCGTTGGCGGCGCGGGCCTACGTCAATTCCGAGGGACTGGCCTCAGATCCGGCGCCCGTCCAGCTATGGCTGTGGACCGCCGTCTTCGTCGCCGCGACCGCAGTGGCCGTCGTCGGGTGGCGCGGCGCCAAGATCTGGCGTCGGGTGGTGTCGGTGCTGACCGTTCCGCTGACGCTGCTGGCGGTGCTGATCACCCTCAATCAATGGGTCGGCTACTACCCCACCGTCCAGGCGGCATGGAACGCACTGACCGCCGGGCCGCTGCCCGACGAAGTAGACGCCAACGATCTGCCCGCACTGCGTAACACGGCGGTGTCGACCGGCAAGCTGGTCAACGTCGACATCCCCGACGACGCCAGCGGCTTCAAGCATCGCAGCGAATACGTCTACCTGCCGCCCGCATGGTTCCTCGGCGACACACCGCCTCAGCTGCCGGCGGTGATGATGATCGGCGGCGAGTTCAACACGCCCGCCGACTGGATCCGCAGCGGCAACATCATGCCGGTCATCGACGGCTATGCCGCCAGCCACCCCGGGCAGGTGCCCATCTTCGTGTTCGTGGACGCCGGCGGCCGATTCAACAACGACACCGAATGCGTCAACGGCCCGCGCGGCAACGCCGCCGACCATCTCGTCAAAGACGTTCGGCCCTTTGTGATTTCGCGGTTCAACTCGGCGCCGGAGGCGGCCCGGTGGGCTGTCGTGGGCTGGTCGATGGGCGGCACCTGCGCAGTCGATCTGACGGTGATGCACCCCGAGCTGTTCTCCACCTTCGAAGACATCGCCGGCGATCACGGGCCGACCGCCGGAACCAAGCAACAGACGATCGATCGCCTCTACGGCGGCGACGCGGCGCAATGGGCCGCCTACGATCCGGCCACCGTCATGGCCGAACACGGACCCTACCGCGGCGTGGCGGGATGGTTCGAAGACACCATCAAACCGCCTGCGGACCAACTCAATTCGGTGGTCGGGCACCTCGGCGCACGCCCGCATTCGGCCGCCCCGCAGGGATTCGGCGGACACGACGAGGGCAAAGACGCCGACCAGGCCGGCGCCGCCGAAGACCTATGCGCGGCGGCGACGAAGGTGAACATCAGCTGTTCGGTGCACAGCCAGGTCAGCTACCACACCTGGCAGTTCGCCGCCCGCGCATTCGCCGACGCCCTGCCATGGATTGCCGCACGCATCACCACGCCGTCCCAGGCCGCCGGGCCCTGACCACAACCGGAGCTGTCGACCGGTTGGCCCTTGACGCCGCCCCAGCCGAAGCTGTGCGATGACTGAGTACCGCGACGATTCCCGCTTCGGCGGAGCAGTCAGCACCTGACGGAAACGGGCAGCCATGACCAAGCGCGCCGGCAAGCAGTTGTCCGGCCGCGCCGAATTGGAAGGACTGATGTCCGCGGACTTGCGTGCGCTCACCGCGCACTCCGAACGAATCGGCCGCTATTTCGCCCAGGGAACCGGCGTCGGCAACAACGATTTTCACGCGCTGCTGCAGATCATGGTCGCCGAGACAACCGGCGAGCCGTTGACCGCGGTCACCCTGCGCCGCCACATGAACGTCTCCCCTGCCACCATCACCTATCTGGTCGAGCGGATGATCACCGCCGGCCACATCCGCCGAGAACCCGACCCCACCGACGGCCGCCGTGCCCGACTGCGCTACACCACCGCGGGCATGGCGCTCGCACAGCAGTTCTTCACCAGGCTCGGCTCTCACATGCGCGGCGAAATGGCCGGGCTGACCGACGAGCAGCTCAGCTCCGCACACCAGGTGTTCAGGGCGATGGTCGCCGCGATGACGGCCTTCGAGGACGAACTCGTCGACATCCGCGATTCAGGGCCGACGTCAACCAAAGGCTAACGGCGCGAACCTATTTCGGCTCAGTTCTCCGACGTCATCAACCGCAACGTGCCCCGCGCGTGCTGCCGGATCCGCTGCAGCGCCTCGATCGCCGAGCCTACCGCCGGCAGCGTTTGGTCGGGATCGCCGATCCGCAGCAGTCGAACCACAGCCGAGCTGGTGATCACCGACCAGCACACGCCGTGCCGAGCACACTCCACGCTGACCGTTTGCAGCGCGCGCAAGCCGTCCATGCCGACGAAATCGGTGTCGGCCATGTCGAGGATCAGCGCGCCTTGCGTGGGCACCGCCTCGCGCAACCACAAGCTCACCGAGTCACTGTTGGCGGCGTCGATGTCGCCGCAGACCGTGATGATGGTCAGCGCGGGATCGGACACGCGTGCCCGCAGCCGGGCGCCTCGGCAGCTCAATTCGGCAACGCCGGATCCCGAATCCCCCTGCAGCCCGGTGAGTTTCAACTCGGCCATGGCGCTGGTCCTCATCTCCGCGCGGGACGCCGCGCGTTGCGTCGGCGCCGGCCGAAACGCCGTGGCGGTTCAGATGGCTCCGAAGAAGCCGTAGATGCCGGCTGCGATCTCAACCCGCAAGACGCCTCCGCGGCCGCATCTGCTGCCGATGGAGGTGTTTCACAATTTAGTCCTATCCGTCGCCGATGGATAGGTTTCGGACGTTTCTGCTACATGACAGTCAACAAGCGGCCGCGGTCGCTGTTCACCGGCACCTGCGGCCAACCGCCGCGCTTGTTCAAGGCTTGGCGAAACCGACTGCCGCCAACGTCTTCTGTCCGGCTTCACCGGTGACGAGATCGACGAATTTGTGTGCCAGTTCCGGATTCTGGGACTGCTCGAGGACGGCGATCGGATAGGTGTTGACCGCCGCTGCTGCTTCAGGGAACCCCACAGCGGTGACCTTGCTGCCCGCGGCTTGCGCGTCCGTGACATACACGACGCCGGCGTCGGCCTGCCCGGTCGTCACTTTGTTGAGAACGTCGGTGACTTGCGATTCTTCGCTCACCGGATCCAGGTGCACACCGGTGGCCTGCTCGACTTTCTGAGTGGCCGACCCGCAGGGCACCTGAGGCGCACACACCACCACCGACAACCCGGGTTGCGCCAAGTCCCGGAAAGAGGTGATCTTCTTTGGATTGCCCGGTGCCACAACGATTGTCAGCGTGTTCGAGGCGAAGTTGACCGGGTTCCCGGACAGCAGACCGGCCTGGGCAGCTTTGTTCATGTTGTTGGTGTCTGCCGAGGCGAAGACGTCAGCCGGGGCGCCCTGGGTCAACTGGGTGACCAGATCCGACGACCCGGCGAAGGAGAATTCGATGTCGGCACCAGGGTTGTCGGTTTTGAATTGTTCGCCTATCTCGGTGAATCCCTGTTTCAGCGATGCTGCAGCGAACACCACGAGTCTGCCGCTGGTCGACGACGAGGGCGCGGAAGTGTCCTTCGATGACCCGCTCTCGCATCCGGCGAGCAGCCCGACCGCGATGAGTACCGCCGCAACACGTCGAGCTGCGCGTTTCACGATTCCGCTCCGTTGATCGCCGAACGTTACGGCTGTCCGGGCAGGAGTCGCACCATCAGGCCGTGCGCCTCGGCGAGCACCGCGCCGTCGCCGTCGGTCAACTCCGCGGACACGAACGCCTTGCGACCTTCGGTCGAATCAACCCGGCCGCGGACGGTCAGCGGCTGGTCGACCGGTGTCACCTTGCGGTAGTCGACATGCAGAAACGCCGTGCGGCTGATAGGCCGGTTCGCCGCATGCACGACCATGCCGAACAGCCAGTCGAACAGCAACGGCAGGACGCCGCCGTGTACGGCGTTGTTCCCGCCCACGTGGTATCGGGTGAACTGTCCGCGCATTTCGACGCCGTCGGCCTGATACCGAGTGAGCACCCACGGCGGCAACAGCAGGCTGCCCATCCCGGGCAGTTTGGGCGAACGGCCCGCCGGGGCCACGCCCTCCGGCGCGACAGTGGGCGCCAGCAGCTCGACGAGCTCGTCGGCCCGATCAGCCGCCTTGTCCCAGTCGTCCTCGGACGGATTGGCCGACACCGCAAGGTCTTGCAGCCGGCGCATCGCGGTGACGAACCGGACAAAACCCGGCGGGGGGTCGGTGGCCTCGTAGTCCGGGAACCCGCCGTGCTTGCGGTAGTCGGGGTCCATCGGCTCGCTGCTCATGCGCCCGTCCGCAAAATGTCGCGCCGGACGATGGTCTGGTCGCGCCCCGGGCCGACGCCGATGCACGAAACATGCGCCCCCGCAAGCTCTTCCAGGCGCAGCACATAGTCGCGGGCTTTGGCTGGCAGGTCGTCGAACTCGCGCGCTCCGGAGATGTCCTCCCACCACCCGGGCAGCTCCTCGTAAACCGGTTCGGCGCGCATGAATTCGCTCTGCGTCATCGGCATCTCGTCGACCCGCCTGCCGTCGACCGTGTAGGCGACGCACACCGGGACCGTCTGCAAGCTGGACAGCACGTCGAGCTTGGTCAGGAAGTAGTCGGTAATGCCGTTGACGCGCGTCGCATAGCGGGCCACCACCGCGTCGAACCAGCCGCAGCGTCGGCGGCGGCCGGTGGTGACGCCGAACTCGCCGCCGGTCTTGACCAGATACTCGCCGTGCTCGTCGAACAACTCGGTGGGGAACGGCCCAGACCCCACTCTCGTGGTGTAGGCCTTGAGGATTCCGAGCACCGCGGTGATCTTCGTAGGACCGATGCCGGACCCCACGCACGCGCCGCCGGCGGTCGGATTCGACGACGTGACATAGGGATACGTGCCGTGGTCGACGTCGAGGAGGGTGCCTTGCGAGCCCTCGAGCAACACGGTCTCTCCGCGGTCGAGGGCGGTGTTCAGCAGCAGCCGGGTGTCGGCGATGCGATGCGCGAATCCTTCGGCCTGCCGTAGCACCGTGTCGACGACGGTGTCGGGGTCCAGCGCCTTGCGGTTGTAGATCTTGACCAGCACCTGGTTCTTGAATTCCAGTGCGGCTTCCACCTTTTGGGTCAACAGTGCCGGGTCGCGCACGTCGGCTACCCGGATACCCATGCGGGCGATCTTGTCCTGGTAGCACGGTCCGATGCCACGTCCGGTGGTGCCGATCTTCTTGTTGCCGAGGTAGCGCTCGGTCACCTTGTCGATCGCGACGTGGTACGGCATCAACAGGTGCGCGTCGGCCGCGATCAGCAGCCGCTCGGTGTCCACGCCGCGCTCCTCGAGTCCGCTGAGCTCCGACAGCAGAACGCCGGGGTCGATCACCACGCCGTTGCCGATCACGTTCGTGACGCCCGGCGTCAGAATGCCCGATGGAATCAGGTGCAGCGCAAAGTTCTCGCCGCTGGGCAACACCACGGTGTGCCCGGCGTTGTTGCCCCCCTGATAGCGCACCACCCACTGGACGCGGCCACCGAGCAGATCAGTGGCCTTGCCCTTTCCTTCGTCGCCCCATTGGGCGCCGATCAGGACGATTGCCGGCATGGCGTAGTCTCCCGCTGAAATCGTGGTGCAGCCGGTGACCCACCCTATCCGAGCAATGCGCAGGAGTTTCGCTTTGACTGGCGATGAGCGCTCGCGCGAAGAGCAGAAGGGCACCGACGTCGCTGTGCTGGCGTTCGACGGCCGCTCTCTGCCGTGGGTGCTGCGCGGGCTTCCTGTCGCCGACGTGGAGGACATCGAAGGCGCGGCCCGGTCCTTTCGCAGGCTGATCGTCGTCGGCTCCGACGCCGACCTCGCCACAGTGCTGACGACGCTGCTGCGCACCGAAAACCTGGACGTGGAAATCGGATTCGTCTCGGCGCACCGATCGCCGGCCACTCGCGCCTACGGATTGGCGGCGGGCCGGCGCGGCGCCCGGCGCGCGTTGCGCCGCCCAGCGCAGCGAGTGCCGCTGATCCGCGACGACACCGGCCACGCGATCGCCGGCACGGCGATGTGGCGCGGCGCCGACGGCTTGTTGCACGGCGAAGCGGTGGTGGACGACACCACGCTGTTCGACGGTGACGTGGCCTGGGTGCGGATCGAGCCGACGGCCTCGATGCCCGGCCTGCGGGCGGCGGTGGTGACGGCGCGCGGTGAGCGGCGCCGCTGGGTCACCGGCCGCGCGGCCCAGCTCGGCACTACCGGTGCGGTGGTCGCCCGTGACGGCGTGGCCGCAGCGCGCACGGTGCGGCGGTCGACGTTCTATCGGCATGTCAAGGGCTGGCTGCTCGCACGGTAGAGCGGGCAAGCCAGCGCACGGCAGGTAGTTTTCGTGAGGTGAACATCCGTCCGCTGCAGCAATCGGTGCGGCCCAGCCCGATCTTCTTGGCCATCTGCGCGACCACCGTGCTCGGCGGCGTCTTGGCGTGGCTGGCGGAGTCGTCGCGCACACCGCTGGCCTATGCCGGGGTGTTCGTGTTCGTCATCGCCGGCTGGCTGGTGTCGCTGTGCCTGCACGAATTCGCGCACGCCTACCTTGCGTGGCGCTACGGCGACCACGACGTCGCGGTCCGCGGCTACCTGACCCTCAATCCGCTGCGCTACAGCAACCCGCTGTTGTCGCTGGGCTTGCCGATCCTGTTCATCGCGCTCGGTGGAATCGGCCTGCCCGGCGGCGCGGTGTACGTCCGCACCTCGTGGATGAAGCCCTGGCGACGCACGGCCGTCGCGCTGTCCGGCGCGGGCGTCAACGCGGTGCTGGCTGTGCTGTTGCTTGTTCTCACTGCGGAGCTCGCGGACCTGGGGCATGCGGTGTTCTGGTCCGGCATGGCGTTTCTGGGCTTCCTCCAAGTGACCGCGGTCGTGCTGAACCTGCTGCCGATCCCGGGGCTCGACGGGTACGAGGCGCTGGAGCCACACCTGAGTCACGAGACCCAGCGCGCGCTCGAGCCGGCCAAACAGTTCGGCTTCTTGGTGGTGTTCATCTTGCTGATCGCGCCGCCGCTCAACCACGCGTTCTTCTCGATCGTCTACCAACTGTTCGAGCTGTCCGGCGTGCCGAGCATCCTGGCGGCGTGGGACAGCCAGCTGACGCGGTTCTGGTCCGCGTGGTTCTGACCTAGCGACGTAGCCCTTGCGACATATGCGCGGCGACGCATAGATTGCGGGCATGGGCGCAGGTCACGACCACACATCAGCTGATGCCCGCCTATCGCGGATGGTTGCCGCGGCCGGTGTGCTGACCGCGTTCTTCGCCGTCGAGCTGACCACGGCGCTGCTGATCGGCTCGATCGCACTGCTCGCCGACGCCGGTCACATGCTCACTGACCTGGTCGCGCTGTTCATGGGCCTCACGGCCCTGGTGGTCGCGCGCCGCGGAAGCACCTCGCCCGCACGCACCTACGGCTGGCACCGCGCCGAGGTGTTCACCGCCGTCGGCAACGCCGTGTTGTTGTTCGGTGTCTCGGCGTTCATCCTCTACGAGGCGTTCGAACGGCTCGGCAACGCACCGGAAGTGCCGGGCGTGCCGATGATCGTCGTCGCGGTGGCGGGGCTTTTTGCCAACGGTGTCGTGGTGCTGCTGCTGAGGTCCAGCTCGCGCGAGAGCCTGGCCGTCAAGGGCGCGTACATGGAGGTCGTCGCCGATACGGTCGGCAGCCTCGGTGTGCTCGTCGCGGGCGTCGTCACCGTCACCACGCACTGGCCCTACGCCGACGTCGTCGTCGCGGTGTTCGTCGCGCTGTGGGTGTTGCCGCGCGCACTGTCGCTGGCCCGCGCGGCGTTGCGCATCCTGTCCGAGTCGTCGCCGGCCCACATCGACGTCGACGAACTGCGCGCGGCCCTCAACGGCGTCGACGGCGTGCTCGACGTTCACGATCTGCACGTTTGGACCCTGGTGCCGGGTAAGGACATGGCGACCGCGCACCTGACCAGCTGCGACGACTCGGCGCGAGTGCTTGCCGACGCGCGCGCGGTGCTCGCGGCACGCGGGCTGGAGCACGCGACGGTGCAAGTGGAGCCGCCCGAGGACGCCGACGACTGTCAGACCCAGGCGGACTGGTGATTCAGAGCCCGAGCTTGCCGCGGGCGCTGGGATCGCAGTCGTCGAGCAGATCCAGGCAGCGCTGGTATTCGTCGGTCTCGCCGATCGTGTCCGCGGCCCGGGCCAGCGCGGCCACGCATCGCAGGAATCCGCGATTCGGCTCGTGGTCGTAGGGCACGGGGCCGAATCCCTTCCAGCCGTTGCGGCGCAGTTGGTCCAGCCCCCGGTGGTAGCCGGTGCGCGCGTAGGCGTAGGCGGTGATCGCCTTGTCGTCGGCCAGGGCGTCTTCGGCCAGCTGCGCCCACGCGACCGACGCCGCGGGGTGAGCCGCCGCGACGATCGCCGGGTTCTCGCCGGCCGCCAACTCGGCCTCGGCCTGCGGGTCGCCGGGCAGCAGGACGGGGTCAGGTCCCAACAAGTCGCCGAACTGAGTCATGCGCCCCATTGTGCCGTGCCGCGCTCGACGCTTCGCCAGCCTGACCGGCACCGCCCGCACGAGTCGTTAAGCTTCCGCGGAGACAACCCGTCGCCCTCGTGACAACCAGAGGACAGCCACACCCATGTCGAACCCTTCGGGTCCCGGCCAGGACGCCACGCCGGACGAAACTGCGGCCGACGACCGCCAGGACCGGGCCGAAGAGCCGCCGTCGGAGCCTCCGACCGAGGCGATCAGCACCGCCGACCCGCAACCCGAGTTCGACACCGCCGAGCCCACCGAGGTGCTGTCGGGCCACGACGACGAGCCGACGCAGCGGCGCTACAGCGCGCCGTCGAGCTTCGACGCCCGGTCCACGGAGATCATCCGCACCGCCCCCGAGCCGGTGACCGAGGTAATCGCTGCCCCTGGTCAACCGAGACCCGTTGGGCCGCAAGAGATTCCGCCGCGACCGGACGTCGCGCGGCACCGCAGCTGGGGCCTGGTTGTCGCGCTGGCGCTGGTGATCGCCGCACTTGCCGCGATCGCCGTGCTGGGCACCGTCTGGTTGACGCACCGGGCCTCGTCGAAGGCCTCTCAGGAAGACTTGGTGCGCCAGACGATCGAGGAATTCGACACCGCGATCCAGAAGGGCGACCTGGCTGAATTGCGCAGTATCACCTGCGGCGCCACGCATGACCGCTACGTCAACTTTCCCGACGACGACTGGGCCGCCACCCATCAGCGGGTCGCGGCGGCCAAGCAGTACCCGGTGGTCGCCAGCATCGACCAGGTGGTGGTCAACGACAAGCATGCCGAGGCCAACGTCACCACGTTCATGGCCTACGCGCCGCAGGTGCGGTCGACCCGCAGCTTCGACCTGCAGTACTTGGACGACCGCTGGAAGATCTGCGACGGGCCGATCGGTTAGGCGTGGTGGATCGCCGGCTCAGCCGGCGGTCACCGAACGGCCGGCGCTGCGCAGGTCGTTGCAGGCCTCGACCACGCGTTCACTCATCGCCGCTTCGGCTTTCTTCATGTAGCTGCGCGGGTCGTATACCTTCTTGTTGCCGACTTCTCCGTCGACCTTCAACACCCCGTCGTAGTTGGTGAACATGTGCCCGGCGACCGGCCGGGTGAACGCGTACTGGGTGTCGGTGTCGACGTTCATCTTCACCACGCCGTAGCGCAGGGCCTCTTCGATCTCGGATTTCAGCGAGCCGGAGCCGCCGTGGAACACGAAGTCGAAGGGCTTGCTGTCCGGCGGCAGGCCGAGCCTGGCGGCGGCCACCTTCTGGCCCGTCGCGAGGATGTCGGGGCGCAGCTTGACGTTGCCCGGCTTGTACACGCCGTGGACGTTGCCGAATGTGGCGGCCAGCAGGTACTTGCCGTGCTCGCCGGCGCCTAGCGCGTCGATGGTCTTCTCGAAGTCCTCCGGTGTGGTGTAGAGCTTCTCGTTGATCTCGTGCGCGACGCCGTCCTCCTCGCCGCCCACCACCCCGATTTCGATCTCGAGGATGATCTTCGCTGCCGCGGTCTGTTTCAGCAGCTCTTTAGCGATCGCCAGGTTCTCGTCGATCGGCACTGCGGAGCCGTCCCACATGTGCGACTGGATCAGCGGGTTGCCGCCGTCGGCCACCCGCTGCTGGGAGATCTTGAGCAGTGGCCGCACGTAGCTGTCGAGCTTGTCCTTCGGACAGTGGTCGGTGTGCAGCGCCACGGTGATGGGGTACTTCTCGGCGACGGCGTGCGCGAACTCGGCCAGGGCCACCGCCCCGGTGACCATGTCCTTGACACCAAGACCCGAGCCGAATTCGGCTCCGCCCGTTGAGAATTGGATGATGCCGTCACTGCCGGCGTCCGCGAAGCCTTTCAGCGCAGCGTTGATGGTCTCCGACGACGTGCAGTTGATGGCCGGAAACGCGAACTCGTGCTCTTTGGCGCGGGACAGCATCTCGGCATAGATCTCGGGCGTGGCGATGGGCATGGGTGTTCCTTCTGCGGCTGACGTGCCCTAATTATCGCAACAACGTCGTGCGTTCTCGCCGATTCGCCTGTGCATTTGCTCAGCAACTGCGATCCTGGATCATGCGCACCGTCGGGGGTTGCACGCGCCCTGCCGCGTCGGCGGCCGCTGAGAGTCCATGATCAGCCGGGTCGTCAGCCGCGAGTCCGAGGCGGCCGCAATTGAAGACTTCCTGGACGAGGCGGCCGCCGCGCCGACTGCGCTTGTCATGGAAGGCCAACCCGGCATCGGCAAGACGACGCTATGG
Organism: Mycobacterium sp. NGS39; assembly: GCF_059812765.1. Lineage (NCBI taxonomy): Bacteria > Bacillati > Actinomycetota > Actinomycetes > Mycobacteriales > Mycobacteriaceae > Mycobacterium > Mycobacterium sp. NGS39. The sequence goes on along the minus strand of NZ_JCALDH010000001.1, from coordinate 350,171 downwards.
CTGGCCGCGGTTGAACAGGCCCGTCATCGCGGCTTCGAGGTGCTTTCCGCGCGTGCGGCGGAAGCAGAGTCGGTGCTGGCTTATGCGGCGCTGGCCGACATGCTCGATGGTGTCGACGCGGAAATACTGCAGGACTTACCGGCACCGCAACGACGTGCGATGGACCGTGCTCTGCTGCGCGCCGAAGACGACGAGACGCCGACGGACCAGCGCGCGATCGCTGCAGCGTTCGTGTCGGTGCTCGGCAGCCTCACAGAGACCGCCAGTGTCTTGGTCGCCGTCGACGACCTGCAATGGCTGGACCCATCGAGCGGCCACGTGATCGCGTTCGCCGTCCGTCGGCTGGTGGGGCCGGTCGGCGTGCTCGCCACCGTCCGCACCGGTGAGGCCGGCGGACGCGGGTCGTGGTTGACGCTGCCGCGACCCGATGCGGTCCGGCGCATCGCCGTTCCGCCGCTGAGTCTGGGTGCGCTGCACACGATCATCTCCGAACGACTCGGCCGCTCACTGTCGCGGCCCGTGATGGCGCGCATCGCGGAGATCTCCGGGGGCAACCCCTTTTACGCTCTCGAGCTTGCGCGGGCACTGGGGGACAGGCAGCCAGCCAACGACATCACGTTGCCGGACACTCTGAGCGAATTGGTCCGGGCGAAGCTGGGCGGGCAACGGCCTGACGTCGACGACGTGCTGCTGGCCGCCGCGTGCCTGGCCGCGCCGACGATCGGTAAAGTCGCCCGAGCAGTCGGCTCAGAGCCCGGCAGCGTCGTCGCACTCATCGATGACGCTCGCGACCGCGGGATCATCGACATCGACGGCGAGCGGCTTCGATTCACACACCCGTTGTACGCCAAAGGAATTCACGACAATGCACCTGCGCTCCGGCGACGGGCGATGCACCGATGCCTGGCTGAGGTCGTCGATGAGCCTGAACTGCGCGCACGGCACCTGGCGCTGAGCTCCACCGGCGGCGACGCCACCACTCTTCACGCCCTCGACGCGGCGGCCGAGTCCGCGCGCACACGCGGCGCGCCGGCGGCAGCGGCGGAGTTGGTCGACCTCGCGATCAGCCTGGGCGGCGACACGCCGCAGCGCCGAATCCAGTCGGCGAGCCATCACTTCAACGCCGGCGATCCGGACCGCGCCCGCCGCCTGCTCGAGGAAACGATCACGCGGTGCCAGCCTGGACCACTGCGCGCACAGGCGGTCAGCGTGCTCGGCTACATCCGGCTGATCAACGACAGCTTTCCGGAGGCTGCCGATCTTCTGCAGCGCGCCCTACCCGAGGCTGGCGACGACCCCGCGATCTTGGTGCCGTTGCTGGTCGCACTGTCGTTCGCACTGTTCAACGCCGGCAGCCTCGAGAGTGCGAAGCGAACCGCGCAGGACGCGGTAGCGCACGCCGAGCGCCTCGACCGCGCAGACCTGTTGGGCCAAGCGTTGAGCATGCGCACGATGCTGCGCTTCCTGCACGGTGACGGCGTCGACGAAGCCAGCCTGCGGCGGGCACTGGAGCTCGAGGACCCCGAGGCCGGTGTGCCCGGTGCCTTCCGCCCCAGCGCACACCATGCGTTGCTGCGCGCCTGCACCGGGCAGCTCGACGAGGCGCACGACACTCTTGTGTCTCTGCGTCGGCGCTGCGTCGAACGTGGCGAAGACGGGGAGTTGATGTTCGTCTCGTTCCACGGGGCGATGGCCGCGATCTGGCGTGGTGACTTCGCCGGTGCTTCGCTGATCGTCGAGGACACGATGGAGCTCGCGCAGCAGTTGGGCGGCGACCTGCCCCTGTTGGTGGCGCTGACGTCCCGCGCGTTGCTCGGGGCCTATACCGGCCACGCCGACGACGTGCGACGCGACGTCACCGCGGCGTTTGATGTCAGCCAGCGGTGCGGCTCGAAACTGCTGGGCGAGTGGCCCGCCACCGCCCTCGGATTTCTCGAGGCGTCGCTGCGCCGATACCGGGCAGCTCTCGTCGCGGTCGAGGGCCTGGTGCCCAAGGTGCACGCCGCGCCCCGCGCCACCGAGATCATCGCAGCGTCGTTCGTGCCGGACGCTGTCGAGGCGCTGGTCGCGCTCAACCGGAGCGCCGAAGCAGAGCCGTTGGTGGCCGCACTGGAAAGCAACGGTCGCCGGCTGAGCCGGGCCTGGATGTCGGCCGTCGGCGCGCGGGGCCGGGCCATGGTGCTGGGCGCCCGCGGCGATATCGAGCTCGCCGTAGAGGCCGCGCTTGAGGCGATGGCCGCCCACGAGCGCCTGCCGATGCCGTTCGAGCGCGCGCGCTCCCAGTTGTTGCTGGGTCAGCTCCAACGGCGGCAACGCCACAACGACGCAGCCGCAGCCACCCTCCAAGACGCGCTGGATACCTTTGAGCGACTCGGCACCTCGCTGTGGGCCGACCGCGCGCGCGCCGAATTGGGCCGCGCCAACGTCGGGCCGCGCCGAACCGCCGAACTCACCCCATCTGAGCAGCGCGTCGCTGAGCTCGCTGCCTCCGGAATGACCAATCGCGACGTCGCGGCGGCGATGTTCATCAGCCCGAAGACCGTAGAAGCCAACCTGTCCCGGATCTACGCCAAACTCGGGATCCACTCTCGCGCCGAACTCGGCCGGCGCATGGGGCAAGAGCCTCAGAACCGTTCGGAAACGTAGGGAAACACCCGATTTCCCGGTCCGCACACTGTCGTTAGCGTGATCCGATGAGCACCGCGGTGCCCTGCTATCTCGCCGAGTGGTACCAATCCGCAGTGGCGGCGGACCCGCTCGACGACACCGCAACACGACTCAGCCGAAGTGCGGAGTCGATGTCGCGGCTGGGCTCGCCGGTGCACCTGATCACGATGCTGGCGGTACCGGCCGACGAGGTGCTGTTCGGTGTGTTCACAGCCAGCTCCGCGACACTGGTCGCCGAGACCTGCGACCGCGCCGGCATGCCCGTGCAGCGTCTGGTAGCCGCCACCGATCTCACTTTCCCGCAGGCGCGCTGAATCGCAAAGCATAGGGAAACACCCGATTTCTCAGGCCGTTGCGCGGCGATAGCTTTTGGGCCTCACCACCACTCACTGGGCGATGGAGCCAGCCAATCGGCTTGTCGGGGAGCCGGTCGCCAGCGTCAAAGACCAGTCAGGACCCGAGGAGAAGGACCCTATGAGGAAGCCACCATTGTTCGCCGCCGCGGCGGCATTCGCCGCGGCAGGGTGGATGGTCTTGCCGGTGACGGCGAACGCCGACCCGCTGCCGAATGGATACAACGTGACCTGTCGGCCAAACGGCGACAATCAGGTGCTCTGCGACGTCAGCGGCTGTCCGAGAGTACGTGAGGACTATGCCGGGGACGTGGTCCACATCAGAATCAACGGCGGTTCGCAGGACGAAATAGGAAAGCCTTGCGACGCGACCATCACCTACACGGTCAACCTGCCCTCGAGCCAGGGGTTCAACTTGGCCGTCCAGGGTTGCCGCAAGAAGACGTTGGAGGGTGACTGGTGCGGCCCGTGGTCTGATTACAAGTTCGCGGGTGTGCCCAAACCCGAAGCACCCAAACCCGAACCCGTTCAATGCCCGCCGGGATCCAAGAGTGCGACGGTTCCCGCCGGACAGCAGTGCGAGGCCGCGCCGAAGCCGAAGGTGAAATGCCCCGAGGGCTCGCCGACTCCGGAGGTCGACGAGGGCCAGCAATGCGCGCCGGTTCAAGCCGTGACGAACGCGATCACGGCGTCGTTCGACAAGGGTCTCGGCAAAATCACCGCGAACGTCCAGAACTCGTCGAAGCTGCCTGCGAAGTGCACCTACGACTCGACGCCGTTCGATCAGCACCGCGACTTCAACATCGGTCCGAACGGAAGTACGTCGCTGACGTTCAGTGGGCTGAACCTCGGCGTCACCTATCACGTGACGATCGTGTGCAATGACGCCAGCGGCAAGCAATCCGAACCGCTGGGTCGCGTCGATCAGGATGTGACGTTCTAGCGGCAGTCCTATTCGGCGGCAGCGGCTTTCAGCAAAGAGAGTCGCTGCCGCCGACGTCTGTCCGGGACTGCCACGTCAGGACGGAAGGTTCGGCGGCCGGGCGACGTCGCCGCGGCACCAATCGCCGTCGGCCGGGCGGTGGGGTGACTACCTCCCCCCGACAGCGCCCTTCCACGGTGCGCGGAGCCGGCGCCGGTATGTTGGGTCGTCATGAGCACGACGCTCGCGGCCCTACCGGCGATCATGGACCCGTGGACGTACATCGGCCCCAACGGCCTGTTCGCGTCCGCGATCCTGCCCGGCATCCTGGTCATCGTCTTCATCGAGACGGGCCTGCTGTTCCCGTTCCTGCCCGGTGACTCGCTGCTGTTCACCGGAGGGCTGCTGGCCGCCAAGGGGACGCTGGACATCTGGACCCTGGCGATCGCAGTGCCGCTGGTGGCCATCGCCGGTGACCAGACCGCGTACTTCATCGGACGGCGGATCGGCCCAGCGCTGTTCAGGAAAGAAGACTCACGCTTCTTCAAGAAGCACTACGTGACCGAATCACACGAATTCTTCGAGAAATACGGGCCGTTCACGGTCATCCTCGGTCGCTTCGTGCCGTTCGCGCGAACGTTCGTTCCGGTGATCGCGGGTGTGTCGAAGATGCGCTACCCGCTCTTCTTGGGTTTCGACATCATCGGCGGATTCGCCTGGGGCGCCGGCGTCACACTGGCGGGCTACTTCCTGGGCAACATCTCGTTCGTCAACCGTCACCTCGAGCTGATCATCCTCGGGATCGTGTTCGTGTCCATCTTGCCGGCGCTCATCTCCGTCGGACGCGGGCTGCTGGCGCGCCGCCGGTCAGCCAAGGTACCCGGTTCGATGGAGTAGCCCGCTACGCTGTCGGCCTTCTCGGCCTGCCATGACCATCGGCGTCATGGCGAGAATCGGTAACCATGCGGTGGTCCTCGGTGCGAGCATGGCGGGCCTGCTGGCCGCGCGGGCGCTGGCCGACTTCTATGTCAACGTCACGATCGTCGAGCGAGACGTGCTGCCTGACAGCGTCGCTCACCGCCGCGGGGTGCCGCAGGGCCGTCACGTGCACGGCTTGCTGCCGCGCGGCGCCCAGGCATTCGAGGAACTGCTGCCTGGCGTACTGAGCGAACTGATTCGCGACGGCGCACGCTATTTCGACGGTAGCGACATCTCTCGGCTGTACTACAACCTCAACGGGCACCGGATGGCACCGACGGGCTCGGCGCCGAGCTTCACCGCATACTTGGCCAGCCGTCCGTTTCTGGAGCAGCACATCAGGGACCGAATCAGCGCGATTCCCAATGTCAGCGTGCTGCAGGGCCACGACGTAGCGGGCCTGACGGCGGTGCCATGGCGGGTCACCGGCGTGCGTGTGGTGAACCGGCTTAGCCGCAGAGAGTCAATGCTTTCGACCGATCTCGTGGTCGATGCGACGGGCCGCGGTTCACGCACACCGTTGTGGCTTGCAGCTCTTGGTTATTCGCGTCCCACGGAAGACCACGTTGTGGTGCAGCTGCGCTATTCGACGTTGTGGCTGCGGATGCCCGCTGATGCCATGCATGAAATGGGTGCTCTGGTCGGTCCGGTGCCGGGCCGCCCGACCGGACTGGGCTTGCTCGGCTGCGAAAACGACACGTGGTTGTTCACGCTCCAGGGGATGGCCGGGGTCGATCCGCCCACCGAACCCAGCGAAATGTTCGATTGGGCAGGGGAATTCGCGCCAAACCGTATCTGGATGTGCTCCGCACCGCCGAGCCGATCAGTGAGGTGGCACAGCATCGATTCCCGTCGAGCCAATGGCGCCGCTATGACAAATTGCGCCGCTTCCCTGAGGGGCTGCTGGTTATCGGTGACGCAGTCTGCAGCTTCAATCCGATCTACGCCCAAGGCATGACGGTGGCCGCTTTGCAGGCATTGGCCTTGCGCGACTGCCTCACACGCGGGACGACGGGTCTGGCGCGGCGGTATTTCCGCGCGACCGCCAAGCCGGTACGCCGGGCCTGGCAGTTGGCGACGGGCGGCGATCTTGCCCTTCCCGAGGTCGACGGCGAAGAACGTTGGCCCGCAAGGCTATTCAACACTATGTCCAGCGCGTGCTCACCGCAACCGAATATGACACCGCCGCAGTGGATCAGTTCAGCCGAGTGACGTCGCTGTTGGATCCGCCGACCCGGCTGCTTAGGCCGGCGATGCTCTGGCGCGCCGCCGCCGCGAATTATCGGCATCCGCGTCGCCAGCCAGCCGATGAGGCAAGGTCTATCGCTGTCGTGCAGTAGGTAGCTCGCTGTCGTCTGTCAAGGACGGCGGGTGAATCTGTGGATGGATTCGCGGTTGTGGATAACTGTGCGTGAAATCGGTTGCCGCGCAATGACTTGTCGGTGGGTGTCTCTAGATTCGGGGTATGAGTTCTCCCGCGTTCGACGCGGCGTCGGCCTTGTGTGACCAGGTCGATGCCGCACTCGACGCGTTCGACGCGCTCGACGTCGACGGGCTCTCGACCGCGGAGCGGCTCGTGTTGTTGGAGCGCCGCGAAACATGGCGGCGCCGGCTGCCCGCCGCCGAGCACGCGCTCATCGCGGAATTAACCCACGCAGCAGCCGACGAGCTGGGCGGGCGGCTGCCCCAGGTGCTGGCCGACCGGCTGCGGATCTATCGCCGCGATGCGGTGCGGCGCATCGAAGAAGCCGCCGACCTCGCCCCACGGCGGGCGCTGACCGGCGAACCGCTGCCACCGAAGCTGGGCGCGACGGCCGTCGCCCAGAGCGCCGGGGCTATCAGCACCGAGCATGTGCGGATCATCAGGTCGTTTCTGGCGCAGCTGCCGTGCTGGATCGACGAACCCACCCGCATAACCGCGCAAGAGCGGCTGGCCGATATCGCCACCCGCCATCGCCCCGATGAACTGCAGCGCGCCGCCGACCACTACACCGACGTCCTCCATCCCGACGGCGAATTTTCCGACGAGCACCGCGCCCGCCGCCGCGGCCTGACCATCAGCCCCCAAGGGCCCGACGGCATGAGCAAAATCAGCGGCTGGCTCGACCCCCAATTACGCGCCGGATTCGACGCCGTGCTGTCGAAATGGGCCGCGCCCGGCGCCTGCAACCCCAACGACCCCAACACGGCCGTCGACGGGCAGCCCACGCCAGAAGCGGTCACCGCCGATGATCGCAGCGCCGCGCAACGCAACCACGACGCGCTCGCAGCGATGGTGCGCTCGACGTTGATGTCCGGCGAACTCGGCAGCCACCAAGGGTTGCCGGTGACCATCACCGCCACCGTCGCGCTCAATGATCTCCAAGACAAGGCGGGCAAGGCCCACACCGGCTCCGGCAGCTGGTTGCCGGTCACCGACCTGATCCGCATGGCCGCCCACGCCTACAACTACCTGCTAATCTTCGACCAGGCCAAACCCGTCGAGCTCTATAGGGGCCGCACCACCCGGCTGGCCACCCCCGAACAACGCCTCGTCCTGTATGCGATGGAGCGCGGCTGCACCCACCCCGGCTGCGACGTGCCCGCTCACTGGTGTCAAACCCACCACGTACGCGACTGGGCCACCGGCGGCCCCACCGACATCGACAACCTCACCCTGTCCTGCGGACCGCATAACCGCGACGCCACCACCGGCTGGCAAACCCGAAAACAACCCGACGGCACCACCGAATGGATCCCACCCCCGGAGCAAGACCACGGCCAGCCCCGCACGAACACCTACTTCCACCCCGACCGCATGCTCGCCGACGAAGAAGAAGACGAAAACGAAGACGATCCCGGGTAGGCCGTTAGCGTCCGCCGCGCACGATCGCGGCCAGCTCCTCCCGGGTGTTCGCGCCCACCCGCTGGCAGGCCCGGTACACATGTCCTTCGACAGTGCGCACCGACATGACCAACCGGTCGGCGATGTCGCGGTTGGACAGGCCTGCCGCCACCAGCTCGATCACGTCGCGTTGCCGGCCGGTCAGCGGAATGCCCAGCTGACTGCGCAGTGCGGGGGTGCACAGCCCGCCGCACTCGTTGGCGAGTTCCTGCGCGATCGCCGCAGCATACGACCCTCGGCTGCGCTTCTGCCCCTGGACAAGCACCGCGGCGGCTTGGCCGGCACTGTCGGCGGCAGTGGCCCGGTCACCAAGGGCTCGGTAGTCAGCCGACACCGCCAGCAACCCCTCGCCGTCGCCAGCGTGGAGCGAATAAGCATGGCGCGCAACACAATCCGCCAGCGGCAGCGACAAGTCGCCGGCGAGTTCACGGGCGCGCGCCGCACCCGAACCGTCACCCCACTGCGTCGCGGCCTGGATACAGGCCAGTTCGTGCGTGGGTTGGTCGCGGTCGCGCGCTTCCGCAGCGGCCGCCTGCACCACCGCCACGGCCTCGGACAGCGATCCACCAGCGGCCAGTGCCCACCCTCGCGCCACCGCGAGACCGGTGTGCATGAACAGGAAGTCGTCCGGCACGCGCGCGGCAGCAAGCGCAGCGAACGCCTCCTCCGGCTGACCCAGCTTGGCGTGCGCCTCTGCCAGCGCGAAGCAACTGGCAGCACGCAGACCCGTTGTGACACTGTGGTTCTCGGCACCTGCCAACGCCTCATGCAGCAGCCGCACCGCGCGTGTCACGTCACCGCGCATCAACGCGGCGTTGCCCAGCAGCAGCGCGAGGTTGGCGTACGCCAGACCGGGAAGGTCGCGGGCGGTGGCGGCCAAAGTCTCGGCCGCCGCCACGAATTCGCCGATGCGGCCGGTGAGCCGGCACGCCCGCGCATACACCCCGGCGTACCAGAACCGCAGCGGCGACGCCTGGAACGACGTGGTGGCCCGGCGCAGTGCGTCGTCGGCCACCGCCGGAAGATCGTCGACATGACCCAGCGCACCCATCGCCATGGTCAACGCCACAGATGCCACCGTGGCATGGAAGTCGCCCAAAGCCCCCGAAGCGATTGCGGCACGGGCTTTTTCCTCACCGCTGCGGCACCGGGCTCCGACCACCTCCACACACGCCTCGATCGCCAGCCGCTCGGGAGACTGCGGCAACGCCGCCAGAATCGTGGCGGCGTCGCCCGGCCGGGCGAGCATCCAGATCAAGTTGGCTGCCCGCACCGTCGCCCAGTAGTCGGACGAGCCGGACATCGCGCACAGCACTGCCTCGGCTTGCTCGCCGCGCCCGAGCATCACAAGGTTCATCGCGAGAATGTCGGTCGCCTCGTCGGCGCCGGCGTCCACAGCAGCGCGCGCGAACCGGTCGGCCAGGTCCAGGTCGAGCAGCGTCATCGCAGACCGCGCAGAGTCCAGGAACAGTTGTGGGTCAGGCGGCAGATCCGACTCCAACGTCAGCAGCGCCCGACGCACGGTCGCGTAGACGTCGGCGTCGCCCTCCTTCTCCAGCCGCTGCGCCAACCTGCCGCGGATCTTGGACAGGTACATTTCGCCGGCCGTGGCGCGTCGCACCTCCCCGAACAGCGGATGCGCCAACCGGACCATCAGCGCGCCGCCGGTCCGCTCGACGGTGACCAGGCGCAACTCCTCCGCGCGTTCCAGGTCCCGACGCGGCACCAGCGCGCAGATCACGTCCACCGCAAGCGGTTCGGCCTGCGACAGGACGTCGACCACCATGGCCACCTCCGGGCTGAGCCGCCCCATCTCGCGTCCCACCATGTCCGCCACACTGGGCGTGGCCGCGATGCCTTCGTCGGCCATCCATACCCCGGCCACCTGACGGAATCGGCCCGCCGCCACCTGGTCTTTGACGAGCTGACGCAGGAACAGCGCGTTGCCGCCGGTCAGTTTCCAGAACCGCTGGGCAACCCGGGTGTCGACGGGGCCACCCAAGTCGGCCTCGATCACGCTGCGGGTGGCCTCGGCCGACAGCGGTGCCAGGTCCAGCCGGGCAAGCAGGTCGTTCTTCCACAACGCCGTCACAGCATCTGGCTCCTGGCCGCCGCTGCGCAACGTGACCACCAGCCGCACGCCCCGGGTCTGCGCCAACTGGTGCACGACGTGCGCCGACAACCCGTCCAGCAGGTGCGCGTCGTCGACCCCGATCAGCGCCCGGCCCCGTTGTCGTTGCGCCACAAAGGAATTGATGATCCGCCGGACATTGGGAAGCGGCTCGGCCATCGGGTCGGGAAGCGCGCTGGCGAAAGCGCCCAGCGGCAGGGAGCGCGCCGATTCCGTGCCGACGATCCACTCGGTCCGCTCCCCCGCCGCCTGCGCACGGGCCAGCACCTCACGGGCGAGCCGCGTCTTGCCCACCCCCGGCGCGCCGACAACCGCCACACCCGCGTACTTGCCACCCGCACCGAGCGCACGCCGAATGTAAGCAAGTTCGCCGTCCCGGCCGGTCAGCGGATCGCCGCTGATCACCGGCCGAATATAGCGCCGATCGTCGGCGCCGGCGGTCATTCCGCGGTGAGCGCGTGCGCTGCCTCCATCAGCATCCACCCCGACAGCTGCACCGACAGGTCGCGTTCCGGCACGGCCGACGAGTAGACCGCTCCGCCCGAGAACTGTGCCCCGGCGCTGTCAGGGGTCGGTACTTGGGCGGTCTGGTCCCAGTGCACGCCGAACAGCGGTAGCCCGTCGACGGTCTGGCGGAATTCCCATGCCGACCGCGCCGACGTCAGCACTACTCTGCGAGCGGTGTCTCGGGCGGCGACGTCCTCGGGGCTGTCTCCGGGAAGCGCGGTGGCCACCAGCGCCAGATAGCGGATGGTCACCCCGCCGAACAACCCGCCGTCGCCGCCGCCCTCGCTCTTGAGCACGCCGTCGGCCGTCATGTTCTTCTCGAGCGCGGCCACCAACCGGTGCACTCGGGGCCGATGACGGTCGTCGCGCGTGCGCACGGCTAGTTCGGTCTCCAAGCCGAGCACCACACCCTGGCAGTAGGTGAACTGGGCACGATCCAGCGAGCCGTCCTTGATGCCGTCGAACACCAGATGCGACTGCGGATCGATCAGCGTCTCGTCGATCCAGTCGGCAATCAGCTGGGCTTGCCGCAGTTCGCCGTTGCGGGCCAGGAAGATTCCCGCGGGACCGTTGGCCGGAGCGTTGAAGAAGCGGTCCTGTTTGCGCCACGGGATGCCGCCGCCGAATTCGGGCATCCACGCGCGCGTGAACTGCTTGGTGAACGTGCGCAGCGCGCGCTCGCGTTCCACCCCGGCGAGCCGGCCGCACCGTTCGAGCGCCAGCGCCAGCCACGCCATGTCGTCGTAGTAGCTGTTGGTCCAGCGACCGAGGTTGCGCAGATGGTGCCCCCGGATCTGCGCGGCGATGCGCTTGCGCCGCTTTGGCTGCGGATCGCGCAGCTGCGCGTCGACGAGGCAGTCCAGCAGATGTGCTTGCCACCAGTAGTTCCAGCTGCCGAACAGCTTGTCGCGTCGGGTCGGCGGCCAGGCCACCACACCCAGCTGAGTTCCCGGCATCCCCCACAGCCGCGTCAAATGGCGTGCGGTGACCGCAGCTTCAGCGCTCGCAGCACGATTGGCCCACTGCTGTTCCATGACAGCGATCCTGCCTCACCAGGCCTGGTTTAGGTCGGCATGCGCACGGATCCACGCATGCATCGCGATGCCCGCGGCGACGGACGCGTTGATGCTGCGGGTCGAACCGAACTGCGCGATGGACACCGTCAACGACGCGCCCCTGCGCGCCTCCTCTGTGATGCCAGGGCCTTCTTGGCCGAAGATCAGCAGGCACTCCCGCGGCAGCGTGGTCTGCTCCAGCCGCTGGGCACCGGGCACGTTGTCGACCGCCACCACGGTCAGCCCGGCGTCGCGCGCAAAGGCAAGCAAGTCGGCCGTCGTCTCGTGGTGGCGCAGTCGTTGATAGCGGTCGGTGACCATGGCTCCGCGCCGATTCCACCGTCGCCGCCCGACGATGTGCACCGTGTCGACAGCGAACGCGTTCGCGGTGCGCACCACGCCACCGATGTTCGCGTCGTGGCCGAAATTCTCGATCGCGATGTGCAGCGGGTGACGCCGGGTGTCGATGTCGGCGATGATCGCCTCTCGCGTCCAGTAGCGGTAGGCGTCGACGACGTTGCGGCGGTCGCCGTCGCGAAGCAGCTGGGGGTCGTAGCGGGGATCGTCCGGCAGCGGACCGGACCAGGGCCCGACGCCGGGGCTTTCGCCCCATTCGGTGGGGCCCGACTCAGTCACGCCGCTCGCCGGGAAAGGTGGCGGCGGCGAGCTCGAGGATTTCGGCGCGGTCTGCAGCCACGATGAATCCCGCAGCGATCGCCCGGTCGAGCGCCTGGGTGAACCGCTCGAGGTATTCCGCTGCGCCGCCGGGATACAGCCGGGCCAGGGTGGCGGCGTCGAACAGCTCGCCGGAGCCGAACAGCGCCGACATGTCGCCCTGGCCGGGGCTGCTGCCCGAGGTCCGGGCCACCGGAACGTCGACCCAGGGAGTGCGGACACCGCCTTGCGCTAGTCCGTTCTCGTCGAGAGCCAGCCCGAGCGGTTCGGCGGTCAGCGCGATCGGCGGGGCGGCAGGCGGTGACGCGCCTTCGCGCAGCCAGTCGTTGAGCCTGGCGATGGCGCCCTGCAGGACGTAGTGGTGTTGCGGCGCGAAATTGATTGCGTGCGAGAGCTTTTGGCCCATCAACTCGTTGGTCGGCGCGTAGGCGGCCGCAATCCGATCGATGGGTTGGGATCCGTCGTCGATGAACCCGACGCGGATCGTGTAGTTGTCGGCGTGAGCGGTGCCGGGCACTTCCCAGACGCGCAGCCGGTGGTTGTCGGGCTGGCGGGCACGGTGGTAGCCGGGCCGGATGATGTCGAGTAGATCGGTTTCGGTGATCACGCTGAGCACCGGCGCGCGCAGGTCGGTTCGGAATTGCACAGCATCCGGAAGGCCGGTCGGTTCGAAGACATTCGCGCCGTCCAGCGGCGCGGCCGGCCCGAATCGGCAGTGGATCAAAAAGCCGTCATAGGCTTCCGCGATCGGGTCCACCGCATTGACATAGCTGGTGAGAAACGCCGCAGACTGCGACTCCCCCACGGCCACAACACTTTCCGGCGCGATGCCGTCGATCCCGCCGTCTTGGACGAGCTGGCCGACCTGGGTGAACATGTCGTATGAGAACGCGTCGCCGGGATGGTTGAGCGCCGAATAACGTTGTGCGTCTTGCGCTTTCAACGACATGTCGATGCCGGTGAGACTGGCGCCGCCGTCGACGCCCACCTTCTGCGCCGACACAGCGACGTACGCGTAGCGGGCCCGGACGATCTCGCGGTGCGCCATGAACCAGACAGCCGCCGCGTCGATACCGCCGCTGACGTTCAGCCACTCGACGATCACGGTCCCGTTGAAGCCGGCCTCCGGGGTCAGCACCACGATCCGCGTGGTGTAGTCCGCCTTGTCCGATGCCGCCACGTGCCAGTGTCCGTCGGGCCCGAGCTCGCCGACGGGTGAGTAGCGCGTTGCGGTCCCGGAGACGAAGAACTCAGCCGCGCGATATCCCAGTGTCGCTATGTCGTAGGCGCCGAGCAGCAGATTGGGGCGGCCGGGCACAGGCATGACGTCGGGCACACGTCATCGATACCATGCCCACCCGGCGGCGGCTCAATCACCGGTGGTCCACACCGCCGCGTGCGTGCCGACGATGGACAGCGTCGCGTACAGCACCGCCTGGTTGATCTCGCCCTGCGTACACAGCGACGCGTCCACCTGCACCCCGTCCAGCTTCGCGTAGGGCATCACCAGCACCGAGGAGCCGTACGTCGCGCACGCGTGGCTGAGCCCCTGCCCCGCGGGCAGGGTCGGCGCCACCACCACCATCAGCGGGCCGCCGCGCTGCGCCGACTCGTCGCGGTACTGCGCCTTGATCGCCGAAATCTCCAGTCCCACAAGCATGTAACCGTTGCCGTTGAACGCGGCCGGATCGCCAAGAGACGTGGGGTTGAGCATCGTGCCGTCGGCCCGCCACGCCGCCACACTGGTCGACTTGACGGTGATGCCGGTGTCGTTGCGGTTGGTCGGCAGGATCCCGACCGGAAATGCCAGCGGGTACGCCGCGGTGGTGCCGGCGATCCGGTCATGCGGCGAGTACACGTAGATGCCGCGCACCGCGCTCTGATCGTCGAGCGGACCCAGGCATACCGTGCCGGTGAGCCGATCGGGATTCGGGGCGGCAAGCGGCGAGATCTTCAGCGACGCAACGTCTTTGCAGCTACCGATACCGTCCGCTTCGATCGGGTGGGCCGGCGTCCCGTACAGCCCGAAGCGGATCTCCTCCGGCTTCGCGTGCGGCTTGCCCTGTTCGGCCGGGGCGGCGTCGATGTCGACCAGCACATGGTTGGCCTCCCACCGCAGATTCGTGACCGACATGTTCCAGCCCAGAATCGGGGCCGACTCGCCCACCTTCGCCACCGCCGCGCCGTAGGGCTGGGGCTGGCGCTCGCTTGCCGCGCAGCCGACAGCGAGCAACGCGAGCGTGAGCAGGGCGACGACTACGCGCACCGGTTCGATGCCTTAATGCGACAGCCGCTTGTTGACGAGTCGCGACATCCAGGTGGGGCTGACTTGCGCCAAGTAATACGCCAGCTTGGTCTGCGTGCCAACCGGGTGATGGACCTTCGGCACCCGCGACCGTCGGTGCACTACGCGCCACGCCGCGTCGGCGATGTCGTCAGGGGTGAGGTGGACGCCCAGGGATTCGGTGGTTCCGGTGCGCACGTCGGTGAGCATCGCCGTGTCGACGAACAGAGGCCACAGCGCGGCCACCGTGATGTCGTGGGGCCGCCATTCCAGATCCAGCGCCTCGGTCAGCCCGCGGACCGCGAATTTCGTTGCGCTGTAAGACGCCAACTCGGCCTGGCCGTAGATCGCCGAGGCCGAGCACATGTTGAGCACGCGGGCGCCGGGGGTATCGCGCAGGTACGGGAACGCCGTGTGGCAACCGAACATCACGCCGGTGACGTTGACGTCGACCAGCTGCTTGTGCCGGGCCGGCGGGATGTCGACGAAGTGACCGGCCGACAGCAGGCCGGCATTGTTGACCAGGATGTCGAGCCGTCCGCCCGCCGTGCCGGTGAACTCATGCAGCGTCCGGTGCCACGCGTCGACGTCGGTGACGTCCATCTGCGAGGTCCATAACGCCCAATTCTGTTGAGCTGCTTCGGATTTCAGACTGGCCAATGAAGTGGCGTCCACGTCGACCGCGCCGACCGTGTAACCCGCGGCGGCGAACCGGCGTGCGATCGCCAGCCCGATTCCGCGGGCGGCGCCGGTGACGAAGATCGACTCAGGTGCGGCCACGGCCCCGTCCCACCCTTTTGGTCATGAACCGCACCACGTTTCGCGGCACCAAGCGGCTGGCGGTGGTGAGCACCTTGTACTGCACCCCGGGGATGATCACCACTTTGCCTTTCGCGACGTCGGCCAGGCAGTCGTCGACGACGTCGTCGACCTCCAGCCACAGCACCGACGGCGTCTTGGCCATGTCGATGCCGGCCCGTTGGTGGAACTCGGTTCGCACGAACCCCGGGCACAGTGCGTGCACGCCGACGCCGGTGCCGGCCAGGCCGTTGGCCAGCCCCTCGGAGAACGCGATCACCCACGCCTTCGACGCCGAATACGTCGACCCGCGCCCGGACACCAGACCGGCCACGCTGGCGACGTTGATCACGGTGCCCAGCCGGGCGTCGAGCATCGGCGGCAATGCCGCGCGAGTGAGGTGCATGACGGCGGTGACATTGACGTCGAGCTGGGCCTGCAACAGCGCCGGGTCGGCGGTCCAGAACTCCCCCGACGTGCCGAAGCCGGCGTTGTTGACCAGCACTCGCACCCCGTCGGCGAGCCGCGTGGCGACGGCGGCGCGGCCGTCTGCTTCGGCGAGGTCGGCGGTCAGGATCTCGACGTTGGTGCCGTGCGCTCGATGGAGCTCGTCGGCCAGTTCACGGAGGCGTTGGGTGGTGCGCGCGACCAGGGCGAGATCGTAGCCGTCGACGGCGTAGCGCCTGGCGAATCCCGCGCCGATGCCCGACGTGGCACCGGTGATCAGGGCGACGGGACGCGGCATCCGCGGCTACGGCTGAAAACTCGCCGGCCCCGGGCGGCTCGCGCGGGTCTGCTGCGGGCGGCGGACGGGTTCGGAGTGCGGCGGCTGGCGAGTCGGATCAGGGCGGCCGGGCTGCCGGAGTGCTTCGGTGCGGCCGGGGTCAGGACGGTACTCCGGGGTCCGGCCGGGCTCAGGGCGGTAGTCGGGCGGGGTGATCGGCCGGCCGGGCGCGCCGTTGCGTCTGGCCGAGGCCTGCCCGATCGCCTTGTTCGGCACCGGCGGCAGCACCCGCAGCAGGTCGTTGAATTGGCGGACCGTGCGCAGCCCCTCGTCCCATTCGGCGCGCGTGCTGGTGATCGGCATGCTCACCAGCGTCCAGTTCTGCTCGTTCCACATGATCTCGGCGCAGTCGGGCGCGGTGTGGGCGAACGTGACCATCCGCCGGTCGCACGCGCGGCGGGCGGCGTCGAGGTTGGTGGAGTACACCATCCGCGGGCCGATCGCGCCGAGCAGCCACATGTCGTTTTCCCGCGGCTCCTTGAGGCCCTTGAGCCGCAGGTCCATCACCACGTTGGTGCCGACCTTGCGGTGCAGCGCGATCACGGTCGCGACGTCTTCGAGGTCGAAGATGTAGACCGCTTCGCCACGGATCTGCCCCAGCACCACGTTGCGGGCGGTCACGTCGCCCACGGTGGACATCACACCGCGCTTCCAACGCTTGACGATCTCGGCGTCCTCGGGGGTGTAGTCGAAGCCGTGCGAGCGCGCCCACGAGCGCCGACGGCGACCGTGGTTGTGACGCCGGTCGAGGTCGACGTACAACAGCACACCGGCGCTGACGAAACACAGCGCGGACAGCGTGAACCAAAGCGGAACCATTGGGACCTAGCCTATCTGCTGGGGGCAAGCCTGCGATTTCGGCGCGCTGACGGTCGCGTAGCGCACGTCAGCGCGCCGAAACCACTTAGCCGAGCACCAGCGAATCGCCGTCCGGGCTGACGTTGACGGGGACGGTGTCGCCGTCGTGGATCTGGCCGGACAGCAGCATCTTGGCCAGCTGGTCGCCGATGGCCTGCTGCACCAGCCTTCGCAGCGGCCGAGCGCCGTAGACGGGATCGAACCCCCGCTGGGCCAGCCACCTCTTCGCCGGCAGCGACACCTCCAGCTGCAACCGCCGCTGAGAAAGCCGCTTCTGCAGCTGCGCCAGCTGGATGTCGACGATCTGCACCAGCTCCTCGGGGTTGAGCCCCTCGAAGATCAGCACGTCGTCCAGGCGGTTGATGAACTCGGGCTTGAACGTCGCACGCACCGCAGCCATCACCTGCTCTTCGCTGCCGCCCGCCCCGAGGTTGGACGTCAGGATCAGGATCGTGTTGCGGAAGTCGACCGTGCGGCCCTGGCCGTCGGTCAACCGGCCCTCGTCGAGCACCTGCAGCAGCACGTCGAACACGTCCGGGTGTGCCTTCTCGATCTCGTCGAACAGCACCACCGTGTACGGCCGGCGCCGCACCGCCTCGGTCAGCTGACCGCCCTGCTCGTAGCCGACGTAGCCCGGAGGTGCACCGACCAGCCGAGCCACCGAGTGCTTCTCGCCGTACTCGCTCATGTCGATGCGCACCATCGCGCGTTCGTCGTCGAACAGGAACTCGGCCAGCGCCTTGGCCAGCTCGGTCTTGCCGACGCCCGTCGGGCCCAGGAACATGAACGCCCCGGTGGGCCGGTTCGGGTCGGACACGCCGGCCCGGCTGCGCCGGACCGCGTCCGCGACCGCCGTCACCGCCTTGCGCTGGCCGACGACGCGCTTGCCCAGCTCGTCCTCCATGCGCAGCAGCTTGGCGGTCTCGCCTTCCAGCATCCGGCCGGCCGGGATGCCGGTCCAGGACGACACGACTTCGGCGATGTCGTCGGGGCCGACCTCCTCCTTGAGCATCACGGCTTCGCGGGCCTGGGCCTGCGGCAGCGCAGCCTCGAGCTTCTTCTCGACCTCGGGGATGCGCCCGTAGCGCAGCTCGGCGGCCTTGGCCAGATCGCCGTCGCGCTCGGCGCGCTCGGACTCACCGCGCAGCCGTTCCAGCTCTTCCTTGAGCTCGCGGACGGTGTCGATCGCGTTCTTCTCGTTCTGCCAGCGGGTGGTCAGCTCGGCCAGCTTCTCCTTCTGGTCGGCCAGTTCGGCGCGCAGCTTCTCCAGCCGCTCCTTGGACGCGTCGTCCTCTTCCTTGGACAGGGCCATCTCTTCGATTTCCAGCCGGCGCACCAGCCGCTCGACCTCGTCGATCTCCACGGGCCGCGAGTCGATCTCCATCCGCAGCCGCGACGCGGCCTCGTCGACCAGGTCGATCGCCTTGTCGGGCAGGAAGCGGGCCGTGATGTAGCGGTCGGACAGCGTGGCTGCGGCCACCAACGCGGAGTCGGTGATCCGCACGCCGTGGTGCACCTCGTAGCGCTCCTTCAGTCCGCGAAGGATGCCGATGGTGTCCTCGACGGACGGCTCGCCGACGTAGACCGGCTGGAAACGGCGCTCCAGGGCCGCGTCCTTTTCGATGTGCTTGCGGTACTCGTCGAGCGTGGTCGCGCCGACCAGCCGCAGCTCGCCGCGGGCCAGCATCGGCTTGATCATGTTGCCGGCGTCCATCGCGCCCTCGCCGGTAGCGCCGGCGCCGACGATCGTGTGCAGCTCGTCGATGAACGTGATGATCTGCCCGGCCGAGTTCTTGATGTCGTCGAGCACGGCCTTGAGCCGCTCCTCGAATTCGCCGCGGTACTTGCTGCCCGCCACCATGGACCCGAGGTCCAGGGCGACAATTGTCTTGTCCCGCAAGCTTTCTGGGACGTCCCCAGCGACGATGCGCTGGGCTAGGCCCTCGACGATCGCAGTCTTGCCGACGCCGGGCTCACCGATGAGCACGGGGTTGTTCTTGGTGCGCCGGGAGAGCACCTGCACCACGCGTCGGATCTCGTTGTCGCGGCCGATCACCGGGTCGAGCTTGCCTTCACGGGCCCGCGCGGTGAGGTCGGTGGAGTACTTCTCCAGCGCTTGGTAGGTGCCCTCCGGGTCGGGGCTGGTGACGCGGGCGCTGCCGCGGACCTTGACGAACGCCTCCCGCAGCGCTTGCGGCGACGCGCCGTGCCCGGTGAGCAGCTTGGCGACGTCGGAGTCGCCGGTGGCGAGGCCGACCATCAGATGCTCGGTGGAGACGTATTCGTCGTCCATCTCGGTGGCCAGCTGCTGCGCGGCCGTGATCGCGGCCAGCGATTCGCGCGAGAGCTGCGGTTGGCTGCTGGCGCCGCTGGCGCTGGGCAGCCGGTCGAGTAGGCGCTGCGCCTCGGCACGGATGGTCGCCGGGTCCACGCCGACCGCCTCCAACAGCGGCGCGGCGATCCCGTCGTTCTGCGTCAGCAGAGCCATCAGCAGATGCGCCGGGCGGATCTCCGGATTACCGGCAGCGCTTGCCGCCTGTAGAGCCGCGGTCAGCGCCGCCTGAGTCTTCGTGGTCGGGTTGAACGAGTCCACGACGGTCCTCCGATCTTTCACCTGAAAAGTCTGGAAAAATGCTTGTCGCGATGTTCAACGTCGTCAAGGTTGAGTCTGTTCCGCTCAACTTCACTTCTTTTTGGCGAACGTGCGGTTTCACACGCGACACGCCGGGGTCGGCATACAAAACCGCACAGTCGGCCCTTCCACGATCAAGATGCTCGTGCCGTACAAGGGCGTCCACGCGTTGTGACGCCGCGGCCACGCGCGAGGCGCGGCAACTGCCAGATGCCTACAATGGCCCGGCGTGGGACTGGAGGATCGCGACGCGCTGCGCATTCTGCGCGCGGCCCTCGATCTCGGCGACGCCGACAACGAACTCGTCCGGCGGTTCTACACGCGCTGGTTTGCCATCGACCCGGCCATCCGCGACCTGTTTCCTCCCGACATGGCCGGCCAGCGTGCGGCATTCGGCCAGGCGCTGTGGTGGGTGTTCGGCGAGTTCGTCGCCCAGCGCTCCGACGAGCCCGTCGCATTTCTGGCGCAACTAGGCCGCGATCACCGCAAATATGGTGTGCGACAACAGCATTACCGAACCTTGCGCGACGCGCTGTACAGCAGCTTCCGCAGCCACCTGAGCGAGCACTGGACCACCGCGGTCGACGATGCCGCCCGCGAAGCGCTGACGTTGATCACCGGGGTGATGAGCGGCGCCGCCGAAGCCGAGTCCGGTCCGGCGTGGTGGGACGGCACGGTCGTCGAGCATCGTCGCGTGTCGAGGGACATCGCGGTGATCCGCCTTCAGCTCGACCGCCCGATGGACTACGAGGCCGGCCAATACGTGAATGTCCATGTGCCACAGTGCCCTCGGCGCTGGCGCTACCTCAGCCCCGCGATTCCCGCCGACCCCACCGGAGCGATCGAGTTCCATGTCCGCGCCGTGACCGGCGGACTGGTCAGCACTGCGCTTGTCGGCGAAACCCGCGTCGGGCATCGGTGGCGGCTGTCGGCCCCGCTCGGCGCGCTGCAGGTCGACCGCACCGGCGGCGACGTGCTGATGGTGGCCGGCAGCACCGGGCTGGCGCCGCTGCGCGCGCTGATCATGGATCTGACTCGCTTCCTCGACAATCCGCGGGTGCACCTGTTCTTCGGCGCGCGCTATCCGTGCGAGCTCTACGACCTGCGCACGCTGTGGCAGATCGCCGCGCACAATCCCTGGCTGTCGGTATCCCCTGTCTCGGAGTACAACAGCAATCCGCCGTGGGCCGCCGACTATCCGGACGTCGACCCGCCACGAGGCCTGCACGTGCGCCAGACCGGGCGGCTGCCCGAGGTGGTGACCAGGTACGGCGGCTGGGGTGACCGCCAGATTCTGCTCAGCGGCAACGCGGCGATGATCGCCAACACCAAAGCGGCATTGATCGCCAAAGGCGCTGCGCCCGAACGGATTCAGCACGATCCGCTGGTGGGCTGAGCTCAAACCACGCCAGGCGGCGGGTACCCCTGTGGCACAATCCCACGATGGCCCCCGCCATGGCCGACGTCGAGACCGTCACGCTCAAAGACCCGTCGTCGGCACTCACCGCGACCTACGTGCCGATCGCCGGAATGGTCGGCACCTCGCTGAACGACGACGGGGCCGAGTTGCTCGGTCAGCGCCGCGGCCTGCACGCCTACATGACCGTCGGCAAGACCATGGGCATCCCGCTCTTGTACCCCTGGGCGAATCGCTTGAGCGCCAACACATATCGCGCAGGTAAGGCGGCGGTGACACTGACGCCCGGGATCGGCGGCGTCCGCACGGACCAACATGGCGTAGTGATCCACGGGGTGATGGCGGCCTACGACGGCTGGGAAGTCACGGAGCGGACGGACAACCGGCTCGTCGCCGAAGTGGACTACGGCGGCACCCCGCGCCTGCTGGCCAGCTTTCCGTTCCCACATCTGCTGACCATGGACGTGACGCTGGCCGACCGCACGCTCACCGTCCGCACCACCGTGACGCCCACCACCAAGGCCGACGTGCCGTTGTGTTTCGGGTACCACCCCTACCTACGGATTCCCGAGGTTCCGCGCCCCGAGTGGCAGATCAAGCTGCCCGCCATGCGCTACTGCTCGGTGAACAGCTGGATGATCCCGACAGGCGAGACGCAAGAGCGCCCGGCGATCACCGAGACGCTGGACGGCAACTACTTCGACGACAGCTACGACGAGGTCAAGCCCGGCTCGGTGTTCGCGATCTCCGGCGGCGACCGGCGCATCGAAGTCCACTTCGAGGAGGGCTACACCGCGGCTCAGGTCTTCTCGCCCAGCGACGACGACGTGGTGTGCTTCGAGCCGATGTGCGCGCCCACCGACTCGCTGCGCCGCGGCACCTACCGCGTGGCCACCTGGGACGAGCCGGCCACCGCGACGTTCTCGATCCACGTGGGTTAGCGGCGCGAGCGCTGCGGCTTGCGCGGCTCCCACACCACCAAGGCCGTCGACTTCGGCATCACGGCCAGATCGCGGCGCTGGTTGGCGCGCAGTTGTTCGACCTCCTTGGTCAGCTCGGCCACCCGTGACTGCAGCGCCTCCACCTGGTTGGTCAGCTCGATGATTCGTTTGATACCGGCCAGGTTGACGCCTTCGTCCTGCGAGAGCCGCTGTACCTCGCGGAGCAGTTCGACGTCACGCTGCGAGTAGCGGCGGCCGCCGCCGGTGGTCCGCTGCGGCGTGACCAGGCCGAGCCGGTCGTAGGTGCGCAGCGTCTGCGCATGCATGCCGGCCAGTTGCGCGGCCACCGAGATGAGAAACGTCCGGGATTCGTCTGAGGACTTGCTCACCTGTGCTGCCTCCTGCTCTTCGGGCGCTCATCGGCCCGGCCAGCCGGCCCGCGGGTCGAACCCGCTGGCCTTCTCCGCGGCCGCGTACTTCTCCAGCGCTTCCAGTGCGGCGCCTTCGAGGTTCGGCGGCACAGCTACTTTCACGGTCACCAGCAGGTCGCCACTGCCGCCGTCACGCTTGGGCACACCGCGGCCGCGCACCCGCAGGATGCGCCCGTCGGCCGTGCCCTTCGGCACCCGCACGCCGACCTTGCCATCCAGCGTCGGCACGGAAAGCGTTGTCCCCAAAGCCAATTCGGCAAAGCTGACGGGGACGGTGACGGTCAGGTCGTCGCCCTCGCGGCCGAACACCTTGTCCGGCCGCACATGCACGGTGACGTACAGGTCACCCGACGGGGCGCCGCGCAGCCCCGCTTCGCCCTGCCCCGGCAAGCGGATCCGCTGCCCGTCCTGCACGCCCGGCGGAATCCGGACGTTGATGGTGCGGGTGCGAGTGGCCACTCCGGTGCCTTTGCACTCCGGGCACGGGTGCTCGATGATCGAGCCGGTGCCACGGCAGTCCGTACACGGCTCGGAGAATCCGAACGCGCCCTGGTTGCGGTTGATCACCCCCGAGCCGTTGCAGGTGCTGCACACTTTCGGGCTGGTGCCTGGCCGCGCTCCGCTGCCATGGCAGTTGGTACACGGCGCCGGACTGGTGAGCCTCAGCGGCATCATCACGCCCTTGGTGGCCTCGACGAAGTCGAGCTCGGCCTCGGTCTCCAGGTCGTTACCGCGACGCGGACGGCTGGGCCGGCTGCCTGCACGGCCGAACAACCCGCCGAACAGATCGCCGATGTTCGCGCCGCCGGTCTGGCTGGCGGAGTCGAACAAGTCGTTCAGGTTGAACTCGCTGCCGTTCCCGGGCCCGAAGCCACCGAAGTTGCCGGCCGAGAACCGGCGCCGGCCGAAGCCGCCCTCGGCAAACAGCCGCCGCGTCTCGTCGTACTCCTTGCGCTTGGCCGGATCCGACAGCACGCTGTGCGCCTCGGACACCGCCTTGAACCGCTCGGCAGCCGTCGGGTTGTTCGGATTGGCGTCAGGGTGAAGGTCGCGGGCCAGCTTGCGGTATGCCCGCTTGATCTCGTCGGCGCTGGCGTCAGAGGAGACGCCCAGCTCCTTGTAGAAGTCTTTCTCGACCCATTCGCGTTGGGCCATGGTGCGTCACCTCCTTTCGATGCTGTTCAAGCTCAGCCAGCTGACTGTTCTGATTCTGCGGCCTGGCCGTGTTCCGCGTCGGCATTGCCGGCGGACTGCTGCCCGTCGGTCGCGTCCTCGACGGTGTCGACGACGCCCACGAGCGCGTGGCGCAGGATCTGCTCACCCAGCCGGTAGCCCCGGCGCATCACCGTGCCGATCACTGGTCTGGTGCCGTCGCCCTCGTGCTGGACGGCCTCGTGCAGCGAGGGATCGAACTCCTCGCCTTCGGTGCCGAACGACTGCAGACCCAGGCCCTCGAGCGTCTTGGTGAGCTTGTCCGCGAACGCCTTCAGCGGCCCGGACTCCAGATCGCCGTGGCGGCGGGCGGCTTCGAGATCGTCGAGAACACCGAGCAGTTGGGTGATCACTGCGCCCTTCGCGCGTTCGGCGGCCACCTGCTGGTCGCGCAGCGCACGCTTGCGGTAGTTGGCGAAGTCGGCCTGCACCCGTTGCAGGTCGGCGATCAACTCACCGGCCTTGTCCTCCGCTTGACCTCCGGATGCGGCGTCTGGCCCGGCGGCGTCCGGCGCCGGCCCACCGGGGGCCGGGCCGGACGCGCCCTCACGCACTTCGCCGGTCTTGGGGTCGATGCGGCGCTTGTCGGTGACGACTACCGGCTCTTCTGGGTGCAGTGGTTCGTTTTCCGAACTCACTTGTCCTCCCGTCCTTCGTCGACCACTTCGGCGTCCACCACGTCGTCAGCACCCGACGCGTTCTCCGCGCCGCCGCTGGCGCCCTGCGAAGCCTGGGTGGCCTCGTAGATGGCCTGCCCCAGCGCCTGGCTTTCCTGGCCGAGCCGTTCCATCGCGGACTTGATCGCGTTGATGTCGGTGCCGCCCAGGGCCTGCTTGGCGTCGGCGATTGCCGCGTCGACCTTCGTGAGCACGTCCTCGGGCACCTTCGAGCCACCCTCGGCTCCACGCTGCTCGGCGACGAACTTCTCGGTCTGGTAGATCAGCGTCTCGGCCTGGTTGCGGACCTCGGCCTCCTCGCGGCGCTTGCGGTCCTCCTCGGCGTGGGCCTCGGCGTCCTTGATCATCCGGTCGATCTCCTCCTTGGACAGGCCGGAGCCCTCCTGGATTCGGATCGTGTTCTCCTTGCCGGTGCCCTTGTCCTTGGCGGTGACGTGCACGATGCCGTTGGCGTCGATGTCGAACGTGACCTCGATCTGCGGCACGCCGCGCGGCGCCGGCGGGATGCCGGTCAACTCGAAGCTGCCCAGCAGCTTGTTGTGCGCGGCGATCTCACGCTCACCCTGATAGACCTGGATCTGCACCGACGGCTGGTTGTCGTCGGCCGTGGTGAACGTCTCCGACCGCTTGGTGGGGATCGTGGTGTTGCGCTCGATTAGCTTGGTCATCACGCCGCCCTTGGTCTCGATACCCAGGCTCAGCGGCGTAACGTCAAGCAGCAGAACGTCTTTCACCTCGCCCTTGAGCACGCCGGCCTGCAAGGCGGCACCCACTGCGACGACCTCGTCGGGGTTGACGCCCTTGTTGGGCTCCTTGCCGCCGGTGAGCTCCTTGACCAGGTCGGTCACCGCGGGCATCCGGGTGGAGCCGCCCACCAGCACGACGTGGTCGATGTCGGACACCGAGATCCCCGTGTCGGCGATCACCTGCTGGAACGGCTTGCGGCAGCGGTCGAGCAGGTCTTGGGTGATCCGCTGGAATTCCGCGCGCGTCAGCTGCTCGTCGAGGAACAGCGGGTTCTTGTCGGCGTCGACGGTGATGTAGGGCAGGTTGATCGAGGTGCTCTGCGAGCTGGACAGCTCGATCTTGGCCTTCTCCGCGGCCTCACGCAGCCGCTGCATCGCCATCTTGTCCTTGGTCAGGTCGATGCCACTGGTGCCCTTGAACTTGTCGACGAGCCAGTCGACGATGCGCTGATCCCAGTCGTCGCCACCCAGGTGGTTGTCACCGCTGGTGGCGCGGACCTCGACCACGCCCTCGCCCATCTCCAGCAGCGAGACGTCGAACGTACCGCCACCGAGGTCGAACACCAGGATGGTCTGTTCCTTGTCGGCCTTGTCGAGGCCGTAGGCCAGCGCGGCGGCCGTCGGCTCGTTGATGATGCGCAGCACGTTCAGCCCGGCGATCTGGCCGGCGTCCTTGGTGGCTTGGCGCTGTGCGTCGTTGAAGTAGGCGGGCACGGTGATCACCGCGTCGGTGATGTCCTCACCCAGGTACGCCTCGGCGTCGCGCTTGAGCTTCATCAGCACCCGCGCGCTGATCTCCGGGGCGGTGTATTTCTTGCCGTCGATCTCGATCGACCAGTCGGTGCCCATGTGGCGCTTCACCGACCGGATGGTGCGGTCGACGTTGGTCACCGCCTGGTTCTTGGCGGGCTGGCCGACCAGGACCTCGCCGTTGCGCGCGAACGCGACGACGGACGGCGTAGTGCGGGAGCCCTCGGAGTTGGCAATGACGGTTGGGTCGCCACCTTCGAGAACGGCGACGACGGAGTTGGTGGTCCCGAGGTCGATACCGACCGCACGAGCCATGGTGTTTCCTCCTGCTATATATGGACGTCTGCTGAGCGAACTAGGCTCAAGTCTGCTCTGCCGGCACTCGCCGAGTCAAGCCAGAGTTGAGTCGTTGTCACTCAAGTTGGTCGAGTCGTGCAACGGGCGCGGCGGCGGGTTTGTTCCCGCGGCATGCGGATTCGGCGCGCGCGAAGTCGCTCCACGTGGTTTGCGCCGACATGCAACTCAAGCGGCCACCGTCACGTCGACGGACAGCAGGTCTTCGAGCGCGTGGGCAGCGGGCCAGTCACCGCTGCGGACGGCGCGCGCCAGCTCGTCGGCCATGGGGCTTTCGACCTCGAGCTCGGCCAGCCACGCCGCGACCGTGGCGGCGATCTCGTCGCTGCCCACGCACACGGCACGGCCATGGTGCAGCCGGTCGGCGACCTGGTAGACGGTCTTGCGGGACGTCCGGCGGGTCCGAAGAGTGCTCATCGCTTGCTCCTTGTCCGTGTCACGGCCTCGGTGCCGCTCATCGGTAGGAGCGCCGCGCCCGTCCGTCAGGGACACTTTTTCGGGCGGCGGGCCCGCGCGAGTCACTACAGCATCTCCTGTCACTTCTTGCGTAGAGTTCAAACGTCATGAGGTCGACTCTTGCGGCGGTATTCCTGGTCGCTGTGATGGCGCTGGCCGGATGCACGTCATGGACCGACGGCAAGCCGGTCGCCGTCCCGTCCAATCCCACCGAGCCGACGTTCCCGACGACCCGCCCCACCCGCACGCCGCCCAGCACCACGACGCCGACGCGCGCCCCGACGACCACCACGACGACGCAGCCGGGCGGCGAGACGCTCGCCCCCAACGAACAGGGCTATGTGTTCGTCGAAACCAAGTCCGGCAAGACCCGCTGCCAGATCTCCCGCACGGCCGTCGGCTGCGAGTCCGAATTCGCCAACCCGCCGATCCGCGACGGCTTTCCCGCCAACGGCGTCAACGTCACCGCAGACGGACAGCTGAAGTGGCTGGTGGGCAACCTCGGCGACATCCAGCCCGTCACCCTGGACTACCGCACGTATCACGCGCAGGGCTGGACCATTGTCGCGGACGAGTCCGGCACGCGCTTCACCAACGACAGCACCGGCCACGGCATGTTCGTCAGCATCGAGAGGGTCGACTCGTTCTGATCGGGGCTCGCCGAGCCCATACGATCACGCCGTGACCTACGGCGACGACGAGCGGCCCGACTCCGCCGAACCCACCGATCTGCCCTGGTATCAGACCAGCGGTGCCATCACAGCCGCAGGGATCCTCGGCGTCGTCGTGGTGATCGTGCTGATCATCGCCGTCGTGCGAACGGCCGACAATTCCACCCGGCCGGCCAACGAGCTCCCGCTGCCCGACACCACCACGACAACTGAGCCCACGACGACGACCACCACTACCACCACGACGCCGCCGACCTCCACCTCGCCGACGACGACCTCGCAAACCACCACCTCGGAGACCACAACCACCCCGACAACCACCACGACCACCGAGGAAACGACCAGCGAGACCACCACCACGACAACCAGTCGGACGTCGGGCCTGCGCGCGACGCCGAGTCGACATCCGCTGTTCCCCCACGGCTGACGAATCGTCGCGCCTTAATATCCGTCCATGGGGGTGACAGAGTCGTCGGGCGACTTCGACTATCTGTGGGAAGACCTGGCCGAACCGGCCGACGCCGAGTCGCGCTTCGGCTCCGAGTTCGACGACGACGATCTGGACGACTTCGGCGATCTGCGCCCGCGCACCCAACCGGTGCCCTGGTACCGCAGGAAAACGGCGGCCATCGCGATCGGGGCGATCGCGGTAGGGGTGGTAGCGATCCTCGTGTCGGCGGTGCTGCTGGTGTCGCGCAGCTCCCGGGGACCGCAGACCAGTGTGCCGAGTGTGTCGACTACCCCGCCGTCGTCCGTGCGCTCCACGCGTCGCCCGACGCCGAACGCGACGATTCCGCCGGCCGCGACGGTCCCGCCGAGCCCACCCGCCACGCCGCCGCCGGCCGCCAGTGAGCCGTCTGCCAGCGCGCCTGCGGTGGTCGCGCCGCCGCGGCAGCAACCACCGGAGCCCGCGAAACCGCCGCAGATCGGTGTCACCCGCTCGCCGGTGACCCGGTCGCCGATCAGTGTGCGGCCCGCGCCACGACCGGCTTTCCCTCATAACTGAGTGCCAGCGGCTACCATCAAGCCCCGTGTCTCAGTACGGTCCGCCGGAAGACCCCAACTACTACCGCGACGAGCCGACCGCGTACAGCGCGTACGGCCAGCAGCCGCCCGGCCCGCCGCCTGGTCCGCCGGAGGAACCGCCGGTGCCGTGGTACCGGAAGCCTTGGGTGCTGGTCGCATTGGGCGCGCTCGGCGCGATCATCCTGGCGCTGATCATCTTCGCGATCTTCGGCGGCAACAACTCCGACGACAACAAACCGCTCAGCCCGGTGACCAGCACGACACGGACGTCGCCGACGCTGACCACGACGCCGACGCCGACGACGACCACGACCGCCGAGACCACGGAAACCACCACGGCCACCACGACGTCGCCGACCACCACCACCGAGACGACGACAACCACGCCGAGCACCAGCACCAGCACGACCGTGACCGTCAGCACAAGCACCAGCACGATGACGATCACGATTCCGGCGATTCCGGGCTTGCCGACGCCGCCGCAGTGATGCGCCGAGCCTTCGCCGCCCGATTGGTCAGCGCTTAGGAATACGAGAACTGCGCCACCAGCGCTTCGGCGCTGCGCACCGCGGCCCGGCACGCGCGCGTGGTGAACGGGTCGTTGAGCGGATGCTCGGCGCGGCGGCGCCACCGCTGCGCCGCCGCGAAGGCCGCGCGCGGGCCGTCGTACGGCGCGTCGGGCGTCAGCCCCAGCCTGCTGGCCGGATCAGTGCCCGAACCGCCGATGATGCGTCGCAGCGAGGCCATCTCATCGTCGTTCAATGTCGTTGGGCGCGAACGTAATTGGCTCAGCAGCCGCAACTCTTCGAACGCGTGCGTGTCAGCCAGCAGCGGATCGATGTCCGCCAGGATCGCCGGCGTCGCCGGAATCGGGTTGACTTCGACGAACCGCCGCAGCGACAACAGCGCGGTGTGCGCCTTCAACAGATCCGAGCGCTGCGCGAACTGCTGGTCGATCACGTCGCGCAGCTCCACCAGCCCGCTGCGCTCCAGGAGTTCGTCGGCCAGCGCCACCGAATCGCCGACGCCGGATCGCAGCACCGCGATCGAGATTCGGATGCCGAACATGCCGAACCGGTCCAGCAGCTGCGCGCGGGTGGCGGCATCGACGGGCAGCGAACTGTCTTCGCGCGCAAAGCGATCCGCCGACAGCATGGCCTTAGCCAGCTCGGCGGGCTCCACGCCGGCGAGCTTCTGCAGCGCCACGAATTCGCTTTGGCGAAGCGTTCGGGCGGTCAATGCCAGCAGCCCCGACACGGGCACCACGGCCTGGCAGATGCCGGTCTTGTCCATCTCCTCGGTGAACCGCTTTGC
Source organism: Mycobacterium sp. NGS39 (assembly GCF_059812765.1). Classification (NCBI taxonomy): domain Bacteria; kingdom Bacillati; phylum Actinomycetota; class Actinomycetes; order Mycobacteriales; family Mycobacteriaceae; genus Mycobacterium; species Mycobacterium sp. NGS39. The sequence goes on along the minus strand of NZ_JCALDH010000001.1, from coordinate 320,648 downwards.
GACGTCCTTGGCCGACAGCATCGCGTCGATGCGCCCGGCCCCGATTTCGTCGGCCCGCGACGCCACCCCGATCACGCCCAGCGCCCCGGCCGAACCGCCGACCAGCTCACCGATCTGCTTGAGCAGCGCGATGTCCGTCGCATTCAGTGTGCGCAGCAGAAACACCACCGCGTCCACCCGCGGCACGCCGTCGTCGGGCACCAGCAGCCGCAGCGTGCGCGCCGACACGTCGCTGTTCAGCGACGACGTGCCCGGGGTGTCGACGATCGTCGCGTCGATCAGCTCAGCGGCCGGCCACTCCACGTCGAGGTCGGCGACTTCGACGGGGTCGACGCCGCCGAGGTCGAACGTCAAGCCGTCGCCGCGGATGATCGGCACGTTCGTGCGCCGGCCGTCGCGGTGGTTGGCGGTGACCTTGGGCACCGGCCCGTGCCGGAACCAGGTCACGATACGAGTGGCTTCGGTGGCGTCGGTGGGTGCGATGTTCTCCCCCACCAGCGCGTTGACCAGCGTGGACTTGCCGGCCTTCAAACTGCCGGCCAATGCGATGCGGATCGGCTGGTTGAGCCGCCAGCCAATCCATTCAAGTTCGCTGTGCAGGTCGGCGCGCTGCCGGTAGGTCGGATCGTTGCGGTAAGCCCGGATCGTGCCGCCGAGGATGGCGCGGACCTGATCGCTGGTGCTCACCGGTCAATGTTAGGTGGCGCCGCGCAGCGGAACCCGCGGCGCAGGGCGCACCGGACCGCTCACGACGGGCGTTGGCGCGGCCAGCTCCGCCGCCTTTGCCGACACCTGCCGCAGGATGTTGAGCTGGCGCTCGAGCTCGGCGATGCGCTGGTTGCGTTCGTTCTCCTCCAACCGCGCCGAGGTGAGCATGGCCTGCAGTGACTCGTTGAGCGATCGGCTGGTCTGGTTGGCGATGCCGCGGTAGTGGTTGCGCAGCTGGCGGTGGATGGCCTGTAGCCGGTCGCGTGATTCCTTGGTGACGACGAACGAGATGTCGTCGACGAATCGGCGCACGTTGTTCTTCGCCTCGTTGCGCACGCGCAGCATCCGGTTCTCCATGTCCTCCTTGTAGGCCTTGCGGCCCAGCAGCAGACCGGCGCCCACCGACAGCGGGTTGAACATGCCCAGCCCGGCCAGCGAGCCGAGCATGCCGAACATCAGCACACCGCCGTAGGAGCCGCGCATCCCGCTGACCACCTTGCTGCTGACGCTGACGGGCTTGGCGTCCATCCGTGCCAGCGACTTGAAGCCCGAGAACGTTGCACCCATCTGCCGGGCGCTGATCTCCGGAGCCTTCACCTGTTGCAGGCCGGCCTCCTCGAACGTGCGGGCCACGTCCTTGGCCAGCGCCTCGGCCCGCTGGAACGCCCAGACGAAGTTGTCGCCCACCGCTTCGGCCACTGCCTGTTCCAGTTCGGTGCCGATCTCGGCCCAGTGCAGTGTCGGGTCGCAGCCGTCGATGACGGACTCGAAATGCTGGGTGATGGCACGGAACCGCGACCGCAGGTCGTGGTCGACGTCGGCGGTCAAGTCGGCGATCCCGTCGTTGAGCACCTGCTGCCACAGCGCCGAGGCGGCCAGCGCGTCCTGCGCCTCGGCCTTGCGGCGTTCGAGGTCGGCGGTCAGCCGCTCACGCAAACCGGGGTCGTTGAGCGTCGACAGCTCCGACTCCAGCGTCAATGTCAAATGTTCTGCAGTAGAACGCAATTCATGGAGCACATGGTGACGCACCCGGTCGTTCGCTCCGGACAGCACCTTCTGGGACAAGAATTGCACGATCGCGGGGAAGTTCGACTCCTCGTTGAGTTCCTTGTCGTTGAGCGAGATCGCGTGGCTGCGCAGCAGCGACGACGCCGGAATCAGCGGAATGTCGAGTCCGGCCCGCTCGAGGTGGGCGACGTCGGCGTCGACGACCGCGCGCCAGTGCGGATAAAGGTCGATCTTCGTCGCCACGATCGCGGCCACCGGGCAGATCTCGTAGGCCTGCCGGATGAACGTCATCTCCGGTTCGGTGAACTCCTGGCTGGTGTCGCTGACCATCAGCATTGCGTCGGCGTCGGGTAGCAGCCCCAGGGTGGCAGCCAGGTGCGGCTGGCCGTGACCACCGACGCCCGGGGTGTCGATGAACACCAGCCCACCCTTCAGCACCGGGCTCGGCGCAATCACCTCGACCCGAAGCACCTCGCGGCCGCCGGCCTGCGGAGCGCGGCGCAGGTCCTTGTTGATGTCGGTGGTGGGGATCGGGATCGCCTCGGCACCGCCGTCGCCGGTGGCGACGATCAGCTGCGCGGCGGCCTGCTCGCCGTAGAGCACGACGGTGGTCAGCACCGTCGACTCGTCGTCACCGACCCGTGCGACCGGCATGTTCAGCAGCGAGTTGAGCAGCTGGCTCTTGCCCTGCTTGAGCTGACCGGCGATCACCACCCGGATCTGCGGGTCGACGATCCGGTCGCGGGCCGCGGCCAGCCGGTCGATCAGGTCGTCGCGCTGGTTGGTCTCGGCGATCCTGCGGGTGTGGTCGATCAGCTCGACGATGACCCGGGCCTGCCGCGGATCAGAAGGCTGCGTCACGTTGTGTCCCTCCTCGGCGCTACCAACCGTATGCGCAAAAACCTGGCGGGGACCATTGCGGTCCCCGCCAGGTCGTCAACCAAGCGGCTGTGCGTCCGATCAGAAGCCCAGGTGGATGTCGTGGGTGTTCTGATGCGTCTGCACAGTGGTGTTGTCGTGCGTCGACGCGTCGTACGACGGCGAGTACGTCGACTGGTTGTCGTGCACCGAGCTGTTGTACGACTGGGCGTTGCTGTACGACGCCGCGTTGTCGTGCACCGAGCTGTCGTGGGTGGAGGTGTACTGCGACGACCAGTCGTGCACCGAGTTGTCGGCGACCGACGTCGACGTCGTGGTGGTGTGGGTGTTCACGACGCTGTGGGTGTTGTCGACGCCGCTGTAGTTGCCGGTGCCGTCGATGTTGGTCGTGGTCTGGTTCCCGTGCACCGCCGTCCAGTCGGTGTTGCCCTGCGCCGAGCTGGTGGTCCCGTGGCCGGAGGTCTGGATCACCGTGCCGTCGTGGGTCTCCAAGACGTCGTGGCCGGCGGCGGTGTTGCCCTGGCTGAACGAGTTGTCATGGCCGTACGCGAAATTCGAGTCCGCCCCGGTGTGGATGTTGCCGTTGTTGACCGAGTTCGCGTTGCCCAGCACAGCGCCGTCACCGCTGACGATGTCGCCCCGGTTGTCGCCGTTGATCGCGACCGCGCCCTGGCCGTTGGCCGTGGTCGTGGTCTTGTCACCCAGCGTGATGTCGCCGAAGCCGAGGTTGAAGGCGCCCTGCTGGGCATTGGCGCCCGCGTCCTGGTTGGGGCTCATCACCGGCGTGTTGTTGTGGCTGGCGAAATCAGTGTCGGTCCGGTTGCCGCTGAGGAAGTCGGTCTGCGGCGCATACGTCGGCGACCACGTGGGTGACGGCGCGAACGTCGGCTCCCAGCCGTAGTGGTTGGCCACCGCGCGCTGCAGGCCCACCACCGGGTCGCCGGCGCCCAGCGCGAGGCTCGGCACCGCGGTGGCAGCCACCGACGCCAGCTGCGCCGGCGCGACGTTGCCCAGCCCGGCGTCCAGGAGCGCCTGCTCGGGCTGCGCGACGTAGTCGGCAGCCGCCTGCGGGTCGCGGAACAGGTTGAGGATGAAGTCGATCAAGCTGATCATCGAAGTCCCTTTCGGTTGTCTCGGGTTTGCCCCTCACCGGCCTGCCCGGTGTCTGCTAGCCACGGTATGGAGCTGCAACGTGACTCGGAACGGGGTCGAGTCCCCTACCTCCAAGCCCCCATACTGGGGTGGTCCAGCAACTTCCGTTAGGGGATTAGGGGATTACTAGGGACATGTAGGGAATCCCTCAGTTGATGCACAGTTTCCCCAGGACAACGACGAACGCCCCCACATGCCGAAGCGTGCGGGGGCGTTCGAGCGCGATTGCGTCAGAACAGCGGGCCGTCGAAACCGTGGGCGTCGTGTGCTGCACCTGGATCGAAGTGCCCATGGTGGTCGTCAACCGGATGCTCGAAGCCGGGGTCGACGGTTGCCGGCTCGACCACCGGCGCCGGGTCATGGGCGTCGGGCGCGGGGGCCGCGAGGGGCTCTGCCTCGAATGCGCCGAGGTGGCTGAACTGGTCGATACCGGTGTCCGGTTGAGCCGCGGCCGGTTGGTCAAGCACGAAGTCATGGGTGGCGGGAGCCTCGATGCCGGCCGCCGGCACGTGGTCGGAGAACGCGTCGAACGCAGCGGTCGCGGCCCCACTGGCCCAGACGTTCGCATCCCCGGCGTCGGCTCCGAAGGCCGGGCTCGCGATCGACAGCGACTCCGACACCACCGGAATCAGGTTGTTGACGTCGGCACTGGTCACGTCGGTCAGATGAGCGTCGGCGATCGCCTGCTGCGGGTTATCCGCGTACCGTGCAGCGGCGTCGGGATCGCGCACCAGCGACATCACGAAGTCCAATAGCTCATTGGCCATGGCGCCGATGTTAACGATCACCAGCTAATAACGGATCGGTGTCAAAGCCACTGCTGACATACCGCTATTAGGGGATCGGCCGTTAGGGGATTGGGCGCGGTTAGGGGATGTCGCATGACCGCCGCACGCCGGCGCCGCTATCGTGAGGAACGGCCGCCGACGCTGCCACTGAATCGTGTCGATGACAAGGACCCTTCGAGATGACCGACTCCCTTGGGCTGTCCATCGGGATGACCAACCTGGTCGCGGCCCGGGTCGGCGCTGCGCCGGTCACGCGCCGTGCGGTGTTGACGCTGTATCCGCACCGCGCCCCCGAGGTGGGCGTGCCGGTCGAGAACCCGAATGCGGCAGAACCGGGTCTGGTGCTGTCCGGCTTCGTCGAACGCGTCGGCGATCCGGTCCCGCTGGTGGCGCCCGACGGAACCACCTACCGCGCCGACTGGCTGCTCGTCGAGGCCCTCGACGCAATGGCGCAGGCGGTCGGCAACGGCTCCGCCGCCTCACAGGTCACCATCGCAGTGCCCGCGCACTGGGGTCCGGCGGTGCTGGGCGCGCTGCGAGGGGCGTTGCGCACCAAGCCCAACCTCTCGCCGGGCGGCGTGCCGCCGGTGCTGGTGTCCGACGCCGTGGCCGCGCTGGCCGCGTTGGCGACCAGCCCGGGATTGCCGGCGAGCGGCATCGTCGCGCTGCTCGATTTCGGCGGCAGCGGCACCAGCATCACGCTGGCCGACGCCGCCAACGACTTCCAGCCCATCGACGAAACGCTGCGCTACACCGAATTTTCCGGCGCTCAGATCGACCAGGCGCTGCTCACCCATGTGCTCTCCGACATCAACCAGTCCAGCGGCGCCGACCCGGCCGGCACCACCGCCGTCGGTGCGCTCACTCGGCTACGCGAACAGTGCCGCGACGCCAAGGAGCGGCTGTCGGCTGATACCGCCACCGACCTGTCGGCTGAACTTCCCGGCTATCACTCCGATATCCGCGTCACGCGGGCCGAACTCGAGAACCTGATCAGCGGCCCGCTGGCCGGGGTACTCGTCGCTTTGGAAGAACTGTTGGGGCGCAACCGAATTCCGGCCGCGTCGCTGTCCGCGGTCGCCACCGTCGGTGGCGGCGCCGCGATCCCGCTGATCACCCAGCGGCTCTCGGAGCATTTCCGGGTGCCGGTGGTCACCACCCCGCAGCCGGCACTGAACACGGCGGCGGGCGCTGCGCTGCTGGCCACCCGCGGGCCGGGCGGCGACGTGCCGACCGGATTGGCGACTGCGGCCACCGAACCGCCCACCGGGATGGCCACCGCCGCGTGGGCCGCCGGGACTGCCGGTGCAGCCGCCGCGGAGTCGGCCGCCGACGGTGCCGCGTCGGCCACCTTCCGGGCGCTCGCGTGGTCGGAGGATGCCGGCGGCGATGAACCGGCGCCCTACACCGGCGCTGAGTACGCCTACGATCCCGAGCCCACCAGCGCGCGGCCGCAACTCGAGTTCGCTCCCCCGCCCGAGGGTCCGCGTGCGGCCGAGGAGCCGTTGGCCTGGTACCGGCGGCCCCAGGTGCTGTTCGCGGCGGCACTGGTCACGGTGCTGGTCTTGACGGGCGGCCTGGTGTGGACGCTGACCAGCGAGTCCAGCCCGATGCGCTCGACACGCACTCACACGGCGACGGTGCCGGCCACCACCAACCCCGCATCCCCGGGCGCGCCGCTGACCGACACGGTGACGTTCACCGGCACGGACGGTAGCCCGACCGTGGTCACGCCGCCGCCGTCGGCCACCACCGCACCCAGTTCTCCGCCCGACACCACGACGTCGGAGACCACCTCGGCCACGACCACGACGCAGACCACGACCACCACCACGCAGCAGACCACCACGACCACCACCCAGCCGACCACCACCACGACGCAGCCGCCGACCACCACCACGCGACCGCCCACCACGACGACGCGACCGCCCACCACCAGCGCGGCGCCGCCCACCTCAGCGGTCAGCAACCAGTCCGCGCCCACGTCGGCTCAGTTGGCGCCCAACACACCGAGGCCGCAGCTCAGCGCGACAGCGCCGGTCAGCCCCTGACAGCCCGATGGACCAGCCGGCGTTGCGCGAGCTGCCGCCACAGGCACGCGAGCTCGTTGACGCGGTCACCACCAACCCGACCGACCCCGTCAAGGCCGTCGTCGTCGGCGGGATCGGCACCGGGAAAACCGCCACGCTGACCGCGATCCGCACTGCGCTGCGGGCCGGCGGCATCGACGTCGCCTCCCGTGCGGATCCGCATCGGATCGCCACGGCGATCGTGGTCGACGACGCGCACCTGCTCACGCACCAGCAGCTCGCCACCCTCGCCGATCGGGTCGACGACCCGTCCGCGACCGTCGTCGTCGCAACCGAGCCGTACCAACATTCGGTTGCGCTTCGCACGCTCACGATGGCAATCGAACGCGAGCGTCCGGCGGTGCTGCTCGGCGCGCTTCCGCCCCACGAGCTGCACCGCCTGGCCACTGCCGCCCTCGGGGCACCGCCGACTGCCGAGGTGGTCCGCGCTCTGATGGCCGCGACCGCCGGATTGCCGTTTCTGGTGCGCGCGGCGCTGAGCCGCCCGGGCGACGACGCCTCACCGGCCATGGCGATCGCCCAGTCCGCCCGGTTCGCGCTGATCGACCGGCTGCGCGCAGTCGACGAGCCCGTCCTGGAGGCGCTGCTGATCGGTTCGCTGAGTCCCGACCTGGGTGCCGCTGACCTGGCGGCCGCGCTGAGTATCAGCGCCGACGAAGCTCAGCGGCTGGTCGACCGCGCCCGAGGCAGCGGACTCCTCGAGCCCTCCCACAGCCCGGCGTTTTTGCGGTCGGTGCATCGCGCGGTCGCCCAGATCGTCGGCGCAGCACGCCACCACGACGTCGAAAAAGCATTGCTCACAACGCAATTGGAGCTGTCGACGCTGTCGGCGGACTTGGCGTTGCGGCTCGCCGAACACGGGATGCGCGACGAGCGGCTGGCCACGGCGCTGGAAACCCACGCCGAGCGCCCACCCGACCGCACCGCCGCGGCCCGGCTGTACCGAGCCGCCGTCGACGCCGGCGCGTCGCGGCTCACGGCCCGGCTCGCCGACGCGCTGGCGCTGACCGGAGACTGCGCGACGGCAGGCCGGCTCGCCGACGACCTGCTCTCGTCCGACGACCCCGCCGAACGCGCCGCCGCGGTCCGCATCGCCGCGTCGGTGGCCGCCCACGACGGCAACGCCGACCAGGCCGCCGAGCTGTACCGCTGGCTCGGGCCGCACCCCGACGCGGTGGTCAGCTCCGCCGGCGCGGTGGTGTTGCTGGCCGCGGGCGACGCCACGGCCGCCCGCGCGTCGATGGAAGCCCCGGCCAGCGGTCCGCCCACCGCCGCCGCCCGAGCCGCCCGCAGCCTGGCCGAAGGTCTGCTGCAGACACTGGACCAGCCGTTCACCGTGGCGGTCGCCAAGCTCGGGCAGTCACTGGCCGCCGGCCCGTCGGCGCGGGCCGTCACACCGGACACGCCGGCGGCCCTCGTCGCGCTGGCGGCGTTGCATGCCGGCGATCCGGTCCGCGCGCGCAGTGTGCTCACCCGCGCGCTGCATGACGGCAGTGCGCCGCACGCCGAGCACCGGCACCGGCTGCTGTTGGCCTGGTCGAAAATGCTCGACGGGCAGCTCGCGTCCGCGAACCTCGAGGTGACCGTCGACGATGCCTCGCTGCACCGCCGGGACGCGTTATGGGCCGCCGCGCTGCGCACCGGGCTGGCGCGGCGCACCGGCGACAGCGGCGCACTTCAGCGGCACTGGTACACCGCGATGGAAGTACTGGCCGAGTACACCGTCGACCTGTTCTCGCTGCTGCCCCTGGGCGAGCTGTGGGTGGCCGCGGCACGGCTGCGGCAGCTCGAGCGGATCCGCTACGCCGTCGAGCAGGCGTTGGGGCTTCTGGAGCGGCTCGGCAAGCCGGTGCTGTGGTCGGTGCCTTTGCACTGGTCGGGCGTGCACGCTGGCATCCTGGCCAACTCACCGGACGCGGTGGCACCTCACGGCCAGGCGCTGACCGCGGCCGCAGCCACCAGCCTGTTCGCGAAGGCGCTGGCCAGCGCCGGCCGGGTGTGGCTGCGGGTGCTGGCCAATCAGGTCGAACTCGCCGAAGTCACCGCGGCTGCCCGCGGTCTGGCGCAGTACGGCCACACCGCGGACGGCACGCGGCTGGCCAGCCAGGCGGCGTTGCAGACGCCCGATGCCCGCGTGTCCGGGGCGATGCTGCAATTGGCGCGGGATCTCAAGGCCAGCGCAGCGGTCGACGAGGAGCCAGTGGCGACGTCGCAACAGCGTGCTGTCGAGCCGGCGCGTCCGGAGGCGCGGGACTCGGCGCGGCTGTCCGAGCGCGAACGCGAGGTCGCCGAGCTGTTGCTGTTGGGCATGCCGTACCGCGACATCGGCAATCAGCTGTTCATCTCCGCCAAGACCGTCGAACACCACGTCGCCCGGATACGACGGCGCCTGGGCGCTGAATCCCGCTCGGAGCTGCTGTCGATGCTGCGGGCGATGCTGGCGCCGCAGCCCTGAGGTTAGGGCAACCTTTGTCGCGCCCGCAGCTGCCGAGATGTCACTATGAGCAGGCAAGAAAGACAAGTTACTGACCAGTAGCAAAGCTGGGGAGGCGGCGCGCGTGGACACTCAGCAGGTGATCAGGCTCGTGGTTGGCCTGGGGTTGACGGCGCTGGTGTTGGTGTTCGCGGCGCGCCGGGTGTGGTGGCTGTTCACTCTCGTGCGATCAGGCCAGCCGGCCAGTGGCCGCACTGACAACCTGGGCAGGCGGATCTGGACGCAGGTCGAGGAGGTCTTCGGGCAGACCCGGCTGCTGCGGTGGTCGATTCCCGGCCTCGCCCACTTCTTCACGATGTGGGGCTTTTTCATCCTGCTGACGGTCTACATCGAGGCCTACGGGGTCCTGTTCAATCCCAAGTTCGCGATCCCGATCATCGGCCATTGGCCGGTTCTGGGCTTCCTGCAGGACTTCTTCGCGCTGGCCGTGCTGCTGGGCATCACCACGTTCGCGATCATCCGGCTGATTCAAGGACCCAAGGAGCACGGCCGCGATTCGCGGTTCTACGGCAGCCACCTCGGCGGCGCGTGGCTGATCCTGTTCATGATCTTCAACGTCATCTGGACGTACGCGCTGTTCCGCGGATCGTCGGTCAACAACGGAAACCTGCCGTACAACTGGGCGGCGTTCTTCTCCCACGCCATGGGCAAGGTGCTGTCTCCGCTCGGGCCCAGCGGCAACGAGTACATGGAGACCGTCTCGCTGCTGCTGCACATCGGCGTGATGCTGGCGTTCTTGATCATCGTGCTGCATTCCAAGCACCTGCACATCTTCCTGGCGCCCATCAACGTGACGTTCAAGCGGCTGCCCAACGGGCTCGGGCCGCTGCTGCCCATCGAATACCAGGGCAAGCCAATCGATTTCGAAGATCCGCCGGAGGACGCCACCCTCGGTCGCGGGAAGATCGAGGACTTCAGCTGGAAGGGCATGCTCGACTTCGCCACCTGCACCGAGTGCGGGCGCTGCCAATCGCAGTGTCCGGCGTGGAACACCGGAAAACCGTTGTCCCCCAAGCTCGTGATCATGGACCTTCGCGACCACTGGATGGCGAAGGCGCCCTACATCCTCGGCGACAAAGTCACGCCTGACGAGAGCACGCCCGAGGGTGGCCTCTCCGAGAAGCTGGCCGGCGATCGGCACGAGGAAGTGCATCACGTGCCGGAGTCCGGCTTCGGCCGGGTCCCGCCGGAGTCGCCGCTGCAGGCGACGCGCCCGCTGGTCGGGACGGCCGAGCAGCTCGGCGTCATCGACCCCGACGTGTTGTGGTCGTGCACCACGTGCGGCGCGTGCGTCGAGCAGTGCCCGGTTGACATTGAGCACATCGACCACATCGTCGACATGCGCCGCTACCAGGTGATGATGGAGTCGGAATTCCCGTCCGAGCTTTCGGTGCTGTTCAAGAACCTCGAGACGAAGTCGAATCCGTGGGGCCAGAACGCCTCCGACCGGCTCAACTGGATCAGCGAGGTCGACTTCGACGTGCCGGTGTTCGGCGTCGACGCGGAGTCCTTCGACGGCTACGAGTACCTGTTCTGGGTCGGCTGCGCGGGCGCGTTCGAAGACCGCGCCAAGAAGACCACCAAGGCGGTCGCCGAGCTGCTGTCGATCGCCGGGGTGAAGTACCTGGTGCTCGGCGCCGAGGAGACCTGCAACGGCGACTCGGCACGCCGCTCCGGCAACGAGTTCTTGTTCCAGCAGCTCGCCGCGCAGGCGGTCGAGACGCTCAACGGCGTGTTCGAGGGCGTCGAGACCGTCGACCGCAAGATCGTCGTCACCTGCCCGCACTGCTTCAACACCCTCGGTCGGGAGTACCGCCAGCTCGGCGCCAACTACACCGTGCTGCACCACACCCAGCTGCTGAACCGGTTGGTGCGGGACAAGAGGCTGGTCCCGGTGAAGCCGGTGGGCGGCGAAAACGGCCAGGACGTCACCTACCACGACCCGTGCTACCTCGGCCGGCACAACAAGGTCTACGAGGCGCCGCGCGAGTTGATCGGCGCGTCGGGCGTCACGCTCAAGGAGATGCCGCGCCACGCCGAGACGGGCCTGTGCTGCGGCGCGGGCGGCGCGCGGATGTGGATGGAAGAGCACATCGGCAAGCGGGTCAACCACGAGCGGGTCGACGAGGCGCTGATGACGGTGTCCGACGGCGCGAAGATCGCGACGGGCTGCCCCTTCTGCCGCGTCATGATGACCGACGGCCTCACCGACCGTCAGGAGTCGGGCAAGGGCGAAGGCGTCGAGGTGCTCGACGTGGCCCAGCTGCTGCTGGGGTCGCTGGACAAGAGCACTGTCACGCTGCCGCCGAAGCGCTCTCCCGAAGAGAAGAAGAAGGCCGCGGCCCCGGCGGCTGAGGCTCCTGCGGCAGCGCCGTCGGCACCAGCCGCGGCCGCACCGTCGGGAACCAAGGAAGCCAAGCCGGTCACCGGGCTGGGTATCTCAGGCGGCAAGCGCCCCGGCGCCAAGAAGGCAGCGCCGGCCCCTGCTGGCGAAAAGCCGACTGCGTCTGAAAAGCCCTCGGCGGCAACCCAACCCGCGCCTGCCAAGGGACTCGGCATCGCCGCCGGCGCCAAGCGGCCGGGAGCCAAGAAGGCCGCACCCGCCGCCGCGAAGCCGGCCGAGCAGGCGCAGGCCGCCGAGCAGGCGTCCGAGCAGAAGCCGGCCACCGAGGTCACCCAACCCGCGAACGCGGCACCCGATCAGGCCAAGGCGGAGCCGGCGCCGGTCAAGGGGCTCGGCATCGCGGCCGGGGCCAAGCGGCCCGGCGCCAGGAAGACGACCGCGCCCGCGGCGTCGGCTCCGTCGGCTCCGGCTCAGCAGTCGGAGCCTGAGCAGCCGAAGCCTGCCGACACCGAGCAATCGAAGCCTGCCGATGACGGCAATGGCAGCGCGCCGGCGCCTCCGGTCAAGGGCCTCGGCATTGCCCGCGGTGCCCGGCCGCCCGGCAAACGGTGATCCGGGCTGGCGGCGAAATTCACTGGACGCCAATGGCACCATGGTGGACGTGACTACTCACCAGGTCCCGTGGCACGCCACCGGTCATCACGACCGGCAGCGCACGTTCACGCAGTCGACCAAGCTGCAGGACGTCCTCTACGAGATCCGCGGGCCGGTGCACGAGCACGCGTCGCGGCTGGAGGCCGAGGGCCATCGCATCCTGAAGCTCAACATCGGCAATCCGGCGCCGTTCGGTTTCGAGGCTCCGGACGTGATCATGCGCGACATCATCCAGGCATTGCCGTACGCGCAAGGATATTCGGATTCCAAGGGAATTCTGCCGGCGCGGCGGGCGGTGGTCACGCGCTACGAACTCGTCGAAGGTTTCCCTCGGCTCGACGTCGACGACGTCTACCTCGGCAACGGAGTGTCCGAGCTCATCACGATGACGCTGCAGGCGCTGCTCGACAACGGCGACCAGGTTCTCATCCCCGCGCCTGACTACCCGCTGTGGACCGCGTCCACGTCGCTTGCCGGCGGCACCCCCGTGCACTACCTGTGCGACGAAACGCAGGGCTGGCAGCCCGACGTCGCCGACATCGAGGCGAAGATCACCGAGCGCACCAAGGCGCTGGTGGTGATCAACCCGAACAACCCGACCGGCGCGGTGTACAGCCGTGAAGTGCTCGAGCAGATGGCCGATCTGGCGCGTAAGCACCAACTGCTGCTGCTTGCCGACGAGATTTACGACAAGATCCTCTACGACGACGCCAAGCACATTTGCATGGCGTCGGTGGCGCCAGATCTGTTGTGCCTCACGTTCAATGGGCTTTCGAAGGCTTACCGGGTGGCCGGCTACCGGGCCGGCTGGCTGGCGATCACCGGGCCCAAGGAGCATGCGAGCAGCTTCCTCGAGGGCATCAGCCTGCTGGCCAACATGCGCCTGTGCCCCAATGTGCCTGCGCAGCATGGCATTCAGGTGGCCCTCGGCGGGCATCAGAGCATCGAGGATCTGGTGCTGCCGGGTGGGCGGCTGCTCGAGCAGCGCGACGTGGCTTGGCAGAAGCTCAACGAGATTCCCGGGGTGTCGTGTGTGAAGCCGCAGGGTGCGCTGTATGCGTTTCCGCGACTTGACCCCGAGGTGTACGACATCGTCGACGACGAGCAACTAGTACTGGACCTGTTGCTGCAGGAGAAGATTCTCGTCACCCAGGGCACCGGCTTCAACTGGCCGGCCCCGGACCACCTGCGAATCGTCACGCTGCCGTGGGCGCGAGATCTCGCCGCGGCCATCGAGCGGCTCGGCAACTTCTTGGTCAGCTACCGGCAGTAGGGATTTCGGTGCGCAAACGTACGCTACGCGTCGTTTAGCGCACCGAAATCACTTGCCGTCGAGCAGTTCGAGCAGATAGCTGCCATAGCCCGAGCTGAGCAACTCGTGGGCGCGCGCCGCCAGCTGCTCGTCGTCGATGAACCCGACGCGCCACGCAACCTCTTCGGGCACACTGATTTTCAGGCCTTGCCGACGCTCGATGGTGCGGACGTAGTCGCTGGCGTCCAGCAGCGAGTCGAATGTTCCGGTGTCCAGCCAGGCGGTGCCACGAGCCAGCACCTCCACGGAGAGCTGCCCGCGGTTCAGGTAGGTCTGGTTGACTTCGGTGATCTCGTATTCGCCCCGGGCCGACGGCCGCAGCAATCGTGCGATCTCGACGACGTCGTTGTCGTAGAAGTACAGTCCGGGAACCGCGTAGTGCGATTTGGGTGTCGCGGGTTTTTCCTCCAGCGACAAAGCGGTGCCGTCGGCACCGAATTCCACCACACCGTACGCCGACGGGCTAGCCACCCAGTACGCGAAAATCGCTCCGCCGCTGACGTTTTGGAAGCGGCGCAAGCTGGTGCCCAGGCCCGGACCGTAGAAGATGTTGTCCCCCAACACAAGTGCGACGGTGTCGTTGCCGATGTGCGAGGCGCCGATGACGAACGCCTGTGCCAATCCTTCGGGACGGGGCTGCACGGCGTAGCTGATGTGGGTGCCGAACGCCGAGCCGTCGCCCAGCAGCCGCTGAAACGCGGCGGCATCGGCGGGCGTAGTGATCACCAGGATGTCGCGGATGCCGGCCATGATCAGCGTGGACAGCGGATAGTAGATCAGCGGCTTGTCGTACACCGGGAGCAACTGCTTGCTGACGCCCATCGTGATCGGGTACAGCCTGGTACCCGCGCCGCCCGCGAGGATGATGCCGCGCATCTGCCGCCCCTACAGGTCGGCCAGGTCGTCTTCGGTGAGCTCGGTGGCAGCCAGCGCTGACTTCAGGTCATCGTGCTGGAACACCGAGGTCACCTTGTCATGCACCACCCGGAACGCCGACGCTGTCACCTGCGGGGAACCCGCGTCACCGACGTGCTGCTCGACGACGACGACGCCGTCGTGCACATACATCCGCCCGGGCTCGACGAGAAATCCCTTGGACGACGCCCAGTTGCGCAGCGCCTCGTGGCCTTGCACAGCACCGTGTGCGTCACCGATCTCGATGTCGCCGGTGGACAACTCCACTAGCGTGTCGAGGTCCTGCGCATTGAGCGCGTCGTGCCACGCAAGGACGGTCGCGATCTCCGAAACGGTCATGACTGGACCGTAGCTCAGAACGGGGTGCGGTCCAGCCAACCCCGCCAGACCTGGTCGTCGCCGAAGACCTGGATCCGCGGATCGTCGGCGGGGATGCGCCGGGTGATCGCCAGCAGCAGCGACGTGATGCCGCCGCGCACGGCGACGGTGGATTTCGCGTGCTGCTGCTCGAGCCGCAGGGCGCCGCCGGCTCCACGGATCGTCCATTCGCCGCCTTCTGCGGCGTGCAGGTGCAGCGACTGTCCGTCGGCCAGCGGCATCTGGTCGCCTCCGGCCCGGGTCACCACCCGCTCGAGCCATTCGGTCAGGCAGTCAGTGGCGACATCGGTCGGCAGCGAAAATTCGCGGCCCAGCGCCAGCTCGGCGTCGGCGCGGTGCACGGCCACTTCGTGGACGCGACGGCGCACCCACCACGCCGCCGGACGCGGACCCAGAAAGGTCCACACTTCGGTGTCACCGCCGGTATTGGACACCGCGTCGAGCAGCTCTTGCCCGCCACCGCGCACCCAGTCCGCGGCACCGTCGGGATCGTCGGGCGGCTTGCCGTTGCGCACCTCGCGGGGATCGAGAGGTTCTGCGCGCCGTTCGGCGACGATCTGTGCGGCCCATCGGTGCCCGCGCCCCACGTGCCGCAGCAGCTGCTTGAGCGTCCAGCCCGGGCAGGTCGGCACCGGCGTCGCGGGATCGGCAGTACGCAGCACCTCGGCGAACGCGGCGTCCTCGTCGAGAAGCGATGCGGCGAAATCCATTTCAGGCGCCCAACATGATCGGCAATGACGCCCAGCCGCGCAGCACCCGGGTATCGCGGCGGCTGCCGCTGCCGGCCAGCCGCGCGTTGGGGTAGCGGTCGAAGAACGAGCGCAGACCCACTTCACCTTCGGCGCGGGCCAGCGCGGCGCCCAGACAGAAGTGTCTGCCGCTTGAGAACGACAGGTGTTTGTTGGCGTTCGGCCGCTCGATGTCGAAGCGGTGTGGGTCCTCGAACACGGCCGGATCGCGGTTGGCACCGGCCAGATAGATCACCACCAACTCGCCGCGCGGGATCGTCGTGCCCGCTATCTCGACGTCGCGCCGCGCCACCCGCGCACTCAGCTGCACCGGGGATTCCAGCCGCAGAATCTCCTCGACCGCATTGGGCCACAACTCCGGGCGTGCCGCCAGCGTGGCGAGGTGTTGGGGGTTCTCCAGCAGCATGCGAATTCCGTTGCCCAGCAAGTTGACTGTGGTTTCGAAGCCCGCGGCCAGCACCAGGCCGGCGGTGGCTTGCAGCTCGCGGTCGGTGAGCCGGCCGTCCTCGTCGGCGGCCAGGGTGAGCTGGCTCAGCAGGTCGTCGCCGGGATTGCGGCGGAGCTTCTCGAGGTGGTCGGCCAGCCACGCGTTGAAGCCGGCGACGCCTTGGTACACCTGGTTGTACTGCTTCCACGACAACCCGATGTCCAGGCTGGGCGCACCGAGCTCGCCGTACTTGAGGATCTGCGGGCGGTCTTCGTCGGGCACGCCCAGGATGTCGCCGATGACGGCGACCGGCAGCTGTGAGCAGTACCGCGCGACGATGTCGACGACGCCGCGCGTCTCGCCGAGGTCGTCGAGGAGCACCTTGGCGGTTTCTTCCACGCGGTCACGCAGCGCGGCCACCGCACGGGTGGTGAATACAGACGACACCAGCTTTCGGTAGCGGGTGTGTTCGGGCGGCTCCACCGACAGCAGCGACGGCGGCTCGAGGGGATGCAGCAGGCCGGTCTTGGTCTTCTGGTTGATCCAGCGCAGAGGCTTGGGCAGGTTGCCGCCGAGCTCGATCACGCGGAAGTCGTCCGAGCGCAGCAGTTCATGGGCGATCTCGTGGTCGACGGTCAAATAGACCGCGCGGCCTTTCACAATGCGACCGCGGGAGCGCAGCTCTTCGATGAACGCGATGGGGTCGGCACGCACAGCCGGGTCGGCGATCATCCGAGCCTGCGGATCGCCGCTGCGCAACCCTATCGACGCCAGCGCGCGGACGAAGCCGTGCAGCGCGAGCCAGCGAATCCTCTGTCTCATGCCGATCAGGCTACGCCGGCGACTCGCCTTCCCAGGGTGAACACCCGCCAGCCCGCCGCACTCCACCGCACGGCATCCAGGCAATTCCGGCCATCCACAACCACTTTCGCGCGCACGACGTCGCCGAGCCCGGCTGGGTCGAGGTCGACGAACTCGCGCCACTCGGTGAGCACCAGCACCGCGTCGGCGCGCTGGCAGGCTTCGGTGACGCAGGTGGAGTAGTTCAGCGTGGGAAAGATGCGTCGCGAGTTCTCCACGGCCTTGGGGTCGTAGACGTTGACGGCCGCGCCGTTGAGTTGCAGCATGCCGGCCACGTTGAGTGCGGGCGAGTCGCGCACGTCGTCGGACTCGGGTTTGAACGCCGCGCCCAGCACGGCGATGTTGGCGCCGAGCAGTGATCCGCCGCAGGCGCGCGTCGCGAGCTCCACCATTTTGGTGCGGCGGCGCATGTTGATGCTGTCGACCTCTCGCAGGAATGTCAGGGCTTGGCTGGCGCCGAGTTCGCCGGCGCGCGCCATGAATGCGCGGATATCCTTGGGCAAGCAGCCACCACCGAATCCAAGCCCGGCGTTGAGGAACCTGCGTCCGATGCGGGCGTCGTGGCCCAGCGCGTCGGCGAGCACAGTGACATCGGCGTCCGCGGCCTCGCATACCTCAGAGATTGCGTTGATGAACGAGATCTTGGTAGCCAGAAAGGCATTCGCTGCCACCTTGACGAGCTCGGCGGTCTGCAGGTCGGTACACAGGAACGGCACACCGTCGTCGATAAGCGGTGCGTAGAGCTCGTCGATCGCCGCCTTCGCACGCTGCGAATCCGGTTGTACGCCAAGGACAATGCGGTCTGGGTGCAGGGTGTCGTGAACGGCGAAACCCTCGCGCAGGAACTCGGGGTTCCAGGCGATTTCCACATCCGCGCCGGGAGGCGCCAAATGCGTTGCCCGGCGGACCAGTTCGGCTGCTGTGCCGACGGGGACAGTGGATTTCCCGACGATGACGGCAGGCCGGCTCAGTCTAGGGACCAGGGCGTCGATCACCGCGTGGACATGCCGGAGGTCGGCACCGTATTCGCCTTTCTTCTGCGGGGTGCCGACGCCCAGGAAGTGCAGGTCGGCGAACTCGGCGGCGTCGTCGTAGTCGGTGGTGAACCGCAGCCGACCAGCAGATATGTTGTCCTGCAACATCTTCCGCAGTCCGGGCTCGTAGAACGGCGCCTCGCCGCTGTTCAGTTTGGCGACCTTGCCGGGGTCGATGTCGACGCCGACCACCTCGTGGCCGAGCTCGGCCATGCCGGCGGCGTGGGTGGCGCCGAGGTAGCCCGTGCCGAAGACGGTGCACCGCATACGCCCGGTATAGCGGCCCGGGGTGAGCTAACCGCGTCGGGACACCAAGCGCCAGGACAACGGCAGGTTACGTGTCAGCTGCCGGGCCAGTACGGCCACGACGGCATGCGCGGACCGCCGATCGGGCCCGACGGTTGCTGCGGTTGCTGGTTCCGCGGCTGCTGCGGGGTCACCGGCTGCTGGTTGACCGGGGGGTACTGCTGCTGCGGAATGTTCACCGGCGGCTGCCAATCCGAGTCCGACGGCGGCTGCGACGGCGGTGTCCATCGCGGCTTCGACGGCGGGTTCCACGGAGGGGTCTGCGGCTCGCTGGTAGGCGGCTGCTGCGGATACCACGGCGGCCGGTACACCGGTCGCGGCCACGGCAACTGGATGATCGGCGGCGGCAGAACCACCGGTGGTGCGATCACCGGTGCGGGCGCGGCGGGCACGGGCTCAGGCGCCGGCGCCGCCGGCACTGGCGCCGGAGGTGGCGCGGCAGGAGCGGGCGCGGGCGCGGCAGGCGGGGGCGCGGCGGCCGGTGCCGCTGCCTGAGGTGCCTGGACGAACACGGTCCGCGGCGCCTGGGGCGCCTCCTGCGCGACGGGCACCGGAGCCTTGATGGTTTCGGGTGCCGGGGCAGCCGGTGGCGCCGGTGCCGGTTGCGCGACGAGCGGCGCCGGTTGAGCGGTGCTGGGCACGACGATGCTCTCGCCGGGACTCGGCCGCTGATCGACGGTGGGCCTGATGCTCACCGCCAGCGAGATGACGAGCGCCACCACGCCGACAACGAAAATGCTTGTCAACGTGCTGCCGACGAGGAGGAATGGCCGCCGGGTCTCGTCCTCGCCGGCGGCATCGTCGTCCACTACCGGCGCCACCGCACCGGCGGGCCGCAACTGGGTGGCCGCGAACGCCGGGTCGATCCGGTAGGCATCCTCGGCCGGCAAGCCGTCGGGATCCTGGGAGTAGGCGAGCCTGACCGTCGTCGCTTCGAAACGCGGTGCACTGGCGGCTGCCAGCGCGGCGCCGCGGGCAAGGGCCATCTCAGAGTCTTCGGGGGCGCTCACGGGCAGCGTCACCAGCTGCTCGAGGTGTTCCTTGACGGAGGTGACGTCGACGCCCGAGCCGACGACGAACAGGCCGCCGGGCCGGGGCTCGTGGGTGTCCAGATCGGTGACCATGTCGGCCATGACGGCCATGGCATCGGCGCTGTGCAGATCGCGGTTCACCACCTTGACGATCGAGCCGTCGCGAGTCTCGACCACCGACAACGTCGCGGTGTCGCGCTCGACGAACATCAGCGCGGTCTTGTCGTAGCCGACGGCGCGGCCGACCGCCTGGGCGAGCGCGCCCGCCGCGTGAAGTTCAGAGACGAGCATGACGTCTTCGATGCCGCGGGCGGCCAAGCCGTCGCGCAGGGCACTGGCCTCGTTGTGGTCGGACCACGTCACGCCGGTGGTGATCAGCCGGTGTCCGCCGGCCAGAGCGCTCTGCTGAGTCCCGAGAATGGCCGAGATCACCTGATCGGCCGCACTCGAGTTTGCTGCGCCCTCAGCTGCAGTGATGTCGAAGACGTCGTGATCGACGGTGAGACCGTCGGCTTTATCGCCTTCGACCAGCACCATGCGGACCGTCGTGGGTGTCATCGACACGCCAAGTACGATGTCCACAGCCCCTCCATTTAGTTTGCTATCTAGCTTAGGCCCGCTGGGGCATTATCCATCAAGAAGCTCGTCAACTAGTGGCTCATCGCACGATCAGCCCGATGCGTTACATCCCCCGACGTTAGCTGATCTCGATGAAGTCACCGGTGGACAGCACTTGCTGGGCTCCGCAGAACCTGCGGGATAAACCCTACTCGCAATACACGATGGAAGCGCGGGCTGCGTTCAGCGCTATTGAGTGGGTTCCGGCGATGTGCTGATGAAGTTCTGATAGGAGCGCGACGGCGTGGGTCCGCGCTGTCCCTGGTACTTCGAG
This sequence comes from Mycobacterium sp. NGS39, assembly GCF_059812765.1. Taxonomy (NCBI): domain Bacteria; kingdom Bacillati; phylum Actinomycetota; class Actinomycetes; order Mycobacteriales; family Mycobacteriaceae; genus Mycobacterium; species Mycobacterium sp. NGS39. The sequence continues at coordinate 300,626 of NZ_JCALDH010000001.1, read as the reverse complement.
CCCACCTTGGCGCTGCCGTACGGATGCTCGGCCGGACTGGTGAGGCGCAGCAGGCACAGCTGGCCGATCTTCATGCCGGGCCACAGCGTGATGGGGAGGTTGGCGACGTTCGAGAGCTCCAGGGTGATGTGGCCGCTGAAGCCCGGGTCGATGAAGCCGGCGGTCGAATGGGTGAGCAGGCCGAGGCGGCCCAGTGACGACTTGCCCTCCAGGCGGCCCGCGAGATCGTCTGGCAGAGTGCACAATTCGAGCGTCGAACCGAGGACGAATTCGCCGGGGTGCAGCACGAACGGCTCGCCCGGCAGCGGTTCGACGAGGCTTGTCAGCTCGTCTTGCTGCAGGGCCGGGTCGATGTGGGTGTAGCGGGTGTTGTTGAACACCCGGAAGAGACTGTCCAAGCGGACGTCGATGCTGGACGGCTGCACCAGCGTGTCGTCGAAGGGGTCGAGGGCCAGGCGGCCGGCGTCGATCTCGGCGCGGATGTCGCGGTCAGAGAGCAGCACTCGTCGAGCCTAATGGCTCCGTGGCGGCCGGCCACGGATGCGCCGACTGTGCGCTCAGGACGCGCCGACCTCGCACTTTTGCGCCCTACCGGCACAGTCAACGGCGAGCCAGCCACTGGGATTGCTATCCTTCGTCAGCACCAGCGCCGATGTAGTTCAATGGCAGAACATCAGCTTCCCAAGCTGAGAACGCGGGTTCGATTCCCGTCATCGGCTCCACCCTGAGCAGCAAAAACGCGTCGATCCGCAAACGTCGAGGCGGCTGTACGTCCGCGATAGGCCCGCAGTTTCATCATGGCAAGCCGCGAGAACAGCATGAGATTGTTAGCTGAGTGGGCTTCACCGCAAGGGCACCAGACCGCACGTCAACTTCCCACTCATAATGAGTGCGACTAGGGCATGGTCCAGCGTGAAGCCAGGGCGTCGCAGATGGCGCGTTGCTCGATTTCGCTCTGGTCATGCATGAGGAGTCCTTCGATGGTGAAAATGCCGATCATCACTTCGGCCTCCACAGTCGCAGGTGAGACTCCCGCGGTCTCTAATTCGTAACGGGCCAGGGCGCCGGTGATCAGATGGAAGTTGTGATGCCACTCCGCTATGGCGGCCGAATGTTCGACGCGGGCGTGCACCGTCGTCACAAGGCGGCTCATCTGGTGTAACTGGCGAACCACCCACAGCAGTCGGGCGGCGATCGGTTCGGTCGCAACTTGTTGGTACTGCGGCCAGACGTCGGCCATGACGCTCTCGAGCACAGCGATCAGGACGTCGTCCTTATCCCCGAAGTACCAGTAGATGGTGTTGGGTGCCACCCCGGCTTCCTTGGCCAGGCGGCTCATCGGGGTGGCGTCGTAGCCAGCATCGATGAACAGGCGCCGCGCTGCCGCGACGATTTCCGCACGCTTCTCGTCGGCGGCTTGCGGGCGCTTGTTCCGCGCCATCACGTCCTCCCGATTGCTGCCCAGGTCACACCCTGTTGAATGCCGTTCAAGACGCTGCTAGGGTTTGCTGAACAGCATTCAAGATACTCGATGGAGGCCACGAACGATGAATCAGCCACCCAGCTGCGTCCGCCACGACGTGACCTTTTTGTCCGAGGGCACACCTTGCGCGGCGTGGCTGTACCGGCCCGAGGGCGTTCAAAATCCGCCCATCGTCGTACTGGCTCACGGGTTCGCTGCCTTCCGCGAACTGCGCCTGGACGCCTACGCCGAACGATTCGCGCAGGCCGGTTACGCCGCCCTGGTATTCGACTACCGGCACTGGGGCGCCAGCGAAGGACAACCCCGCCGGATCTTGGACATCAAGGCCCAGCAAGCGGACTGGCGGGCTGCCATCGCCTACGCCCGCAGCCTGGACGGTGTCGACAACGCCCGCGTCGTCGCCTGGGGTTCCTCGTTCGGCGGTGGCCACGTTCTCACGTTGGCTGCCCGCGACCACGATCTCGCAGCCGCCATCGTCCAGGTGCCCCACGTCACCGGACCTGCCTCAGCGTTCTCTCAATCCCTCAAATTGGTCGCACGCCTCATCGCCGCGGGACTGCGCGATCAGGCCGGCGCATGGCTCGGGCGTGCACCCTACCGCGTGAAGTCCATAGGCAGGCCCGGCGAGGTCGCCATGATGACCTCACCCGGCGCGTATGAACTCGTCGAGGAGATGGCCGGGGGCGAAGCGGCCGAGCACAAGCGCGCGCAACTTGAGGCCGAAAACGACGTCGCCGCCCGCATCGCCCTGCGCGTGCCGTTTTATTCACCGGGACGACATGCCGCCAAGATCACCGCGCCGACGTTGGTTCAACTCGCCACGAAGGACGACGTCACGCCCTACGCCAAAGCCCATAAGATCGTGGCCCGCATTCCGAACGGAGAAGTGCGTTCCTATGACTGCACGCACTTTGAGCCGTACCTGGACCCGTACTTCGACGGGATTGTGACCGACCAGATCGACTTCCTCAATCGACACGTTCCCGTGAAACAGTGAGGCCGTTGCTGGTTCGATTCCCGTCATCGGCTCCACTGTGAGCAGGGCGGTCAGGCCTGAGTCCTGGTTGGCTGTTGGCCCGGTACCTCTCCCGTACCTCGGCTGGTAGCGAAACCGCGTTCGTCGGCGCGAGCAGGGTTGTTCGGAATCGCTGCACCTTTCTTGGAGGATTCCACGAAGGCAGCTTCGAGCGCCCCGGGCGGGGCGCAGACTCGCCGAATGGATCCCGCAAAAGGTGCCAACGATACGCAGCCGAAGTCGAATCACGCCTATTCGCAGGCCAGTTCGAGGCTTTCCAGGCGGCGCACCAGGAGGCTCGGCAGCCACCGCCCTGTTTCGGCGGCTTCGACCATTGACGTGCGCTCAAGGAGCTGACCAATCACAACCTGGGCTTCCAATCGCGCCAGTGCGGCGCCGAGGCAAAAGTGCGCGCCCTTGCCGAACGTGATGTGACCCTTTCCGCCGGACCGGTCTAGTCGGAATGTATCGGGATCGTCGAAGTGGGCTGGATCGCGATTGGCCGCCCCCCATAACAACAGGAGGTGCGAATCCGCCGGGAGTTTTACACCGCACAGCGTCGTGTCCCTGACGACGTGGCGGTAATGGCCTCGAAACGGTGGTTCGTAGCGCAATACCTCCTCAAGAAATGCGTCGAGTAGTTTCGGTTGGTCGCGCACCTGCTGTTGGATATCGGGTCGAGTTGCCAAAAGCCAAGCAGCCGAACCGATTAGCGATGCAGTTGATTCGCCACCGGCGCTGAACAGAATGATCATCATCGCCTGCGCGGTGAGTTCTTCCATTTCACCCGACGCGCACGCCGTGGCCAAATCGCCGAGCAAGTTGTCCTGCGGGTCCGCTGCGGCCTGCTGAAACTGATCGGTGATGTATGCGGCGAGTTCCATAACGGCGATGCCGGCAGCGTTGAGTTGATCTTGGCTGAAAAGACCCTCGACCACCTGAGTCGCCGCGTATCCCCACCGCACGAGCTTGTCGATGTCAGTGTCTGGAACGCCGATGATTCGCCCGACGATCATCATTGGCAGTCGGTTTGCCATGGCGCCCATCCATTCGATGCGCCCGTCTCGCACGTTGGCGTTCCAGAGCCGCTCGGCTGTTTCACGGATGAACGGCTCGAAGGCCCGAATACGCTTGGCTGCCAGTTGCGGAAGCAACGCTTTCCGGTGCACCGTATGCGCGGGCTCGTCGGCGGTGGCCAGCACATGGCTCTTGCCGCCTAACCCTTCCATCTCGAAAGCACCCACCGAGCCGCCAGGCTGATAAGTCATCGTCGCGGTCAGATTCGAGGAGAAGTCTTCGGGGCGAGCGATGGCGTCGTTGACTGCATCCCAGCTGCACACCGCATAGAAAGCGGAATTGCCAATCTGATGCACCGGTGCTGTGTCCAGCATCCGCCGGTAAAGAGGGTAAGGGTCTTGGATGCACTCGTCATCGAACAACTCGATGCCCAGTTGGCCATTGTGGGACGTCATTTATCTACGCTGACCGGCCCCGACTGAGCGCGTCAACCAGTCTGGAGAAGTCGAAATCCAGCGCGAACGCTTCGCATGGCGGCCGTCTCAGGTTGCATCCTCCACCGTGCGTCAACGGTGAGATCTGCTGCTCGTTTCGTCTCAGGTCTGAGACGATATGGATCATGCATTAGGAGGGAAAGATCCGTGGCCCGAGACGATTGGCTCCTTGGAGGCGAGCGCCGCACGGCAGCCGCAGACCGAATCTATGCCGCGGCTACCGACCTGGTCCTGCGGAACGGCTTGGACGCCTTCGACATGGACGCCTTGGCCGCACGAGTGCACTGTTCGCGGGCGACTATCTACCGCTACGCCGGAGGCAAAGCCCAGATCCGCGACGCCGTTCTACTCCGCCTGGCGGCCCGCATCGTCGACTCGGTCCGACGTGCCGTGAAAGACCTGAGTGGCGCGGAGCGAGTGGTAAAGGCAATCACAGTCGCACTCGACCACATTCGATCGGATCCGATACGCCAAATGATGGTTGGGTTGAGCGCCGGTCGTGATCTGACCGAGCTTCCTTCGTCGCCGGTGCTGGGTCGTCTCGCCGCCGACCTCACCGGCATAACCGACGACGACCCGCAGGCGGCCCAATGGATCGTTCGCGTCGTCATGTCGCTGGCGGTCTGGCCAATCGGCGACAGCGAACTTGAGCACCAGATCGTGCGGCGCTTCATCGCACCAGCATTCAACTGACGGGCCCGTCATCGGCTCCGCTTCTGAGCAGGGCAAACTCCCGCGGGTAGCTGCGCATAACGAGAACGAATGTTTCGCAATGATGATGTCCTGGGTATATGAGCGGGCACGACGTCAGGTACGTCGTTGATAGCGGATGAAGTAGAGCAGCTGCTTCGAGGTTTTCTCCCGCTAACCGACTCGACACATCAACTACGAGGGGATCGTCATGCGCAAGGCAATTGCCATCATTTCTACGTCGGGAGCACTGCTGTTCGGGGGTGCGGGCATCGCCCACGCGACCACGCCCAGTGAACCAGCTCCGGCTTCAACCACCAGCTATGTGGCCGCCGACAACAACGACGACAACGACAGCGGCAAGAACGGCCTGTGGGGCCTCATCGGGCTGCTCGGGCTGGGCGGCCTGCTCGGGCTTCGGCGGCGTAACGATGCCGCCCGCGGCACCGGAACCGCTGGGACGACGGGGGCTCCCGGCGGTGGCGTCCGCTAGGAGTCACACGCCGTAGGGACGTAGCGACACCACATTCGGCGCCGCCCGGCTCGCGCACTACGCGCAGCCGATCGGCCGTAAGCGTCGAATGTGGTGTCGCGCGTCGGACAGCCGGTTGCCGCGGCTCAGCGCACGTATACCTCGTCGCCGGTCGGGTAACCGCCGCCGATAGTGGTGACGTGGACGTGGTCGAAGTGGCCGGCCGCACTTCCTTGCGGACCGTTGGGCGTGTAGTAGACACCACGCCAGATCGCGTCCTGGATACCTAACCGATCGGCGTTCTTCAGCACGTACGCGACGATCTGGTTACCCAACTCGATCCCTTCCTCCGAGCTGGGATTCGGAATCATCACGTCGAGCGCCAGGCCGTTGGGATGCCATCTCAGCGCATCCGGCCGCACGCCGCCGATGTTGTGGATCTCAGGAAATATCGCACTGATGCTGCGGGCCGTCAGGATCGTCTTGACCTGCAGCCCCTGCTCCGGTGCAACTCCGGCGGGCAACGCTTGCGGTAACTGAACCACCCGATATCTCGACGCTGCTGCCGGTTGAGCCGGCGGGTCCGCCTCTGCGACCTGGATCAGCGAAGCTGACGCTCGCCCAAGAGGTGCCGCCGCGACGACCTCTGCGCAGCACGGCCCAGGAGTCTCGACCACCGGCTCGACGCTCTCGCTCGCGGCAGAGGTGTGCATGTCTCCCCCGGCGGCGAAAAGCACGGCGGCCGGGGCAATGAAAGCCGCAAATCCGACCGGCGGCTTCCGTCGGGTCTTGGGTAGTGAGTGCCGGCCCACGCCAAGCACCATACGAGGTGACGGGCAATATCACAATTTCATAACGGCGCACCGGCCAGGGCCGGGCGTACCGCTTGCGGAACCCGGGACTTGGGCTCAGCGCCGCACGCACATCTGACCCACCGCAGGAACCCGGCGCCGTGCTGACCAGCAACGCAACGGACACCCAAGGCGGCGAGAGCGGAGGCGCCGCCAGACCCGTCGTCGGCTCTGCCATGGCGGCCCCGACCCGATCCGTAAGGTCCTCTGACGTATCTGGGATGCGCTATGTGTCAGGCGTTTTCATTACGCTGCTCGGCGCCGAAACCGCTCCTAAGCGAATCATCAAGCGGCACAACCGATCAGCCGTCGCCGCAAGTGGCTTCCCACAGCTCTGCCGAGGACGCATTGCTGCGCTGAGTGGCGGCAGTGCGGGCAACAACGGATCGTAGGGCAGCGACGACGGATGTCACTGTTTTCACACCAAACACGCTCTGGTGTGAGACAGTCCTTTTCGGGGTCGGGGCTGCATCATCGAGGGGACATCATGGGCGCTGCGGCATGCATAGGTCGCGTAGGCGGATTGGCCGTGGCGCTGGGCGTCGGGGCCGCGGTCGTGACCGGTCAAGGGGTGGCATCGGCCACGCCGACCGGTTCTGACTCGTCCGCACAATCCGACTCCGGTCAGGGCAGCACGGGCACCGGAGCCGCCGAATCCGGTGGAGCCGTTGAGAAGAAGCCCACGACGGCCGCCGCGCAGGATTCGAACAAGACCGATCCGTCGTCGACATCGAAGACCAGTGTTGGTTCGTCTGCTGCGACACCTCCGGCGAAACCGGGCGACGTGGCCAGCTCCGGCGGCGCACTCAGCAGCCAGCGCATCACCGACACGCTGAGCCGAGTGGCCGACACGTTCGGCAAGATTCGCTCGGGGCTCACCCCGCAGCAGGACGCGCAGAAGCCGCCGTCGCAGGACTCCGACTCCCCCACCGCGCCAAAGACACCGACGAAGACCGGCACGCGGCTCACCATCGGCGACAAGGTGGCGATTCGGAAGCGATCGTCGTCCAACGGCGCAACGGCTGACGCCCCTGACACTGCGAACAGCGGACTTACGTCGCCGTCAGCCTCAGTCGACGCGCGCACCGTCACCAGTGCAGCTCGTGACATCACTTCGACCAAACTGACGCCCCAGCGCCAATTCACTATCGCTGCAACGGCATTGACGGCGGCATACAAGGCGTCGACTGCGGCGGTGACAGTTCCGGCGTCCGCGCCGCAGATCGTGGCGGAGCCGAAGCCGGCGGCGCCGACGACCTCCAACGTGCTCGCGAATGCCTTGTCTGTCTTGGGCATCGGTCCACTTGCCGGCACCGTCCCCGGCGGTCCCGTCGGAGGCCCGATCGCGTTGACGTTGCTCGCGTTGGCAGCACGCCGGGAGACCGAGCAGAAGTTCGCCGAGGCCGCGCGCGTCACCACGACGAGCAGCGCGCCGGTCACCACCGCATTACTCACCGATACGACGCCCACCTCGGCTCTGATGGCGCCCACCGCGGCCGTCAGCATCGACCCGTATCCGGGGACGACGAAGACGCCGACCGCGATCAGCGCCAACACGGACTTCATCGAGTACGTGACAGGACCTGGCGGTTTGAACAAGACCGACGTCCGCTTCGGCATCGGCGGCACCGACGTCGGCACCATGTGGGACAACGGGATCAAGGACGATCCCACCACGCCGGTCAACGAGCACGAGGTCCTCATCGCATTCGGCGACACCTTCGGAAACCCCTATCCGGCCCGCACCGGCTTCTGGCGCATGAACACGTTGTTGCGCACTCCCGACGCCACGCTCAACAACGGCATGTACGTGCCCAACAGCGTGAAGGGAGACATCTACAGCGGAGCGTCGACGATCGCGCCGGAGGGCATCGACCCGAAGGAGATCGTCGACCGCAACAACATCAAGGGCTACGCCAAGGGCACCGAAACCACGATCATCCCGACCGCCGGCATCTCGGTGACCGACGCCAACGGCCACACCCGCCAATACGTCGACTTCATGTCCGTCCGCAAGTGGGGCGCGCCGGGCCAGTGGACGACGAACTACTCGGGCATCGCGTACTCCGACGACAACGGGCAGACATGGCAAGTCGCCGATTCCAGCATCCGCTCCGCGGGCTATGGATACGCCAGCAAGCCCTTCGTGTCCGGTAACCAGCACTTCCAGCAGGGCGCCTACGTGAAAGGTGTGCAGATCGGCGCGGACGGACAGGCCGTGCGAGATGCCAACGGGCAGTTGGTAAACGACGGATACGTCTACTCGTACGGAACGCCGGCAGGGCGGACCGGAACGGTGTACCTGTCGCGTGTCAAAGAGGCCGAGATCCTCGACCAGACCAGATACGAGTACTGGAACGGCAAGACGTGGGTGGCCAACAAGCCCTCGGCCGCCACGGCGATCCTGCCGAAGACGACGGCCCCCGGCTTGTTGGGACTGTTCGGATACAAGACGACCCCCTCGGTGAGCGAGATGTCGGTGCAGTACAACGAGTACCTCGGCAAGTACGTGATGATGTACGGCGACGGAAACAACAACATCGTGGTGCGCACCGCCACGACGCCGCAGGGAACCTGGTCGGCCCCAACGACATTGGTCACCTCAGCGCAGATGCCAGGGTTGTATGCCCCGATGATCCATCCGTGGTCGGGCACCGCGAACCTCGCACCGCAGGACCAGAAGTACCTTTATTGGAACCTGTCGACGTGGGACAACTACGAGGTGCGGTTGATGCGCACCGATCTGACCAAGACGAACCTGGTTCCCAACCCTGCGCTCTCGGTCTGACCTTCGGGCGATGAAGCAGCGCAAGTACGGTGCGGTGGTTTCGGCGGTCGTGGCTGCCGCGGTCGCCGTGGCGCCAGCGGCGAGCGCGGAACCCGCTGTGCCGCAACCAGGTTCGCCGTGTGTGGAGAGCCTCAGCGGTGCGCTGACTCAGCTGCTGGACTACCAGGCGCGCGTGACCACCTATCTGCAATGCCGCAAGCAAGCGGGCGCCGGCTATCAGTGGCAGGTGTTCGACGGCCCCTACCCGAGCGGTGACCGATGGTTCAGCTTCGGGCCGAAGATGATTCTGCACGGTGAAGGGCAGCCCAACCGCGAGATCGAATCCGGCGACTGGACCGCCACCCCGCAAGACGCCGACACCACGTGCAAGGCTGAACAAGTCGGCGTCGTCAGCGCGGGCACAGTCGGCGCACCGCAGGTCGCGACGGGCCAACCCGGACAGCCGCTGAGATTGCGTGTTGTGCCGCTGCTGTTCACCATCGAGCTCAGCGGCGTCTGTCTGTGGCAGAAGGTCGGCTGACCCTTCTCAGAAGACGATCGTCTGGTTGCCGTATCGAATCACTCGATCCTCGCAGTGCCACAGCACCGCCCGTGAGAGCACCGCGCGTTCGACATCCGCGCCCAGCCGCGCGAGATCGTCGACGCTGTGCCGATGGTCGACGCGCACCACGTCCTGCTCGATGATGGGGCCTTCGTCGAGCTCCTCGGTCACGTAATGAGCAGTCGCACCAACGATTTTCACGCCGCGCTCCTTGGCCTGCCGGTACGGTGCGGCGCCGATGAACGCAGGCAGAAACGAGTGGTGGATGTTGATCAGCGGGCAACCGACCTCGGAGAGGAAGCGCGGAGTCAGCACCTGCATGTAGCGCGCCAACACCACGAGGTCGACGTTGCCGCGCAACAGCTCGAGCTGGCGCTGCTCGGCTTGCTCCCGAATCTCCTTGGCGGCCGGTATGTACATGAACGGCACGCCGAACGGGCGGACGTCGTCGGCCAGGTCGGGATGGTTGGCGATCACCATCACCACCGACATGTCCAGCTCGCCGCGACGATTGCGCCACAGCAGGTCGAGCAGGCAGTGGTCTTGCTTCGACGCCATGATCGCCACCCGTTTTCGCTTGGCGGCCTCGGTCAACCGAAAGTCGATGCCGAACTTCGTGGCGACCTGCTGGGCGAACTCCCGCTCCAGCGTCTCGCGGGCCGCGGACAGGCCGGGCAGGTGAAAGATGGTGCGCTGCATGAAGATTCCGTCCGCTTGTTCGGTGGAATGCTGATCCAGCGACACGATGTTGGCACCGGCCTGCGCCAGGAATGTGCTGACGGCAGCCACCAGTCCGGGGCGGTCCGCACACCGCAGCAGCAACCGGCCGATGTCCTTGACGGGCAGGGGGACCCGGCCCTCGGGATACCTCAGGCCGACTCTTCGGTCGCGTCAAGCACGCTGACCGCGATCCCGTACGGCAGGAACCGCACTTTGCGATTGGGATCGGTGTTGGTCTTGTTCGCGCGCAGCGCGTCGAGTTCGGTGGGATACACCTGCTCGATGCGCGCGGCCCCGTCGTCGTCGACGGTGTAGATGGCCCAGACGCCGTCGCCGGTCTCACCGGCGGTTTCCGGCTGCCCGCGCCGGCCCGGTCGGGTGAACTCGTCGAACAGCGTCGACCAGCCGGCACGCTCGCCGGGAAGGCTGAAAAACCTGCCGATCTGCTCGAAGGTGTCGCGCAGTCCCTCGCCCGCCTCGCGGACCACTCGTTCGAAGTCGTCGGGATCGAATCCGAACGGTCCATCCTTGCCCATGACGCCTCCTGACGGCAGCGGTGTTTGCTCCAGTGTGCGCTCAACAGGTTCGATGCGCTACGCAATCCGGTCCATCGGCGCTGCCGCTGGCCTATGCTGTGCGAGTGCTCAACACCAAGCGCTATCGGATCGTCCAGTGGACAACAGGCAACGTCGGCAAGAGTTCGGTGGAGGCGCTCGCCGCGAACCCGAACTATGAAATCGTCGGCTGTTACGCATGGTCGCAAGACAAGGCCGGCCGCGACGTCGGCGAGCTCTGCGGTATCGCACCGTTGGGGGTGACCGCGACCAACGACGTCGACGCGCTGCTCGCGCTGAAGCCCGATTGCGTGGTCTACAACCCGATGTGGATCGACGTCGACGAGCTGGTGCGCATCCTGTCCGCCGGCGTCAACGTGGTGTCCACGGCGTCGTTCATCACCGGACACAACCTCGGCGCCGGCCGCGACCGGATCGAAGAGGCGTGCCGGCAAGGCGGTTCGACGATGTTCGGTTCCGGCGTCAGCCCCGGCTTCGCCGAACTGCTGGCGATCGTCGCGGCCACCGGCTGTAGCCGCGTGGACAAGGTCACGATCGCCGAAGCGTCCGACACCACGTTCTACGACTCCCCCGCGACTGAGATTCCGGTAGGTTTCGGCACGCCGATCGACGACCCCGACCTGCAACCCATGGCAGCACAGGGCACCGCGGTGTTCGCCGAGGCGGTGCGGCTGGTCGGCGACGCACTGGGCGTCGAGTTCGACGAAGTGGTGTGCGAAGCGGAGTACGCCAAGACCACCCAGGACCTCGACCTCGGTTCGTGGACCATCAGCGCCGGGTGCGTGGCCGGCGTCTTCGCCAGCTGGCAGGGACGGATCGGCGGCAAAACCGTCGTCGACCTCAACGTGCGATGGCGCAAGGGGCAGACGCTCGATCCGGACTGGAAGATCGAAGGCGACCCGTGGAAGATCACCATCGACGGAATGCCCACTGTGACAATGCATGTGGGGTTCCTGCCGCCGCCTGACTTCCTCGAGAAGGCCAAGACCATGGCCGACTTCATGGGCCTCGGGCACACGATCACCGCGATGCCGGCGATTCACGCAGTCCCGGCCGTCGTCGCCGCCTCACCGGGCATCAAGACGTACACCGACCTGCCGCTCACACTGCCTCGAGGAACCGTGCGGCACAGCTGAATTCAGCCCGCGGGTGCCAGCATCTGCATCCAGCCTTCGTCGCCCGTTCCGGCCGAGTCGCGCACGGTGTATCGGGTTCCGTCGGGGGCGACGACATCGCCGCTCTGCGGGTTGTAGATCGCAGTGGGAAGCTGCGCCGGTGTGTAGCTGCACGGGTTCGGCTGCTGGCCGCTGCACGCCACGTTGCCCTGACCGGGCCGCGACAGTGGATCGGACAGCGGCGCCGGAGTACCATTGGGCGGCAACAGATTTGCCGGCAACGGGTTCAAGCCGTTGTTGACGCTGGGCGCCGGGATCACCCGACCCGGCTCCACCGGCTGGTCACAACGCGCCGCCGGTGCCGGACAGGTCAGGATCTGGTTCGGATCGCCGTACCACGGGTTGGTGCCCATCGGCACATACGGCTCGTTGCTGCGGCACTCCTGCGGCGTCGCGGCCCGCTTACCCGGCACGTCGGCGCACGGGTAGTTCCGCGCACCGCGAACCACGTTGCCTTGGAAGTCCTTCGGAATCTTGCAGTAGGTGCCCGACGGCAACGGGGCCGGCGAGGTGTCGGCAGGCGCACGCCACTGCGACGGCGGCAAAAAGCCGGTCAGGCACGGCGGCGGACTGTTGAGGGCAGCACCGAAACCCGGCGGCACAGCCTGCAATGTCAACGCAGAGGCGCCGATTCCCACGAACAACGGCCCGAGCGCGAAGTTGATGATGCCGTAACCCGGAAAAATAGAGCCGGCCTCTAGCTGTGCTGCGCCTTGCGGGAAAATCACCAGAGACTGTTCGACGCCCTTGTGGTAGCGCTTGAGCAAGTCGATGACGATCTCGAGGTTGGCCAGTGTCTGCGGCAGCGAGTCGCGCACGTCGGAGAACACCGAGTTGAGTTGATCGGCAGTGGGCGCGGCCTGCTGCAAACCGCTGCGCAGCGCTGCGTCCTGCTCGGCGGCCTGCGTGCCGATCGCGTTCAGGTTCGCCGCCCAGGTTTCGATGTTGTCGCGCGAGTTCACCTGCGAATCCAGGATCGGCGACGAGTTGGCGATGATGTCGTCGACCGGAGTCAAGTTGTCGCGAAAGTCGCCGGCAATCGCGGTGGTCGAATCCACCAGCCGCTGCAACGCCGGCCCCAGCCCACCGACGGCCTGCGACGTCTCGTCCAGCAACGTGGCGATCTTGTCCTTGGGCAGCGCATTCAGCCCCCGGTTGGTGGCATCCAGCGCGGGACCCACGTCCGACGGCACGGTGCTGCGGGTGATGGTCTGCCCGTCGTGCAGGTAGTCCTTGACGTTGCCCGTCGACACCAGGTCCAGGTACTGCTCACCGACCGCCGACACCGAGTGCACGTTCGCCGACGCGTTCGCCGGGATCTTGTACCGGTCGTCGATGCTCAACGTGGCGCGCGCCCCGCGCTCGGTGGGCTCCACTTCGATCACCCGGCCGATCGCGATGCCTCGGTACGTCACGTTCGCCGTCCTGTACAGCCCGCCGGACCGCGGCAACTCGGCGTAGAGGGTGTACTGCCCGATGCCCACCAACCGCGGCGCTTGCAGGTAATAGAGGCCCAGCACCCCCAGCGCGAGCACGGTGAGCACGACGAAGATCACCAGTTGCAGCTTGATGAGCCGGTTCAGCAAGTGCGCTCACTTTCTACCAGAGGCAGTTGCGCGTTATGCGCAGGACTGCAAGCGGTTTCCGGCTCGAAATTCGCTACGGAGGTTACCGCACCCTGTGTGCGCTCGCTGACCTCGGAGTGCTCCGCGACGCTTGACCCTCGCGGTGAAGGCGCTACCGGCTCGCCGACTCCAGTGCGAAGGCCGTCGCGCCCACGATCTCGTTGTCGACCACCTCGTTCTGCACCGACCCGCGGCCCACGAACACGCCTGAATAGTGCTGGCCGCGAACCTCGTTGCCCAGCACGATGTTGCCGGACGAGCCGACGAAATCCAGGTCGATGACGGGTTCGTCAGCCTCGGCCGCGCCCAGTTCGACCCCGAAGAAGTGAAACTGTCCGCTCTGGCCCCGGTTGTTGTCGACGATGGTGTTCTTGGCGACGACGTTGAACAGCGCGGTGCGCACCATCTTCACCCCGCCGCCGAAGTTGCCGACGATGTTGTTGGCGAAGATCTCGTTGTACAGCGCGTTGTCTATCGAAATGCCCGGCAGTTTGGCCATCGACGAGCCGTCGGGAGCTCGGCCCGCCGCGAGCACCGAGTCCAGCTTCAGCACCTCGTCCGGCTGCCCCCAGCGTCTCCCGTTGTCAGCCACCAGGTTTGCCGCGAACACATTCGCGGTGGCGCCGTTGTCGAAGCAGATGCCCTCTTTGGCATTGCCTTCGATGTGATTGCCGACGAACACGTTGGCGATCGCACCGTCGTTGTAGATGCCCGACGACAGGCCGTCACGGATGTTATTGCCCACGATCACGTTCTGCTCCGGATTTTCCAACCGCTGCACCAGCGGCGTGGTGATCACCCAGTAGTTGTCCGGCAGAAAGAACGAGCCGGGGTTGTCGGCGATGTCGGTGCCGCGGCCCGTCAGCACGATGCCGGCGGTCCAGTTGGAATGCCCGGTGAGATGGTCGATCTGGTTGCTGTCCACCAGAGCTTTGGTGACCGGGCCGTGAAGTAGAACGCCGGCGCGCTGCACGTCGTGCAAGCGGTTGGCGTGGATGTCGACGGCCGATGCTCTACCGGTCACCACGATGCCGTTCTGCGTCAGCCCTTGTAGGTCGTTGCCCTCGATCGCGATCCCCGAACCGCCTTCTACCAGAAAGCCATTCATGCCGCCGGTGACGTTGGCGTTGATCACCGCGACGTCACGTGCACCGACGATCTTGACCAACCACAGCGGCGGCGTCGGGCCCGGCTGGATCACCGCATCCGCGAAGTCGACCACGACGTTGTGTCCGGTGATCGTCAGCGGGGTGTCAGCCTGCAGTGTCCGGCTGGCCACGGTGACGTGCGCCGCACCCCCAGCCGTGATCATCCGCTCGAGTTCGGAGAACCGGCTGCCGGTGAATGTCATTGTGCGCACGGCCTGCTGGCGCAGCGCCGGCAGCACCGAGCGGTTGACGGCCACTGTGTCGCGGGCAGTCGACCACGCCGCCATCGCGGTGCCGCTGCCGATCTTCAGCAGTTGCGCGCGCTGATACACCTGCGTGCGGTTGGCGATCTGGGCGGCCAAGTCGCCGGGGCCGTTGTGCAGCGGCGGCAGGTCGAGCTGCTGACGCAACGTGAACGGGTACAGCGGCGCCGCGGCCGGCGCTGTCGGTGAGGCATGCGCACCCGTCGGGGGCGGCTGGCTCTCGACCGCGGCCGGCACCGACGTCGGCGCCGAGCACACGGCGACGGCCGCGACGGTGAAAACGGCGGGCAGCCACATCACCCACCGAAATCTGCGCATGCGCGCATCATCTCACCGCACCCTCGGTTGCCACGCCAGACTCGCGCCAGTTCCCTGCACGCCGGGTTTGTGCTGCAATGCTGAAGTGACCGACACCGCCGCCGACCTGCAAGCCATCGAGCGCGTCAAGTACCGCTACCTGCGGGCACTCGACACCAAGGATTGGGCGGCCTTCGCCGACACCTTGACCGACGACGTCACCGGCGACTACGGCGAGCGGTTGCACTTCACCAACCGCGGAGACCTCGTCGAGTACATGCGCTCGTCGGTCGGTCCGGCCGTGATCACCGAGCACCGCGTCACCCACCCGGAGATCACCGTCGACGGCGACCAGGCCACCGGCATCTGGTACCTGCAAGACCGCGTGATCGTCGCCGAGTTCAACTTCATGCTCATCGGCGCCGCGTTCTACCGCGACACCTACCGGCGCACGCCCCAGGGCTGGAAGATCAGCGCCACCGGCTACGACCGCACCTACGAGGCCACGATGTCGCTGGAGGGACTGAACTTCAAGCTGAAAACCGGTGCGGCGCTGCATATTTGAGCGAACCGATCACTTCGCGATCGCGATCAGCGCACCCGGACGCAGCCACTGGATGATCTTGACCAGGGTGGCGTCGTCGATCGCCACACAGCCGGCGGTGGGGCCGCCGTCGGTGGCGTGCATGAAGAACCCGGCGCCGTTGCCCGGCACGCGTTCCTTGGTGTTGACGCCCATCACCACTGAATGCACGTATTCGGGGATGTCGAGGTTCTCGCTGTCCGAGGTGTCGAAGTGGCACTGCTCTTTCTTGCAGTGCTGGTGGGTGTTGAACGTCGGACTGTGCGGGTCGCCGTCCCACCAGTCGTCCGGACCCACTTGCAGATACGGGAGCCCGCCGCCGGGCGACGGCGCCGTGCCGAACACGTAGTCGAGAGTGAACACTCCCATCGGGGTGGCGGGATAACCGTCCTTGGATTGCGGCGTCATGCCGGCGGAGCCGATGTGCGCGGGAATGCCCGCCGCGACGGGCTGCCAGCCCGCGGCACTGCGCTGCCAGACGTCCATCTTGGCCGACGAACCACCAACGCCGACAACCGAAATCACCTGTGTGGCCCCGCCTACCGAGCGGGCGAACCACGGCGTGTAGTCGGCGCGGCCCGTCGGCGCGGCGACCATCGCGATGACGGTCGCGGCGAGAACAGCCACGAGACGACGCACGCCTCATCGTCGGCACCGGTGTCCCGGCGGGTCAAGTCACGCTTGCGCTACAGCTTGGTCACGGCGCGTCCCGGCGATTCCAACGACGGCGCAGCGTCGCGTTTCCCGGGCGGATGCCCGGGATAGGTTGACGTATGCACTTTCCTGGGCCGCGACGCGACCGCGGGCTGCGGCAGATCACCCGAGGCCTCGGCACTCTGGACGAAAGCGTCTTCGACGCCGTCGCCAACTCCGAAAGCCAATTGCTCGACCTCACGATGCCGCGGCTCACCCGCGCCGCCGACCACTCGAAACTGTGGTTGGCGATCGCAGCCGCACTGATGGCGTCGCGTCGGCCGTCAGCGCAGCGCGGCACGATCCGCGGGGTGCTGAGCTTGGCCGTGACCAGCCTGGTGACCAACCAAGGAGCCAAGCGGCTGCGGCGCCGGCCGCGGCCCAGCTATCTGCGGGTGCCGATCGCGCGCCAGACTCATCGCCATCCCACCTCCAACTCACTGCCGTCCGGGCACTCGGCGAGCGCGGCGGCGTTCGCGGTGGGCGTCGGGCTGGAGAACTCGGTGCTCGGGCTGCTGCTGGCGCTGCTCGCGGGGCTGGTCGGCCTGTCGCGGGTGGCCACCGGCGCGCACTACCCCGGCGACGTGTTCATCGGATTCGGCATCGGGGCATCCGTCGCGGTGCTGGGCGCTCGGGTGGTGCCGCCCGTCGTGCCGCGCAACCTGCCCGCCGCCGAGCCGCTGAAGATCGAGACGCCGCCCCGGCCCGACGGCGCCGGTGTGGTCATGGTGGTCAACCCGGCGTCGGGCGGCGGCGCGGGCGCCGAGATCGCCGCACGCGTCCGGGAAACGTTACCGGCGGCCGAGATCGTCGAACTCGGCCCCGACGACGACCTCATGCCTGCGCTGAAATCGGCCGCACAGCGGGCACAGGTGCTGGCCATCGCCGGGGGCGACGGCTCGGTGTCGTGCGCGGCGGGCGTGGCAGTGGAGGCCGGGCTGCCGCTCGCGGTGTTCCCAGGCGGCACCTTCAACCACTTCGCCAAGGACATCGGCTGCGACACCGCCGACAAGACCATCCAAGCGATCAAGGACGGCAACGTCTTCTGTGTCGACCTGGTGTGCTTCAACGACGACAACATCGTGATCAACACCGCCAGCATCGGCGCCTACCCGAAGTTCGTGCAGACCCGAGAGCGGCTGGAACACAAGATCTCCAAACCACTCGCCAGCGCGTACGCCATGCTGCACACGCTGCGCCACGACGAGCCGGTACGGATCGCGTTCGACAACCGGGAAATCCAGACGTCACTGTTCTTCATTGGCAATTCCGCTTATCTGCCATCGGGGTTCGCGCCGTCACGGCGGACAAGGATGGACGACGGGCTGCTCGACATCCGGATCCTCGAGACGGGCCGGCGGCTGGCCAAGCTACGCATCCTGACGTCGCTGATGCTGGGCCGCTTGGAGCGCAGCCCGCTGTACCACGAACGGCAGGTGCCGGAGTTCAGCTTCCGCTCACTCGACGGTCCGACGACCATCGCGCATGACGGCGAAGTCGGCTCGAAGCACGAGTCAGCCAGCTTCAGCGTGCGGTATCGAGCGCTGGCGGTGTTCCGTCCGCCGCCGCGCCGATAGCCGATAGGGCGCGAATCGGCATTCCGTCGGCGCCCGGGCCCGAATGCTGCGAAGCTGAACGCGTGGCCGGCGCCAGCACCCGGTGGACCGACGCACTGCTCGACAGCAAGCGGCGGGCAGGAGATCCGGTCGCTGACGAGGCCGTCGCCGAGGTCCTCGAAGAAGGCGGCGTCGAGGCAGTCAACGCGGTCATGCAAACCCTGATCCACACCGACCAGCCGGTGCCGCCGGAACTGCCCGACCGCCTCAAGACGTACCTGGCTGACACGTTGCCGTTGCCGCCGTGGGCCGATGCGGCTCGCATCGAGCGGGGACAACGGCTGTTCGAGAAGTGGGGTCTGCACATCTCGTGCTGCTTGTTCTGCGCGTCGCTGCCGTCGTCGTACGCGGCCGCAAACGGCGTCAAGGTGCTCGCCATGACCGCCCGGCTCGACAGCGACGCGCGCCGACGGGTGATGGAGACAGGGCAGTTCTTGGTCGACGTGCTCAGCCTCGGCGGGCTGGACGACAACGGCAAGGGCCGGCGCGTCATCCAAAAGGTCCGGCTGATGCACGCCGCAGTGCGCCACCTGATCAAGGCCCGCAACCAACGACAACCCGGACTGTGGAACTACGAGCAGTGGGGCGAGCCCGTCAACCAGGAAGACCTGGCCGGGACCATGCTCGCGTTCTCCTACGTCGTCGCCGACCCGCTCCGCCGCCTCGGCGTGCGGCTGACCCCTGAGGACATCGACGCGTATCTGCACCTGTGGACCGTGATCGGCCACCTCATCGGCCTGGACGACGACATGCGGGTGTACGACGTCGACGAGGCCGCTGCGCTGGTGGAGATCATCCGGCGACGCCAGTTCGCCGCCTCGCCGGAAGGGCAGCAGATGACGGCGGCGCTGCTCGAGCTGCTGGACAAGATGACCCCGGGCTATTTGTTCGACGACACCATCCCGCCGTTGATCCGCCACCTCGTCGGAGACAAGACCGCCGACCTGATCGGTGTTCCGCGCGACCTCGGAGTCCTGTCCCGCCTGGCCAACTGGTTCTTGGTCAGCGTCCTCGACAGAACCGGAGAACGGTCGCAGCGCTTCGGGCCGATGTCACGGTTGGCCGAACCGTTCGGTCGTGAACTCCTGCGCGGCTTGTTGACGTTGGAACGCCGCGGCGACCGCGCGGACTTCGCCATTCCGGACCACCTCGCCCTCCAGTGGCAGCTGCCGGTGTGACGACGGTGCCGGCCGCGGCACCCGCGCTCGGCAAGACCGTCGGTGAAATGGACTGCAATATCGCCCGGGCGGTGCCACGATATTGACGTGGGCGACCGTAAGGGCCACCCAGAGGTCAACGGCGCAAGTCGGGACAGCGGCGATTCGATCAACGAGCTCCTGGACCGGGCGGTGGCGGCCATCAATCGCGGTGACCGCGCGGCCGCCTCTGCGTTGGCCGGTCAGGTGCTGGCCGTCGACGCCTCGAACGCCGACGCCGAAAAGCTGCTGGCCGACGACTTCCCGGACGTCGGCGGCGGCGGTGAGATCCGGCGCCTGACAATCCTGTTCGTCGACCTGGTCGATTCGACGGTGCTGTCGACGCGGGTCGAGCCGGAAACCTACCGCATGCTGGTCGGACGCTATCGCGAATACGTCCTGCAGATCGTCGACCGCTACGGCGGCCACATCGGCTCGACGAAAGGCGATGGGCTACTCGCCGTTTTCGGCCATCCCACCGCGCACGAGGACGGGGCGCAGCGCGCGGTGGCCGCCGGGTTCGACATCACCCGCGCCGTCAGCCGGCTGAGCGAACAAGCCATGCGCCGGCTCAACGTGGGACTCAGCGTGCGTGTGGGTATCCACCGCGGGCTGGTGTATCTGGACCTCGCCCAGGACGACGTGTACGGGTTCGCCGCGAACCTGGCCGCGCGGATTTCCTCGCTGGCCGCACCCGACACCGTGGCTGTCTCGGACGCTGTCGCAGCGCTGGTCGCCGACGCCTACGAATTGGTCGCCTGCCCAGCCGCCGCGGTCAAAGGCGTCGAGGGTCTGGTCAACCACTATCGGGTGCTCGGCGAGCGACCGCATGCCTTGCCACCGTCGTCGCCGCCGATGATCGGGCGGCACCGGGAGCGGGCCTGGCTGCAGCAGGTGTGGCAGCAGGCATGCGACGGAGCGGCGAGGTATCCCGGCGTCGCATTCTGCGGCGAACCGGGCATCGGCAAGACACGACTGGCACGCGCGGCGGCCGACATCGTGGAGCAATCGGGCGGTGTGGTGGTCGAACTGCGAGGTTCGCCCCTGCACACCCAGACCGGTCTGCATCCGGTCCGGCGCCTACTCGAAAGACATTGTGGCATAACGCGTTTGACCACGGGTGCGGAGCGGTTGCGGCTGCTGGAGACGGAGCTGCACGCGCACGGCCTCGATCCGGTCGACGCGGTGCCGCTGCTGGCGCCGGTGCTGGGCGTGGGCGCCGAGCACGGCTACACCCCGGCCGCTGTGGAAGGCCGCACGCTCTACGAACTGATCGGCGCGACCGTGCACCGGTACGTACTGGCGTGCCTACGAGATCGCGCGGGGCTCGTCGTGGCCGAGGATGTGCACTGGTTCGACACGTCGACCATCGACTTGCTGGACGCCGTGTTGGCCTCGGCCGACGGGCGGGTCATGGTCGTCATCACCGCACGCGACCACAACGTTGTCGAAAACCATTGGCCGGTAACGCTTTTCGAACTCGCGCCATTGAGCGAAGCGGAGTGTGACGCGCTGATCGACGCCTTGGCCCCTGATGTCACCAACGCGCAGCGGGCCGCGGTGCGCGAGCGTTGCGACGGCGTGCCGTTCCACATCGAGCACGTCGTCGCCGGCCTGGGGGCCAGTGAGCCGCAGGGACAAGTGCCCGAAGCGCTGTACGAACCGCTGTTCGCCCGACTGCACACCCGCGCCGACGTCGTCCCGGTGGTGGAAGCGGCGGCCGTGATCGGGCGAAGCGGCGACGTGGCGCTGCTGCGGCAGGTCGTCGGTGGCGAAGCGGACGTCGACGCGGTGCTGGCCGACCTCACGCGGGTGCGGGTCTTCGAGTGCAACGACACCGGCGGATGGCGGTTCCGCCATGAGCTGATCCGGGAGGTGGCCGCCGAGTTGGCGCCACCGACCGTGCATCGCAAGCTGCACGCCAGAACCGGACGAGCACTGACCGACACGGCCCCCGGCGTCGAACCCGATTGGCGTGTCGTCGCCCGCCATTACGCGCATGCGCACCGCTTCGGCGAGGCTGTCACGGCGCTGCGCAAGGCCTCCGTCGCAGCGCGCCGCCGCGGTGCTCTGCATGAGGCTCAGACGTGCCTGACCGATGCGCTCAACCAGCTGACCCACTGCGCCGCTGGTGCCACGCGCGACCGTCAAGAGATCGCGATCCGGCTGGAACGCGGATTCTTGGCGGGCGCGACGCAGGGCAGCATGAGCGGCCAGGGCCCGGCGGACTTCGAACGGTGCCTCGAGCTGGCCAGCGCCGAGAACTACGACGACGAACTGTTCGCCACCTTGACCGCGTTGATCGGCTACTACGTGCCGCGTGCCGAGTTGCGCCGCGCGCATGAGCTGCTCGAATCACTGTCGGCGCGGGTGACCAAAGACCGGCCATGGAGTGAGCCCGTCATCGCGTCGTCACTGGGTTCGGTCACGTGGTTGCAAGGCGACTTCACCTCTGCGCGATGGCATTTGCGTCGCGCGCTGGCCGACCAGTCCGCCGCCGACCCGCGGGTGCTCGACACCGCGTGGTGGGTGGCCATCGACCCGATCTCGTCGGCGCATACCTATCTGGCGCTCACCCACGCGATGTGCGGCGACCTCGACGCGGCGAATGCGGAATTGGCGGAGTCGGCGCTCCGCTGCGAAAGGCTGGGATTTCCGCAGAACGCCTACAACCGGGCCCATACCCATTTCGTCGACATCTGGGTTCGGCTGGAGACCGGGCAATACGCGGCGGCATCCGCCGGCGTGGCCGCGCTTCGCCAGTTGAGCGAGCAGTCCGGTTTGGATTTGTGGCGGCTCGTCGGTTCCACGGAGAACGCCACCGTCAAGGCGCTCAACGCGATGGACGCCGGCGCCGACGCAGCCGATTTGGCCGGCGCGGCCGAGAAGATCGCCAAACGTGTGGACGGCTCGCGTATGTTGCATCTCAACCTTTATCTGACGTTTCACGACGCGGTGATCGGCCACGTGTTGACGGCAGCCGGCAAGCCCGAGAAAGCCCGTCACCGGCTCGAGGCGGCACTGCAGCACGCCGGCGAGACCGGGATGCACTTCTACGACGCCGAGCTGATGCGACTGCGCGCAAACACCCTTGCCGACCCGCAGCCGCGACAGGAAGCGCTTGCGGCCGCGGTCGAGGCGGCCCGTCGCCAGGAGGCGCCGTTGTTCGAATTACGTTGCGAGCTCGACTATTTCGAGATCGTCGGATCCGCGCGCCGACGTGAGCTTGCCGACGTGCTGGCCCGCTTCGCCGGTGACGCGCGCTGGCCCGAATGGACACGGGCCCAGCGCCTGCTCACCTGATCAGCGGGATGCGGTCGGCATCAGGTACGTCTTCTTCATCGGCGCGGGGTTCTCGGTCTTTCCTTTCAGCGCGGCGATCGTCTCGGCGATGTCCGGATTCTCGTGTTTCGAGATCGTGCGGGTGAACCAGGGGAACGGCGCCCACCGGCCCAGCGGTTGCAGATACCAGGCCCCGACAGCCGCCGTGAACGCCGACTGGTTGACCCGAGCCTCGATCTCCCGGTCGGAATTCAGCGCCATGTAGACCGCGAATTGCCATGCGCCCCTGCGTAATTTCTTCAGCAGGCGCTTGATCAAGAACACCTCGCCCGGCAGCAGCCGGCGGACCCACATGAGCACCGGTGAACGCTCGCTGACGATATCGAGCATGCCGTGCACCTGTGAGGCGAGGATGGCGTTGACGCGGTTGAAGTCGGCCTCGAGCGAGGCCAGATCCTGCTGGGCGGTGGCGAAGGCAGCCAGCCCGAGGTCCAGGCTGATGTGGGCGTTCATCCCGGTCATCAAGTGCTGCAGGATGGTGGCCTGGCCGTCTTTGGCACCGACGAACGACACCTCCCACGGGAGGGTCAGCCCGCTGTACTGATCCGGCAGGAAGTAAGCGTTCAACGCGTTGAAGTACCGGCTCGCAAAGACGATGTCGAGCTTCTCCATCCGCGGGCCGTCGTCGAAGTCGCCGTCGTCGATCGCCTTACGGATCGCGACCGTCGTGCGCTTGTAGAGCGCCGCGAAGTAGCCGATCGTGCTGTGCGCTTCGACAGACCAGTCGATCACCTGATCGAGGTTGCGCACGACGTCGTCGATGCCGGCGGGCTCCCGAAGCCGTTCCCAGCGCGGGGAAACGGGGACCTGTGTTGCCATGTCGGACGACCCGGTTCTCGTGGTGGCCGCGGCGGACCGACCGTTGACCGGCCTCAGGTCGTCTGCCGACGTGCTGAGCGCACTTTCCATTGCCTGCCGCCTCAATCTACCCGGCCTCGACCGGGGTTTGGCGTGAACGCACTAACGGTGGCATGCACTGGGCGCAACCGGGATGAGTACTCGACTACTCGACTGTGCCGACAGCGTGCGCTTCCGGTGCCGCGGGCGCGGCGAGCGAAAGCGGACGGATCGCGAAAAGGCATGCGACAAACCACAGGTAGCCCAGCGCCCAGCCGGCCAGCACGTCGGAGGGGTGATGGACGTTGAGCACCACCCGGCCGACTCCAACCGCGATCACTACGAGCGCGGCCACCGTGACCGCGGCAAGCCACGCGCGGGCCTGCCACATGCCGGTCGAAATCGTCATCAGCGCAAGGACACCCGCCATGACTCCGAGCGCATGACCCGACGGGAACGACGTCGAGCTGGCCGCCACCAATGCGCCTGACGGCCGCGGCCGGTCGGCCAGGTCCTTGGCGATCTGGGTGACCATGCCGCTGAGCCCGATGGCCGCCACCACGAAGAGGATGACCCGCAGATTGCGTCGCAGCAGCGCGACCACCACGACGCCTGCGCCCACGACGCGAAACCCCGCGGGGCCCAGCACCGTGCAGAGCACATCCCAAAACGTCACCCACGCATGGTGTTTCACGCCGAAGCGGTGCAGGGGTTGCAGTGCAGCGTTGTCAACCGCCGGCAACCACGCCCAATGCATCGCATATGCCAGCCACAGCAACCCGTAGCACGCGGCGGCCACAGCGGCGATGACGAGCATGGCCTTGCTGCGCTTGCCCATGCGACCAGACTGTCACGGCCGCGGCCCGGCGCCGATGCGGTAGACCCGCTTGGCGTTGTCCCGCAACATCGGGCCGTCGCGGAACCGGTCGCCGAGGATCTCGCGCAGCGCCCAAATGACGTCGGCCAGGGCGATGTTCGGCTTGTCCATCGGATAGTTCGACGACCAGAGCGTCCGCTGCGGACCGAAGGCCTGGTCGAGGTGGGTCACCAGCGGCGCGACCGCGTCGCGGAACTGCTCGCGCGGCAGCCGCCCGAGGCCCAGCACCGGCATGCCCAGACCCGAGTGTTTGGCCACGACGTTAGGTAACTCCGCCAGCGCGGAGATTCCTTCGCGCCAACGGGACAGGATGCTCGCGCGCCCGGCGGCGGTGTGCCCGGTGTGGCGGCCGCACGGCGCAAGCGCGCCGACCGGCGTCGCGTAGTGGTCCAGCACGAACGTCGTCTCCGGAAATTCACGCGCCAGCGTCACGGCGTCCGGCAACTGGTGCCCGTAGACCCAGACCTCGAAGCTCAGCCCCCGCTGGGCGACGGCTTGGAAGCCGCGCAGGAAGGCCGGCTCGGACAGCAGATGCGGTCGGCTGTCCCAGTCCATGATTCCGCGGTCGGGACTGTTCGCGGCGACGCAGCGCACTCCTCGCACGAGGGCACTGGCCTGCAGGTGGGCGTCGAGAACCTCCGCTATGTGCGGCTCGGAGGGATCGGCGTGCGCCACGATGGCGCCCAGGGCCGGTGCGCTGCCCTCGCCGAACGGCAGTGAACTGACCCACCGGGTCTCGTCGGCGCTGCCCACCGGCTCCTTGCTGCGCCAGCCGGCTTCCACGTGCACGACGGATTCGAGCCGCAGCGGCGCTGCGTCGGCCGTGTAGTCGGGGGGGCAGGTATTCGTTGAGCAGGTACTGCGGATCGCCGGCGAAGTCGCGCGCGGCCCGCGGGAACAGGCGCATCATCACCGGCCTGGCGAACGGCGCCCGGCGGATGAGTTTCGCCGGCCCCGACACCACCCGCGGTGTCGTGAACGGATCCCACTGGTGGATGTGCGCGTCGACCACCACGCGTGTGTCGTCTGCCACGATGTCAGTTTGGTGCTCGGCCGCCGCCAATCGCGATGATCGAAAGAATTGGCAGCACCGGGCCGAATGTGGAAGGTGGCCAACCGTGAGACGTCGCGACAACGTGCTGCTCGTGCACTGGCACGACCTGGGCCGCTGTCTGGGCGCCTACGGCTACGCCGATGTGTCCAGCCCGCGCTTCGACCAGCTCGCGGCAGAAGGCATCTTGTTCACCCGCGCGCATGCTGCCGCGCCCCTGTGTTCGCCCTCGCGCGGAGCGTTGTTCACCGGCCGCTACCCGCATAGCAACGGCCTCGTCGGACTGGCCCATCACGGTTGGGAGTACCGCGCGGGCGTGCGCACGCTCCCGCATATGCTCTCCGAGCACGGCTACTACTCCGCGCTGTTCGGGATGCAGCACGAAACGTCCTACCCGGAGCGGCTGGGGTTCGACGAGTTCGACGTGTCGAATTCGTACTGCGACTACGTGGTCGAGCGGACCCAGCAGTGGCTGGCCGAGAGCGCCCCGGCCGAGGGAGACCAGCCGTTTCTGCTCACGGCAGGGTTCTTCGAAACCCACCGGCCCTATCCGCCGGACCGGTACCAGCCCGCCGACCCCGAAGAGGTCGACGTGCCCGGCTACCTTCCCGAAATACCGGAGGTGCGGGACGATCTCGCGGCGTTCCACGGCGCGATCGCGGTCGCCGACGCCGCAGTGGGCCGGCTGCTCGACACGCTGCGCGACACGGGCCTGGGCGAGAGCACCTGGGTGGTGTTCTTCACCGACCACGGGCCGGCGTTTCCGCGAGCCAAATCCACGTTGTACGACGCGGGCACCGGGATCGCGTTCATCGTGCGACCGCCGGTGGGCCGCGGCATCCCGCCGCGTCGCTACGACGAATTGTTCAGCGGTGTCGACCTGGTGCCGACGATTCTCGGGCTGCTCGGCATCGACGTGCCCGACGACGTGGAAGGCATGTCACACGCCGCGAACCTGCTGGCTTCCGCGGCGGCACCGGTGCGCGGCCACGTCTACACCGAGAAGACGTATCACGACTCGTTCGACCCGATCCGGGCGATCCGCACCAAGGAGTACAGCTACATCGAGAACTACGCGCACCGCCCGTTGCTGGATCTGCCGTGGGACATCGAGGAGAGCCCGTCGGGGAAGGCGGTCGCCCCGCATGTGCGCGGGCCTCGGCCGGAGCGTGAGCTGTACGACCTCGTCGCCGATCCGGGCGAGTACCGCAACTTGCTCGAAGGTGAGCACAGCGAGCACGCGGAAGCCGTCGCGCAGGATCTGGCCGTCACACTTCACGAGTGGCGGCAGAAGACCGGCGACGTGATTCCGTCGGTGTTCGCGGGCACCCGCATCTCGGCGCGTTACACCGAGACGTATCAGCTCATCCACGGCCGCCGGCCCACGTCCCGGTCGGGCATTGCCGCCGACCGAGGCATCGAGCATGAAACCAGCGCGCGGCAATAGTTCCGCTCACATTGATCAAATGTGCAGCTCAGCGCGCAAATCGGGGTGCAGTTAGGCTTTCGTCCGTGCCCGATCACCCGTCGTCGTATCTGGTTCTCGCGTCGCAGCGCAGCGGCAGCACACTGTTGGTGGAATCGCTGCGCGCCACCGGTGTGGCCGGCGAGCCGCAAGAGTTCTTCCAGTACCTGCCGAGCACCAGTCAGCCGCCACAACCGCGCCAGTGGTTCGCCGATGTCAACGACGAATCGATCCTGCGGCTGCTGGATCCGCTCGAGGAGGGCACCCCGGATCTGGCGCCGGCCGAGATCTGGCGTGACTACATCCGAACCGTCGGGCGCACACCCAACGGCGTGTGGGGCGGCAAGCTGATGTGGAACCAGACTCCCTTGCTGTTGGAGCGCGCCCGCCAGCTGCCGAACCGTTCAGGCGACGGCCTGCTCGCCGCGATCCGCGACGTGGTCGGCGAGGTGCCGGTGCTCGTGCATGTGTACCGCCCCGACGTGGTGTCGCAGGCGGTGTCGTTCTGGCGGGCCGTGCAGACCCGGGTGTGGCGCGGTCGCCCCGACCCGGTGCGCGACGCGCGCGCGCAGTACCACGCGGGTGCCATTGCGCACGTGATCACGATGCTGCGCGAGCAGGAAAAGGGTTGGCGCGCATGGTTCGACGAGGAAGGCATCGAGCCGCTCGACGTGCCGTATCCCGTGTTGTGGCGCAATCTGACGCAGATCGTGGCGACGATCCTCGAGGCGTTGGGGCAGGACCCGCGGCTCGCCCCGCCGCCAGTGCTCGAGCGCCAGGCCGATCAACGTTCCGACGAATGGGTGGACCGCTACCGCGCGGACGCAGAGAGGTTGGGATTACCGACATGACGACGACTGCGACACCGGTCGAGGCCCGGCGCGTTGACGAACTGCGCCTGCTGGAGGCCGAGGCCGTGCACATCATCCGGGAGGTGGTCGCCGAGCTGGAACGGCCGGTGCTGCTGTTTTCGGCCGGCAAGGACTCGATCGTGCTTCTTCGGTTGGCGGAGAAGGCTTTTCGGCCGGCCCCGCTGCCCTTTCCGGTCATGCACGTCGACACCGGACACAACTTCCCCGAAGTCATCGAGTTTCCGTGACCGCAGGGTCACCGGCCACGGGCACAAGCTGATCGTCGCGTCGGTGCAGGAGTCCATCGACTCCGGCCGGGTGGCCGACCCGGGGCCCGGCGCGTCACGCAACCGGCTGCAGACCCGGACGCTGCTGGACGCGTTGGAGGCCGGCGGATTCGACGCGGCGTTCGGCGGTGCACGCCGCGACGAGGAGCGGGCCCGCGCCAAGGAGCGCATCCTGAGTTTCCGCGACGAGTTCGGCCAGTGGGATCCGCGCGCGCAGCGGCCCGAGCCGTGGTCGCTGTACAACGGGCGGATCCGCAAGGGCGAGCAGGTGCGGGTGTTTCCGTTGTCGAACTGGACGGAACTGGATGTCTGGCGCTACATCGAGCTGGAAAACCTCGAGCTGCCGTCGATCTACTTCGCGCATCAGCGTGAGGTTTTCGAACGGGACGGGATCCTGCTCGCGGTGTCGGAATACGCAGCACCGCGCGACGGCGAGACGTCGGCGGTCGAATGGGTGCGCTATCGCACGGTCGGCGACCTGACGATCACCGGTGCGGTGCGGTCCCGGGCCACCGACATCAGCAGCGTGATCGCCGAAATATCGGCTGCCACAGTGTCCGAACGCGGCGAGACGCGGGCCGACGACCGCACCTCGGCCGCCGCGATGGAAGACCGCAAACGCGAAGGGTACTTCTGACATGACTGCGACAAGCGAAGCCCCGGGCGAAGCCATCCCCACCGTGACGCGGCAGCTGCTGCGGATCGCGACCGCGGGCTCAGTGGACGACGGCAAGAGCACGCTGATCGGTCGGCTGCTGCACGACACCGACAGCCTGCCACTGGATCACCTCGAGGCTGTCACCGACGAGCACGGCGTGGCCGACTTGGCCGCACTGTCCGACGGGTTACGGGCCGAACGCGAGCAGGGCATCACGATCGACGTCGCCTACCGGTTCTTCTCCACGCAGAGCCGCAGCTACATCCTCGCCGACACCCCGGGGCACGAGCGCTACACCCGCAACATGTTCACCGGGGCGTCCAACGCGCACGTCGCGATCCTGCTCGTCGACGCGCGCGCCGGGGTGCTGCGGCAGACGCGCCGGCACGCATGGATCGCAAAACTGGTGGACGTCAAGCACTTTGTGGCCACCGTGAACAAAATCGACCTCGTGGACTTCGACCAGAATCGCTTCCGGGAGGTCGAACAACAGCTGCAGCAGATGGCCGCTCGCCTCGGGCTCCCGGAGATCACGGTGATTCCGATCGCCGCAAAGCACGGCGACAACGTCGTACACCGGTCGCAGCGCACGCCGTGGTACAGCGGACCGACACTGTTGGAGTACCTCGAGGGTGTCGAGCTGGCCGCTCCGCAGGCCGAGGCCAGGCGACTGCGGCTGCCGGTGCAGTGGGTGTCGCGGCCGACGGCGTCGCAGCGGCGCCGTTACACCGGCCGGCTCTCGGCCGGCACGCTGCAAGTCGGAGATCCGGTGGTGTCGCT
This sequence comes from Mycobacterium sp. NGS39, assembly GCF_059812765.1. Lineage (NCBI taxonomy): Bacteria > Bacillati > Actinomycetota > Actinomycetes > Mycobacteriales > Mycobacteriaceae > Mycobacterium > Mycobacterium sp. NGS39. The sequence continues at coordinate 271,236 of NZ_JCALDH010000001.1, read as the reverse complement.
GCCGGCCGGTACCCGCTCGACGGTGACTGCGCTCGACACGCTGGACGACACTCGCTCGGTTGCCGTTGCGCCGCTGTCGGTTTCGATCGAGCTGGCCGACGACATCGACGTCGGACGCGGCGACGTATTGGTCAGCGGCGCCGACGACGCAGTCCTGCCGGTGCTGGCCCGGGAGATCGAGGCCACGGTGTGCTGGTTCGCCGACACGCCACTGCGGGCGGGCGACCGGCTGGCGCTGAAGCAGGCCACCTCCACCGTGCGGGCCACTGTGCAAGAGCTTCACACGCGGCTGGACCCGGAGACGCTCGACGAGCTCGACAACCCAGTCGAGTTGGGGCTCAACGACATCGGCTGGGTCACGTTGCGTACCAGCTCGGTGCTCGTCGCCGACTCGTATGCCGACAACCGCGACAGCGGCGCGTTCATCCTGATCGACGAAAACAGCAACGACACCGTTGGCGCGGGCACCATCCTGGAACCGCGTGAGGTCAAGCCGGGTACCCAGACGCGGACCGACATCCGTTGGCACCCGTCGTCGCTGGACCGCTCGTATCGCTGGTCCAAGACCGGCCAGCCCGGGGCGACGATCTGGTTCACCAGCCTGCCCGCCTCGGGCAAGTCCACCATCGCGGTGGGAGTGGAGCGGGCGCTGGTGGAGTCCGGCCGGGTGGCGTACCTGCTCGACGGGGACAACCTGCGCCATGGGCTGTCGGACGATCTGGGATTCTCGCCGGGCGACCGCGCCGAAAACATCCGCCGCGTAGGGCATTTGACCCGTCTGCTCGCCGATGCGGGCGTGGTGGCGTTGGCGTCGTTGGTGTCACCGCTGAAATCCGACCGGGAGATCGCGCGGGCGTTGAACGAGGCGGCCAAGCTGCCGTTCATCGAGGTGTATGTTGCGACGTCGTTGGAGGAATGCGAGAAGCGCGACCCGAAGGGGCTGTACGCGCGGGCGCGCAAGGGCGAGGTCAAGGGGCTGACGGGCGTCGACGCACCGTATGAGCCGCCGGAGAATCCGGACCTAGTGCTCGACACCACGGGAGCCGATCTCGACGAGCTCGTCGGCCGCGTCATCGCCCTGCTCAACGAACGCAGCCCGCGGTAGACGCCGAAACAGCTGTTCTCGCTCTACGGTTTGTGCCCGACGGCGAAGATACGGCGAAACGCAAACAGCGTGCCGTGCGGTCCAGCCGGATAGGCGCCGCGCAGTTCGACCCCGAGCTGTGCGGTGAACTCTTCCGCGTCGGCCGCCGACAACGCAGCGAGGAGGGGACGTAAACCGGTGCCGCGAATCCACTGCAGCACAGGGTCTTTGCCCGTGAGCACATGCAGATAGGTGGTCTCCCAGACGTCGGCGCGCAGCCCGGCGTCCAGAAGCACCGCCGCATACGACTCGACGGTGCCGACGGCGGGCATGCGGTTCTCGACAGCGCGCAGCTTGCCCGCCCACTGGGGGGCTGCGGCAAGTTGTCGCATCAGCACATGCGACGGCGAGTCGAAGTTGCCCGGCACCTGAACGGCCAGCCAGCCGCCGGCCGGAAGCGCGCGGGCCCACGCAGCGATCAGTTCGTGATGGCGCGGAATCCATTGCAGCACAGCGTTACTCACGACGACGTCCACGTCGTCGGCCGGTTGCCAGTCGCCGGCGTCCCGGACGGAGAAGCTTACGTTGGGCATCTCGGGCGCCTCGGCGATCATCTCCGGTGACGAGTCGAAGCCTTCGACGACGGCCTCGCGCCACCGCTGCGCCAGCGTCGCGGTCAGATGGCCTTGGCCGCAGCCGACGTCGACGACGTGGAGGGGCGCGTCCGCCCCGATCCGCGCCGTCAAGTCAAAAAACGGTCGGTCACGCTCGGCGGCGAAGCGGCCGTACTGCGCGGGGTCCCATCGCATTCGCGCCAGCGTATCCGTGCTGCGTCGTGCCGCGACCATCCACGGGTTTTGCGCCGCCGACCGTTACAGTCGGTGCATTCGCACCGTGCGACCAGGAGGTCCCTGATGCCCCGACGCCACCTCCCGCTTGCCGTGCTGGCAGCCGCCGTGTTGGCCGTCGCCCCGGCGTGCTCGACAGGAAAAACGCCGCACGAGACCACTACCACGCCGACGACCACGTCGGCACCCGCGCAGTCGCACGGTGTGTACGAGCAGTGCCTGATCGACCACGGTGTTCCGGCTCCGCCGGCCGGCCCGCCTCCCGGTCCCGGTCCGGTACCGGCGGGCCCGCTGCCCGGGCCGGTCGAGGGCACCCCCGGTGCCACGCCGCCACCGCCGCCACCGGGCGTTGACAAGGCGACCTGGGACAACGCGCAGAAGGCCTGTTCGTCGCTGCAACCGACGCCGCCCACGACCGGCCCCTGAGTTAGCATCCGCTAAGCGGGTCTATGGACCCGGTGACAGAAAGGCCGGCCGGCAATGACGTCCAGCGCTGACCCCGTCGAGCCACCCTTACCGGTTCCCAACGTCGCCGGTGCTGACGCGGGTGCGCGCGGCCTGCCCGACCGTTCCGAGCTGTCGATCGGTCAGCGCCTCACCGTCGACGTCTCCGCGGTCGCCGACGTCGGGTTGCGCACGATCGTCGCCTCGCTCGTCGGTGCGGCGATGCTGCCGCCGATCCTGGCCGAGCTGGTGCGCCGCTCCGACACCGCACGCGAGCGCGATCACATGCGGTTCTACGCCGAACTCGCAACCGAACACGATCCCGCCGCGTCGTTTCCCGCGCCGCAAGAACCACCCCGCATCTACTCGCGCCCGGCCAACCCGATCGCAGAGTGGCTGGCCCATGGCCGCGTGCACAACATCCAGTTCCAGAGCAGCTTCGAGCCCGTGAACCCCGCGCTGCGCGAGCGGTGGCGTCGGCTGGAGCGCAACAACGTCGTGCGGGCGCAGCATTGGCGACACGAGGACGGGCCGCATCCCACGTTGTGCTTGATCCACGGGTTCATGGGTTCGCCGTATCTGCTCAACGGGTTGTGGATGTCGCTGCCGTGGTTCTACCGCTCCGGCTACGACGTGCTGCTCTACACGTTGCCATTCCACGGCCGGCGCGCCGAAAAGTATTCGCCCTTCAGCGGATACGGCTATTTCGCGGGCGGTCTGACCGGCTTCGCCGAGGCCATGGCACAGGCCGTCTACGATTTCCGGTCCCTGCTCGACTATCTCGAGTTCACCGGCGTGGAAAAGGTTGCGCTGACCGGCATTTCGCTGGGCGGCTACACCACCGCGTTGATCGCCGGAGTGGAAGACCGCCTCACCGCGGTCATCCCGAACGTCCCTGTCGTCTCGGTCGAAGACGAGCTGGAGGACTGGTTTCCGGCGAACAAGCTTTTCGCGTTGGGACGCAAGCTCGGAGAGATCGACCGAGACGAGTTCGTCGCCGCGTCGGCGTATCACTCGCCGCTCAACTACCGCCCGCTGGTGCCCCGCGACCGTCGGCTCATCATCACGGGACTGGGCGATCGGCTGGCGCCTCCTGAGCAGGCGGAGATGCTGTGGCGGCACTGGGACCAATGCGATTTGCACTGGTTTCCCGGCAACCACATCCTGCACGTCAGCCAGCCCGAATACCTGCGCCGGATGACGCGTTTCCTGCTCCCGCTGATGTTCGGCTGAGCGTGTCCGCCCGGCGGCGTGCCGGCAGTGCGAGATGATTCCCGCATGACGTTGCCGGGCCTGGACCTGTTCTTGCGGGTCGGGCTTGCCACGTTGTTGGGCATCGCGATCGGCGTCGAGCGCCAATGGCGCGCACGGATGGCCGGGCTTCAGACCATGGCTCTGGTGTGCATGGGCGCCGCGCTGTTTCTGATCATGGGCGCCTATACCTTTCACCGCGAGCAGGACCCGACTCGCGTGGCCGCTCAAATCGTCACGGGCATAGGCTTTTTGGGCGCCGGTGTGATCATGAAGCAGGGTTCGTCAGTGGTCGGATTGAACACCGCGGCGACACTGTGGGCCACCGCGGCCGTCGGCGGGCTGGCCGGGGCATGGATGTGGCGCGAGGCCGTCGTCGGGGCCGCGGTGATCATCGCCGCCAACACGTTCCTGTCGCCGCTCGCGGCGCGCATGGACCACGTGCGCTCGCGGACCGGGCGAGAGATCCCGCCGGCCGACTACACGTTCGAGCTGCAGTGCGCGGCGGACGCGGAGGCACGCGTCAAGGTGTTATTGCTCGACGCGTTGACGCGCCCCGGCCTCCAGTTGACGTCGGTGGGCTCGATGGCCACGTCCACACCGAGCGAAACCCGGCTGCGCGCCGAGGTCTCGGCGGCCACGCGGTACGACGAGGTGCTGGAGAACGCCGTGCGGAAACTGAGCATGGACCCCGACGTCAGGTCGGCGCGGTGGTCGACGCTGGGCGAGGCCGGCGTGCAGTTCATGTGATTTCGGTGCGCTAACCGGCGCGCAGCGAAGGTTTGCGCACCGAAATCGCGGGGTCAGACCAGCGGGCGTCCAGTACGCATCCGCCAGTCCAAGTCGCGCAGCAGCACGTTGAACGGGAACTCCTGGACGAACTTGGGCGCCATGTTGTTGGCGACGCGAATCGCCGCCATCAGCCGGTCGAACCTGCGTTGCCGACGATCGTCCCACGGCAGGCGCATTTCGTCCCGAAACCGTTGCGGCAGAAAGCCAGTCGTGATCAACAACCCGACGCTGTCCAGCGGTTCTTGCAGCCGGCGGGGCAACGGAATCGGTGGCCGGCCCGCCGCGATCGGATACAGGTACTTGCGGACGGTGTCGTCGATGTGCACCTTCTCCAGCGACTCGCGCCAGTACTCGTCGAAAGCGGCGCGGTCCTTCGGCCACATCTCCGGCGGCACCTGCAGCGTGGTGCCGAACGCCATCGCGTCGCGGTAGTGCGCGTCCGCCGTTTCCTCGTCCATCTCGCCGACGAACAACCGCTCCACGTCGACCACACCCTTGTACATGCAGGCGGCCACCCACAGCTGCAACTCGGGATCGAAAGCGTGGTAGCGCACGGGGCTTTCGGCCGTCGAATACACCTGGGCGTGTGCCCGGTTGACGGCCCGGCGGTACGCCGCCTTCTGTTCCTCGGTGCCCGCGACCGCGACCGCGATGTAGGTGAATGTGGTCCGCGCTCGTTTGATGGGATGGCGGTCGATGCGCCCGCTTTCCACGCGGCTCTCCACCACGCCGTAGCCGACGCCCGGGCGGGACAGCTGCATGATCACGTTCGCGGGACCGGCCAGCAGGCCCACGCCCATCATTCCGGCGTCGGTGCGCCTGTTGATTCGACGAGCTCGCGGCACCGGGGCCGATACCGGCTGCTCGACGTAACTGTATGGCTCGGCGACCGTCATGGGCACCCCTATCGATAAATCTGCGAACGCGCGTTTCCTGAAGTTTCCCAGCGCGCGCCAAGGGTGTCAAGATGGTGCGATGGCGCCGACGAGCACTCGGCCGTATCGCGGCGTGCAACCTGACGACCGCCGCGCCGAGCGGCGAGCCAGGCTTCTCGACGCCGGCCTGACCATCCTCGGGTCGCAGGCCGGCCCGGATGCGTTGACGGTACGCGGCCTTTGCCGGCAGGCCAACGTCTCCGCCCGCTACTTCTACGAAAGCTTCTCCGACAGAGACGAATTCGTGGCCGCCGTGTACGACTGGGTGATCACCGAACTCGTCAGCACCATCCGGGCGGCGGTGACGGCCGCGCCGCAAGACGAACAGGCGCGCGCAGCGATGGTTAATCTCGTGTCGTACATCGAGGGAGACCCGCGCGTGGGCCGGCTGGTGTTCAGCACCGAACTGGCCGATCCGGTGGTGGTGCGCAAGCGCGAAGAGTCCACTGCGCTGATGGCGATGCTGCTCGGCCAGCATGTCGGCGAGACGCTGCGACTGCCTGAGGACGACAACCTGCGGGCGGCATCGCAATTCGCGGTCGGCGGCGTGCGGCAGGCGCTCAGTTCATGGCTGGGGGGTCAGGTCAGGTCGACGCCGGCCGCGCTGGTCGAGCAGCTGGCCTGGTGTATCGACCGGCTGAACCCGCGCCGCGACTAGGCTTGTGCGGGCACTCGCCGGTCGGCGGCCGTCTTGGGCTGGGTGAGAATCTCAGCGGCGCTGAATTCCTTTGTCCAGCAAGCGAATTCGAGTGTGATGCCGTCGGGGTCGTGGAAGTAGAACGACCTGACGTAGACGCCGGGATGCAACTGCGCGGCGACCTGGTTCTCGCTCTCGTCGTGGTTGAGCACCGGCCCGACACGCACACCCTTGTCCTTGAGCTTCTGACGGTATTCGTCGAACTTTTCGGCGGGCACATGAAACGACAGGTGGTTCATGGAACTGACCGCACTGACGATGTCGCCGATCCCCGGCAGGTTCCTGGGCGCGGAGATACCCGGCACCGCGTCCGGCGCGTCGCGGAACCAGAAGAACGCGACGCAGTCACCGTTGCCCGCGTCGAAGAAGAAGTGCTGACCGACTCCGCCGGGCAGGTCGAGCGCCTTGATCAGCGGCATGCCCAACACGTTGCTGTAGAAGTCGACGGTGCGTGCCATGTCCGAGCACACCAGCGCGACGTGGTTGATGCCGTTCAACGCGAACTCGGTGTTGGTGTTCTGCGGCTTGATCATGACGTCCCCTCCGGACCTTCTCAACAGCCAGACATGAATCTAACATCAGATTCAGATCCGGCTCAATGGTTGGGAGTGACGTTGGCGCAACCGAGGCAGCCCTCGAGGCAGCCACTGCCCACGGCGCGCGGTCGGCGGACACAGGCCGCGATCGATGCGGCCGCCCGAGACGTGATTGCGCGCAAGGGAATTCTGGCGACGACGATCTCCGACATCGCCGCGCAGGCAAAGCGGTCCACCGCGTCGTTCTACAACTACTACGAGTCGAAGGAGGCCATGGTCCGCGAGTGGGCGGTGCGCTTCCGCGACGAAGCCAGCGAACGCGCAGAAGCCGTGACGCGCCACGGTCTGTCGAATCGCGAACGCGCATATGAGGCCGCGGCGGCCCACTGGCGCACCTACCGCCACAGGTTGGCCGAGATGATCAGCGTGTCGCAGCTGGCCATGGTCAACGACGACTTCGCCGCGTACTGGGCCGACATCTGCGCAATCCCGATCTCGTTCATCACACACACGGTCGAACGCGCTCAGGCCGAAGGCTATTGCCCCGACGACGATCCGCACTTGATCGCCGTCGCGATCGTCTCGATGTTCAACCAGTTCTGCTATGTGCAGCTCTCCGGTCGCCACCCCGACGAGGTCGACGACGACGCGTGCATCACGACGCTCGCCAACATCTTCTACCGCGCGATCTATTGCAAGGAGGCGGCCTGACATGTCGCCGACACCGGGGGTGATCCGCGAATTCGTGGGCCTCACGTCACCGACCGCACGGCGAGCCGGCGCCGGCGGGCACCCGTGCCAAGGCTTGTACCACCGTGGCGTGGGCCGTAAACCGAAGGTGGCGATGATCGCCACGCATTACCAGATCGACTTCTCCGAGCACTACCTCGCCGACTACCTGGCCACGCGCGGCGTCGGCTTCCTCGGCTGGAACACCCGATTTCGTGGCTTCGAAAGCAGCTTTCTGCTCGACCACGCCCTAGTCGACATCGGGGTCGGCGTGCGTTGGTTGCGCGACGTCCAGGGCGTCGAAACCGTGATATTGCTGGGCAATTCCGGCGGTGGCTCATTGATGGCGGCATACCAGTCGCAGGCCACCGAACCCAACGTGGCGCCGGTGGCCGGCATGCGGCCCGCAGCCGGGGTGAACGAACTGCCAGCCGCCGACGGGTACGTCGCCAGCGCCGCGCATCCCGGGCGGCCGGATGTGCTGACCGCATGGATGGACGGATCCGTCGTCGACGAAAACGATGCCGTCGCAACCGATTCGAGCCTGGACATCTTCGACGAACGTAACGGCCCGCCGTTCTCACCCGAGTTCGTCGAGCGCTACCGCGCCGCGCAGCAAGCACGCAATCACGCGATCACCGACTGGGTCGAAACCGAGTTCAAACGTGTTCGGGCGGCAGGGTTTTCGGACCGGCCGTTCACCGTGATGCGCACCTGGGCGGACCCGCGGATGGTGGACCCCACACTGGAGCCCACCAAGCGGCCACCGAACATGTGCTATGCCGGGGTGCCTGCGAAGGCCAACCGCTCAGCGCACGGCATCGCCGCTGCCTGCACTCTGCGCACCTGGCTCGGCATGTGGAGCCTGCGCCACGCACAGACGCGGGCCGAGCCGCATCTGGCCCGCATGACCTGTCCGGCCCTGGTGATCAACGCAGAGCAGGACACCGGGGTGTTCCCGTCCGACGCGCAGCGCATCTACAACGCTTTGGGCAGCAGCGACAAGACGTCGGTCTCCATCGACAGTGACCACTACTTCACCACGCCCGGAGCGCGCAGCGAGCAGGCGGATACCATCGCCAAGTGGATCGCCAAACGGTGGCGGTAAGAGTCCTGGCCCACTTCACCCCCGGGCCTAAGGTGCTGAACTTCCTTGCACGCCAGGCGGATTGGCTCGACGTCCACTATTGCGCGGAGGACGACGACGCCACGTTCTACCGCGAGCTGCCCCGCGCAGAGGTGATCTGGCATGTGCTGCGGCCGCTGTCCGCGGCCGACCTAGCAAAGGGCAAGCGGCTGCGGCTGGTGCACAAGCTGGGCGCAGGCGTGAACACCATCGACGTGGCCGCGGCGAGCTCGCTGGGCATCGCGGTGGCCAACATGCCCGGCGCCAACGCGCCGTCGGTCGCCGAAGGCGCAGTGCTGCTGATGCTTGCGACCTTGCGCCGGCTGGTCGAACTGGACCGGGTGACGCGAGCCGGCGCGGGCTGGCCGACGGACCCGTCCCTGGGAGAAACCGTCCGCGACATCGGCGGTTGCACGGTCGGGCTCGTCGGCTACGGGAACATCGCGCGCCGCGTGGAGGCGATCGTCGCCGCGATGGGAGCCACGGTGCTGCACACCAGCACCGGCGACGACGGCGCTGCCAGCTGGCGCACGCTGGCAGCGCTGCTGGCCGACAGCGACATCGTGTCGCTGCACCTGCCGCTCACCGACGCGACCGCTGGACTGCTCGGCAGCGACGCGCTCGCGGCGATGAAGAACGACGCGGTGCTGGTGAACACCTCGCGGGGGTTGATCGTCGACGAAGCCGCGTTGGTCGAGGCGTTGCGCGAGGGGCGGCTCGCCGGCGCAGGCCTGGACGTGTTCGCCGTCGAACCCGTGGCCGCTGACAACGCGCTGCTGCGCCTCGACAACGTGGTGGTGACCCCGCACGTCACCTGGTACACCGCCGACACGATGCGGCGCTACCTGGTCGAGGGCGTCGAGAATTGCGCGCGGCTGTGGGACAGGCGCCCGCTGAGCAACGTCGTCAACGAGTAATCTCAGACCCAACCCACCGGTTATTCGATGGAAGGCACACACCTCATGCCTATTGCGATCACGACCGAACACAAGGACCTCGCCGAATCCGTGCGCGCGCTGGTCGAGCGAGTGGCGCCGTCGGAGGTGCTGCACGAAGCGCTGGAAACACCGATCCCCAACCCACCGCCGTACTGGAAGGCCGCAGCCGACCAGGGCCTGCACAGCGTGCATCTCGACGAGTCCGTGGGTGGGCAGGGCTTCGGCATCCTGGAGCTCGCGGTCGTGATCGCAGAATTCGGTCGCGGCGCTGTGCCGGGGCCGTTCGTGCCGTCGGTGATCGCCAGCGCGCTGATCGCCGCACACGACCCGCACGCGAAGGTGCTCGGCGACCTGGCGTCCGGCGCGGCGATCGCGGCCTACGCACTGGAGTCGTCGCTGACGGGGACCCGACAGGGCGACTCGTTGGTGGTTCGCGGTGAGGCTCGCTCGGTGCCGTCGGCCGCGCAGGCCTCGCTGCTGGTGCTGCCGGTCGCCGGCCTGGACCCGGAAACCAGCGGCACCGAATGGGTGGTGATCGACGCGGACGCGCTGGAGATCGAACCGGTGCAAAGCGTCGACCCGCTTCGGCCGGTGGCGCACGTACGCGCCAACGCCGTCGAAGTGCCCGCCGACCGCGTCCTGAGCAATCTCAACGTGGCCAGCGCACGCACGCTGGTGACCACGCTGCTGTCGGCCGAGGCCGTCGGCGTCGCACGCTGGGCGACCGACACCGCGGCGGCATACGCGAAGATCCGCGAGCAGTTCGGCCGGCCCATCGGGCAGTTCCAAGGCGTCAAGCACAAATGCGCGGAAATGGCCGCCGACACCGAACGGGCCGTCGCGGCGGTGTGGGACGCCGCCCGAGCGATCGACGAGGGCATCGAAAACCCGGATTCGGCAGCCGAATTCGCGGCTGCCGTGGCAGCGACGCTGGCACCGTCGGCCGCGCAGCGCTGCGCGCAGGACTGCATCCAGGTGCACGGCGGTATCGGATTCACCTGGGAGCACGACACCAACGTGTACTACCGGCGGGCGCTCGGCATCATCGCCGCGTTCGGCCGAATCTCCGACTACCCGCAGCTGGTTGTCGACACCGCGACCAGCACCGGGATGCGCAAACTCAACATCGACCTCGACCCGGAAACCGAGAAGCTCCGCGACGAGATCCGCGCGGAAGTGGCTGCGCTCAAAGCGCTTCCGCACGAGCAGCGCACCGCCGCGCTCGCCGAAGGCGGCTGGGTGTCACCGCATCTGCCCAAGCCGTGGGGCCGCTCGGCGGGACCCGTCGAGCAGATCATCATTCAGCAGGAGTTCGAGGCCGGGCAGGTCAAGCGACCGAACCTCGGCATCGCGGCGTGGCTGGTGCCGTCGATCGTCGCGTTCGGCACCGAAGAGCAGAAGCAGCGCTTCCTGCCGCCGACGTTCCGCGGCGAATTGATCTGGTGCCAACTGTTTTCCGAGCCGGGAGCCGGTTCGGACCTGGCGAGCCTGACGACGAAGGCCACCAAAGTCGACGGCGGCTGGCGCATCACCGGCCAGAAGATCTGGACGACCGCCGCGCAGTACTCGCAGTGGGGTGCGCTACTGGCCCGCACGGACCCCAGCGCGCCCAAGCACAACGGGATCACGTACTTCCTGCTCGACATGTCAAGCGACGGAGTGGAAGTCAAGCCGCTGCGTGAGCTGACCGGCAACGCGATGTTCAACACGGTGTTCATCGACGACGTGTTCGTGCCCGACGACCTGGTGCTGGGCGAGGTGAACCGCGGCTGGGAAGTCAGCCGCAACACCCTTACGGCAGAACGGGTTTCGATCGGCAGCAGCGAAGCGCCGTTCTTGGCCAACCTCAATGGTTTGGTGGAGTTCTTACGTGACGGCCATTTCGACCAGGTGGCACAGAACCGGGCGGGCCGGCTGATCGCGGAGGGTCATGCGGCCAAGGTGCTGAATCTGCGCTCCACGCTGTTGACGATCGCCGGATTCGACCCGATGCCCGCGGCCGCGGTGTCCAAGCTGCTGTCGATGCGCACCACTCAGGGCTACGCCGAATTCGGGGTGTCGTCGTTCGGCACCGACGGCGCGATCGGCGACCCGGGCACCCTGCAGGGCAAGTGGGCGCAGTACCTGTTGGCCAGCCGTGCGACCACAATCTACGGCGGCACCTCGGAGGTGCAGTTGAACATCATCGCCGAGCGGCTGCTGGGCCTGCCCCGCGACCCCTGACCCTCTGGCGATTTCGGTGCGTTTACGTGCGCTGAGCGCCGGTAAACGCACCGAAATCACTCGATCTTGCGGAGTTCGCGCTTGAGGATCTTGCCCGTGGGGTTGCGCGGCAACTCGTCGAGGAACACCACCTCGCGCGGCACCTTGTAGCGCGCCAGATGCTCGCGCACGTATTTCTTGATCGCTTCCTCGTCGATGCTCGAATCCTTGCGCTTCACGACGAAAGCCCGCAATCGCGCGCCCCACTCCGGGTCCTCGACGCCCAGCGCGGTCGCCTCGACGACGTCCGGGTGGCCGCTGATCAGATCTTCGACCTCAGCCGGGAACACGTTTCGCCGCCGGAGACGATCATCTCGTCGTCGCGTCCGGTCACGTACAGCAGCCCGTTCTCGTCGAAGTAGCCGACGTCGCCCGATGACAGCAGCCCGTCGATAATCTGCTTTCCCCCGCCGCCGGTGTAACCTCGAACGGCATGAAGTTGCCGACGAAGATGCGGCCCACTTGTCCTTGCGGCACTTCATTGCCCTGGTCGTCGAGAATCTTGACCTTCGCGCCCTTGACGACGGGCCCCACCGTCGCCGGGTTGATGTCGAGGTCTTGCGGCCGCGCGATCGTGGCGAACGCGACCTCGGTGGACCCGTAGAGGTTGTAGATGACCGGTCCCAGCCGCTTGGTGGCGCGCGTGGCCAGCTCGGCGCCCAGCTGCGAACCGGAGACGAAAACGATGCGCAGCGACGACAGGTCGTAGCTGCGGTCGGCGCTGTCGAGCGCGTCGAGTATGCGCGACAGCATTACGGGCACCACGACAAGTGCTGTGGCACGGTACTTTTCGATGTCCTCGATCACCGTGAGTGGGCGGAACTTGCGACGCAGCACCAGCGTGGAGCCAAGTGTCATCGCGATCGTCGCATGCAGGTAGCCGAGCGCGTGGAACATCGGCGACGGCAGCGCCGTCACCTCACCCGCCTTGAACGGCACATGCGAGAGGATCCCGCCGATCGGCGCCAACGTGGGCGGGGTGTGCCGCGTGGCGCCTTTGGGCGTGCCGGTGGTGCCGCTGGTCAAGATCACCAGCGACGCGGTTTTCGACGGTTTCGGAGCGGGCGCCTTGTTGCCGCCCGCGACCACGTCGGCCAAGGCCTTGTCTGTGCTGCCGGACGGCTCGTCCCGATCGGGGTTGTGCCCGAGCGCGCGCAGCTTGCCGAGCTCGAAGTTCGCCTCAGACACGGCCTGCGTGTACTCGTCGTCGTAGATGAGCAGTCGGGCGCCCTCACGGTCGGCCACCTCGGCGATCTGGCGGCCGGAGAAATCGGTGTTGAGCAGGATCGTGCGCGCGCCCACCCGCGCGCACGCGTAGTTCGCGACCAAGAACCAGCGGTGGTTGCGGGCCAGAATCGCCACCCCGTTGCCGCCTTGAACGCCCATCGCGACCATCTCGTTGGCCACCGCGTTGACGGCGTCGTCGAGTTCCTTGAACGTCATGGTGCCCTCGTCGTCGATCACTGCGACGCGGTGCGGCGCGCGGCGGGCGTTGACCGACGGGATCATCCCGATCTCACCCCACCGCGCGATGTCGGCGGCCATCGCGGCAATCATCTGCGGCGACTCGAGCTTCAGCGCGCCCGCCTCGAACATTTTTCGGACGTAATGCAATTCGGCCGCGCCACGCTCGGCGTACTGCTTGGCCTTGGCGGCCGCCTGCGTCGCCAGTTCGAGGGGGTTGAGAGAAACCATGCGCATACCCTATGTGACCGGCATCTCACGGCGGCATCGAACTTACGATGGCGATATGGCCGGCCCGATGACGTTGGAGGTGGCCGGCCGCCGGGTCGCAATCACGCATCCGGACAAGGTCGTCTTCCCGCCCACCGACGACCATCCCGCTCGCACCAAGCTCGACCTGATCGACTACTACCTGTCGGTGGCCGACGGCGCGCTGCGGGGCGTCGCGGACCGGCCGATGATTCTCAAGCGGTTCGTCAAGGGGCTCACCGAGGAAGCGATCTTCCAGAAGCGCGCTCCCGAGAAGCGGCCGGAGTGGATCGACGTGGCCGAGCTCAAGTACGCCTCGGGCACGTCGGCCAAGGAAGCGGTGATCCACGACGCCGCCGGCCTGGCATGGGCGGTCAACCTCGGTTGCGTGGACTTCAATCCGCATCCGGTGCGCTCCGGTGACCTCGAGCACCCCGACGAGTTGCGCATCGACCTGGACCCGGTGCCGGGCGTGGCGTGGCAGCAGATCGTCGACGTTTCGCTGGTGGTCCGCGAGGTGCTGGCCGACCACGGCCTGACAGGCTGGCCGAAGACGTCCGGCTCACGCGGCTTTCACGTCTACGCCCGAATTGCGCCGCACTGGCCGTACCGGCAGGTGCGCCTTGCCGCCGAAGCCGTCGCCCGCGAGGTCGAGCGGCGGGCACCGGATTTGGCCACCAGCCGGTGGTGGAAAGAGGAACGCCAAGGCGTGTTCGTCGACTTCAACCAGAACGCCAAAGACCGCACGACCGCCTCGGCGTACTCGGTGCGGGCCACCCCGGACGCCAGGGTGTCGACGCCGCTGTTCTGGGACGAGGTGCCCACGGTCCGCCCTGAGGCGTTCACGGTGGACACGGTGCCCGCGCGGTTCGCCGACATCGGTGACCCGTGGGCCGAAATGGACGGCACCACAGGCTCTTTGGAAGAGCTGCTGCAGCTGGCCGAGAGGTTGGGCCCGGCTGAGAAGCCCCCGAAGGGCGCGGGCGGCTCCGGCCGCCGCCGCTCGACGATGCCGCTGATCGAGGTGGCGCGGACCAAGACCAAGGACGAGGCGTTGGCCGCACTGGACACCTGGCGGAACCGGCATCCCGAGGCGGCGGCGCGACTGCAGCCGCCCGACGTGCTCGTCGACGGCATGCGCGGACCCAGCTCGATCTGGTACCGGGTCAGGATCAACCTGCAGCATGTGCCGCCAGCGCAGCGGCCGCCGCAAGAAGAGCTGTTGGCCGACTACAACCCTTGGGAGGGCTACTCGGGGCCGCAGTGGTTGCGCGGATGACATTGGTGCCGAACCGAATTCGCCTGCCCACTCGATGCGCGGACGGAAATACGAGCGCAGTCGCAGTCGTTTTCTGTGGCAGAAAAAGTACATCCGACGAGTTCGGCAAGGAGGTGAACACCATGCTCTGGTTCGATCCGTTCTTCCGCGATATCGACCGCTTGACGCAGCAGGTATGGGGTTCGCTGGGCGCTCCGGGCCGACCGGTGGCGCTGCCCATGGACGCGTGGGGTGAGGACGGCAAGTTCGTCGTCGAACTCGACCTGCCGGGCATCGACGCCGAATCGCTCGATGTGACCGTCGACAACAACGTACTCACTGTCCGTGCCGAGCGGCCCCAGCACAACGACGGCCGGAACTGGTTGGTCGCCGAACGCCCGCATGGCGTGTTCAGCAGGCAGATCTACCTTGGCAACAACCTCGACGCAGACCACGTCGCCGCTGAGTACACCGATGGGGTGCTGCGGCTGACCATCCCGGTGGCCGCCCAAGCCAAGCCGCGCAAGATCTCCATCGAGGCCGGCGAGCAGAAGGCCATCAACGCCTGACGATGGCCCGAACACGATCACGCAGTCCGCGCCGCAGCCCCGACCGCGCCCGCACGGGACCGTCACTTGGGCTGCGGCGCCCTGCTGCGCAAACCCAGCGCATGCTCCGACGGGCGCCTGGCAGGATCGACACGTGAACCGGCGACGCGATCGGGGACGCGACAGGCTGCTGGCCATCGTGAGATCCCACCGAGCACTGACCGGCGAGGTCGTCAAGGCGGCGCGCCTGATGGCCGCCCAGGACCGGCGCGAGTTCGCTGCCCACCTCGATCGGCATCGCGCTGAATTGAACGTCGTAGCAGGCGAATTCGGGACCTGGGCGGAAAGCTTCGGCGAATGGGCCAAGGTCGACGTCGCCCCCGCGATCTTCGCGCCGGCCACCGAACCGTCCGCCCCGATGCCCGGCGCACAATTCGAGGCCGAACTGAGGCTGGCCCGCGAAGCCCTGAAGTCTCGTCGCCGCGACGTGCTGGCCACCCTGGCTGATGCCCGCGACGAGTTGCGGTCCGCGGGACTGCCGGTGCACCAGCTCACCGCGTACCGCCGGGTGATCAGGGTGTGGGCCGGGGAGGCCGTCGACCTGGTGACCGAAGTGCACCGATTGGCGGTCGCCGACCGATACCTGCACCGGCTCGAACTGCTGTCCGCCCAGACCGACACCGACGCCGAGCTGCACCACGCCGGCAGCGCATTGCTTCGGCAATGGATGCACGAACTCGAAGAGCCAGACCGCGAGGGCGAACTGGCATTTGCCGAAGTGTGCGGTTACGGGGATCTCGTACAGCTGTACCGGTCGACGTCGTGAGCCGCTGTTTTCACAGCTGACGCATAGCGATCCCCCACGCTGCACCCACCGTCGGCACTGACGATGAGAGCCATGACGGACACCGTGATGGATCTCTTTCCGATGCCCGCCGATCCGGTGGATCAGGGTCGTCGGGTCTTCGCGTCGCGGCCCGACGCCGTGCAGCTCGCTCGCGCGGCCGGCACTCCGGTGCTGGACGTGGTGGTGCCGGTGTACAACGAGCAGGCGGCACTGGCGGGCTCGATCCGCCGGCTGCACCGATACCTGCACGAGCACTTCCGCATCCCGGTGCGCATCACGATCGCCGACAATGCCAGCGTCGACGAGACGCCGCGGATCGCCGCCCAGCTGGCCGCCGAACTCGACGACGTGCGCGTGGTCCGGCTCGAGAAGAAGGGGCGTGGCCGCGCGCTGCACCATGTGTGGTCGACGTCTGACGCGCCGGTGCTGGCGTACATGGACGTCGACCTGTCCACCGACCTGACCGCGTTGGCGCCGCTTGTCGCGCCGCTGATTTCGGGTCACTCCGACGTCGCGATCGGCACCCGGCTGAGCCGCGGCTCGCGTGTGATCCGCGGCGCCAAGCGGGAGGTGATCTCCCGCTGCTACAACTTCATCCTCAAATCGACTCTGGCGGCTAGGTTTTCGGACGCCCAGTGCGGGTTCAAGGCGATTCGCGCCGACGTTGCGCGTGAGCTGTTGCCCCATGTGATCGACACCGGCTGGTTCTTCGACACCGAGCTGCTGGTGCTCGCCGAACGCGCCGGGCTGCGGATCCACGAGGTTCCTGTGGACTGGGTCGACGACCCCGACAGCCGCGTCGACATCCTCGCCACCGCCGCAGCAGACCTCAAAGGTGTCGCTCGGTTGGCGAAAGGCTTTGCCACCGGCGCGATTCCGATCGCCGAGATCGCTGCGCAGCTGGGTTCGGCACACTCAGCGCCACCGGAATCGCTACTGCGCCAGGCGGTCAGGTTCTGCGCGGTCGGCGTGGCCAGCACCATCGCGTATGTGGTGCTGTTCACCGCGCTGCACGCCGCGATGGGCGCACAGGTGGCGAACCTGATCGCGCTGCTCGTGACGGCTGTGGCCAACACGGCAGCCAACCGTCGGTTCACCTTCGGGGTCCGCGGGCGCGGCAATGCCGGTCGCCACCACGTCGAGGGGCTGATCGTGTTCGGCATCGCGCTGGCGATCACCAGCGGCGCGCTCGCCGCGTTGCAGGCTGTGGGCGACCCCTCCCGCAATGTCGAGTTGGCCGCCGTGGTCGTCGCGAACCTCGTGGCGACCGTCGTGCGGTTCGTGCTGTTGCGCGGCTGGGTGTTTCATCCGCGCCGCCGATCACCGTCCGCGCCTACCCAGGAGCGATCTGCATGACCGCGACCGCGCTGACCCCCGGCCGAACCGTCGACACACCTTCCGCGGTCGACGCCGCGCCGCCGAATCCGCGCTGGGCGACGCCCGCGCTCACGGCGCTGCTCGTCGCGACTGCCGGGTTCTGGTGCATCGGCCTGGGCCGCATGGGCTGGGCGAACGCGTTCTACGCGGCCGCGGTGCAAGCAGGCACCAAGAGCTGGAAGGCCTTCCTGTTCGGGTCGTCTGACGCCGGCAACTCGATCACCGTCGACAAGCCGCCGGCATCGCTGTGGCCCATGGAGATCAGCGGCCGCATCTTCGGGCTCAACACCTGGTCGATGTTGCTGCCGGAGGTGCTTTTGGGGGTGGCGTCGGTCGCGCTGCTGTACGCGATCGTCAAACGGAATTTCGGGCCGGCGGCCGGCCTCATCGCCGGGGCCGCGCTGGCGCTCACGCCTGTCGCGACGCTGATGTTCCGCTACAACAACCCCGACGCGCTGCTGGTGTTCTTGACGATCGCGTCGGCGTGGGCGCTGATGCGCGCGGTGTCCGACGGCCGCACCCGCTGGCTGGTGCTGTGTGGTGCTCTCGTCGGTCTGGGCTTTTTGACCAAGCAGCTGCAGGTGATGTTGGTGGTGCCCGCCTTCGCGCTCGCCTATCTGGTGGCCGGGCCGCCCCGGTTGCGGGTGCGGCTGCTGCAACTGGGCGCCGGGCTGCTCGCGATGGTCGTCAGCGCCGGGTGGTGGGTGCTGCTGGTGTCGATGACGCCGGCCTCGGATCGCCCGTACATCGGCGGCTCGACCGACAACAGCTTCCTGAACCTGACGCTGGGCTACAACGGCCTGTCCCGGCTGCTGGGCCGCGGACACGGCATGCCCGGCGCTGCACCGCCAGGCGGTCCCGACGGTCCACCGTCGGGCCATGGCGCCTTCGGTTCGTCGGCCGGACTGACCCGTCTTTTCAGCGGCGCGGCCGGCGGTCAGATTTCGTGGCTGCTGCCGGCGGCGCTGGTCTTCGTGGCTGCGGGACTCGTCTTGTGCGGGCGCGCCTCTCGTACCGACCAACGCCGCGCGCAGTACCTGATGTGGGGTGCCTGGCTGGTGGGCGCAGGCGCGGTGCTGAGCTTCATGTCCGGGATGTTCCACGACTACTACACCGTGGAGCTGGCGCCGGCGATTGCCGCGCTCGTGGGTATCGGGCTGATCGACCTGTGGGCGTATCGTGAAAACCGTTGGGCTGCCGTGGTTCTCGCCGGTACAACGGTGCTGACCGCCGTATGGTCGTGGGTCTTACTTTCCCGATCGCCCGCTTTCGTGCCCCCGTTGCGCTGGGCCGTGCTGGCAGCGGGTGCGGCCGCGTCGATTGTGTTGGCGATCAGCGTGATTCGCGGCCGCGGCCGGATATCGGGCCGAATGGCGCGGTGGGCGGCGGCGGTGGCGACGCTCGCGGCGGTGGCGGGCCCGCTCGCCTATTGCGTTCAGACGGTCAGTTCGTCGCACAGCGGTGGCGTCGTGACGGCTGGGCCGTCGGTGCAGGGATCGCGCGGCTTCGGCGGCCCCGGCCCAGCCGGGATGCGCGGACCAGAAGGCCGCCCCGGCGGAAGGGGTGAACAAGTCAGTGCTGCGGTGGTGGCGCTGCTGTCTGGCGACACCGGATACCGATGGGTGGCGGCGACCGACGGCGCAAACTCGGCAGCCGGTTATCAGCTCGCCACCCGCGAACCGGTCATGCCGATCGGCGGCTTCATGGGCCGGGACCCGTCGCCCACGCTGGCCCAATTCCAGCAGTACGTCGCCGCCCAGCAGATCGACTACTACCTCGAGGGCCGCAACCCCGGACCCGGAGAAGGCGACAGTGACGGACCGCAACGACGCGACGGCGAGACGGAAGCCGACAAGATCGGGGCGTGGGTCAAGCAGCACTTCACCGCAGTCACCGCCGACGGCGTCACCTATTACGACCTGACGGCTCCGGCGAAGTAGCGCGGCCCGCCAGTCTGGCAACTCGCTGGCAACTTGTGGCGCAGCGGTTGAGAACGCCGCGGGTCGGGCATGCCGAAGACACGGCCGGTACAGCCGCGACCAAACCGAAGCAGGACCGAGGAGCGCCAGGGTGACGTCGTTGCCGTCGCTTGCACTGCTGGCGATCTTCGTGGCGTGCGCCGCTGTCATCTGGTTCGCGGGAATCAAGCTGTCGGACATGACCGACGTGCTGTCGCAGCGATGGCACCTCGGATCGGCGATGGGCGGGGTGATTCTGCTGGCCATCGCGACCAACCTGCCCGAGATCGCGATCACCGCGAGCGCGTCGCTCGCCCACCAGCTCGACGTCGCGGTAGGAAACATCTTGGGCGGCATCGCACTTCAGACCGTAGTGCTGGTAGCCCTGGATGCCGCGGGGGTGCGGCCGCGGAAACCGCTGACGTACTTGGCGGCGTCGCTGACGTTGGTCTTGGAAGGCGCGCTGGTGGTGGCGATGCTGGTGGTCGTGGTGATGTCGACGCAGCTGCCGCGCACGCTGATGGTGTGGCGGCTGACGCCCGGCGGGGTGCTGATCCTCGTCTTATGGGTGGTGGGTCTGGTGCTGTTGCGCCGCGCCGACCAGGGCCTGCCCTGGCACCAAAGCGGCCACGCCCCGGGCAGCCAGGACCATCCGCGCGGACATTCGGTGGCCACCAAGGAAGATCAGGCCACCCGGCAGGGGGTGAGCACTCGTCGCGCGGTGTTGGTTTTCACCGCTTCCGCGGTCGCGACGCTGGTGGCCGGTGTGCTGATCGAACGCAGCGGTGAAGAGGTGTTCGGCCGCTGGGGCATGTCGGGAGTCGTGTTCGGCGCCACCGTCCTCGCCGCTGCGACGGCGCTGCCCGAACTGTCCACCGGTCTGGCCTCCACCCGTCTCGGTGACTACAAGCTGGCCGTCAGCGACATCTTCGGCGGCAACGCCTTTCTGCCGGTGCTGTTCCTGTTGGCGTCGTTGTTGTCCGGCTCGGCCGTCTTGCCGCTGGCACATCACAGCGACATCTACCTCACCGCCCTAGCCGGTCTGCTCACCGTTGTGTACATGTGCGGCTTGGTTTTTCGCCCGCAGCGGCAGTGGCTGCGCATGGGCGTGGACTCGATCACCGTGCTGGTGCTCTACGTCGTCGGGATCGCGGGGCTGGCATTCATCACGAACTGACGGTCAGCTCGGGCGCGACTTTGCGCTCGAGCCGAACCGGAACCGCCGGCCGGTGACCGCGGTCGGCAACACACGCACATAGTGCGTCTTCTCCGTTGCCGTCCAACTCTGTAGCTGTGCTTGGTCGGCCTTCTCGACGTCCGCGTCGTCGCGCACCGTACGGGCGGTGCCTCTGACGATCACGCTCCACCCTTGCGCCGGGCCGTGATCGTCGGCCTCGAAGAGCACCTGGTTGTTGATCGCGGCGCTGACCAGCTTGGTGCCCTCGGCGGTGCGGAACAGCACCGTGCGGTCTTGCACGGCGTAGTTCACCGGAAAGATCTCCGCACGCCCGTCGACAGTGGTGACCAGGCGGCCCAGCGGCACACTGGCCAGCAGCTCCCAGCATTCGCTGACGGAAAGGATGGTGACCGGGTCGTCGTTGTCGGCCATCAGCCGACCACCGCGATCGCACGAGCGACATACGTCATGGCCGTCAGTCTAGGGGTGTAATCGACTGCGAATGCGTCGCAATGCGGCATTGTAGGCACCGTGAATGTCGCCGAGCTGCTGCAGTCGATTCCGCCCCTGGCGGTGTATCTGCTCGTCGGCGGCGTCATCGGCATCGAAAGTCTCGGCGTCCCGCTGCCCGGCGAGATCACGCTGGTCAGCGCGGCGTTCCTGGCCTCGCGACACGCGCTGGACATCAACCCGGTCGCGGTCGGCGCGGCCGCCACCGTCGGGGCGATCGTCGGCGACACCATCGGTTACACGATCGGTCGCCGGTTCGGCATGCCGCTTTTCGAACGGATGGGAAATCGCTTCCCGAAACATTTCGGGCCGGGGCATGTGGCGCTGGCCAAGCATCTGTTCGCGCGCTGGGGTGTGTGGGCAGTGTTCTTCGGGCGTTTCATCGCGCTGTTACGCATCCTGGCCGGCCCGCTGGCCGGCGCGCTGCACATGCCGTACCGACGATTCCTGGCGGCCAACGCCACCGGTGCAGTGTGCTGGGCCGGCGGCACAACCGCTGTCGTCTATTTCGCGGGCCTGGCAGCCGAACACTGGCTCTCCCGGTTCTCCTGGATAGCCCTGGTCGTCGGGATCGTGTGCGGTATCGGATTCACCTGGTTTCTTCGGGAGCGGACCGCCGAACGCATCGCACAGCTCGAAACCGAACACGACTGGGAGACGCTCAAACGCCCGGGATCCACGCCGTAGCGCGAATATGGTTGTAGCGCACGATCTTTCGTGGCGCTACGAACGGTCAGTGCAGGGCGCTGCCTTTGCGCCACTGGTCCCACGGAACGGTCCAGTCGCCGTTCTGCTCGATCCTCAGCGGAGGTCCGCCGGTGTTGCGGACCTCCACCACGTCGCCGGGCCGAGAAAAGTTGTAGAACCATATTGCGTTGTCCGCGTTGAGGTTCAGACAGCCGTGCGACGTGTCGGTGCTGCCTTGGGCCCACACGGTGCTGTCCAGCTCGTGCAAGTAGATGCCGTCGATGCTGATGCGGGTGGCGTACTTGATGGTTTCGCGGTAGCCGAGCCGCGAATTGATCGGCAGGCCGAATGTCGAGGAGTCCATGATCACCGGGTTGCCTTTGTCCAGCACGGTGTAGATCCCCGGTGGGGTCCAGAACGACAGGGTGCGGCCGCCGATCTGCTGGGTGCCGCCCATGCCCATCGAGGTGGGCATGGTGCGCACCAGCTTGCCGTTTTCGTAAACGCTGACCTGCTTGGTGTTGTCGTCGGCGATGGAGATGTGCGCGTCGCCGATGGAGAACGTCACGTGGGCGTCTTCTTGACCGTAGAGGCCGTTGCCCAGCGCGGCGCCGTAAATGTTCGCAGCCACAGTCACTTTCGTGCCAGGCGCGTAGTAGTGCTCGGGGCGCCAGTGGGCATTCTGGTCGTCGACCCAATACCACGATCCGGTCACCGGGGGGGAGGTGGTGACGGTCAGCCGTCGTTCCGCGGCGGCGCGGTCGGAGATCGGTTCGTCGAAGTGCGCCACCACGACGATTCCGACCCCGTAGACACCGCCGTCTTGCAGCGCCGCACCGGAAGTGGTGTCGAGATAGACCTTGGCCTGATTGCCCGGAGTCAACGTGGTGAACGTCGACACTACGGTGCTGGGCACCCCGCCGGCGCCGCGGCCGGTGGCCGTAATCGTATATGTGCGGCCATATCCCAGTGGCACCGCAGGCTTCCACGTCGTGTTGTCCGGAGTCATGATGCCATCGATCGGCTTGCCGGCGTCGTTGACCATCCGCACGCTCACCAGCGTCCCGTTCGCGGCGCTCACCGTCACGGGTGCAAGAGGATCGACGTTGCGGGCGTCACGCCCCGGCGTGATCGTGATCAGCGCAGGGGCAGGCGACGGCGTGGCGGCGGTTCCGCCGACGGTTGCAGAACAGTCCGTCGTGCAACGCAGCAGCATCGCGCTCGCCACGGTGATCGAGATCGCCGACATCACGATGACCGCGGCGACGGCCAAGACCCGCAGGCTGTGGTTTCTGATCACGAGGCAGCTGTTCCTGGAAAGCGAAATGCGAAATACGTTTGCTTCAAGGGTATCTCGGCTGCGGTTCGGCCGTCGGCTCGCGTGGCGGGTCGACTGCCGACGGGCTGCCGCTGAGCCGCGCGGCGATGCAGAGCAGTGCAGTGCCCAACAGGGCGGCCCCGATCGCGTCGGTGACGTAGTGGTAACCGCACAGCACCACACCCGCCGCCCCGAGCAGGGTCGCGATGAGCGCCGCGGTCAACGCCCACCATCGCGCACCGGCGACCAGTAGAAGTGCGCCCATCACAACGACGAGCAGGGTGACGTGCCCGCTCGGGTAGGCGAGCGCGCCGCCCTTATGCCGGCCGAAGAGCCGTTTGAGCACCTGGACGAGGATGATCGCCACCACGGGACTCACCGTGACCACGGCCGCCAGCTGCCACCGCCGCCGGTAGAGCGCCACCGCCGCGCAGGCCGCGAGCACCACGCCGAGGAACGGCCAGTCGGTGAACACCAGCAGCGCAACGGGCCTCATCGCGAGCGCCCGACGCAGATCGTGCAGGAACCAGTCGTCCACTGCGGTGGAGCGCTTGCCCACCGCCCAACCGAGAAGCAACATCGCCGCCACGGCGACCGGCGGCCACCACAGCAGCAGCCGGGTCATTGCCGCATCGCCGCGGCGACCTCCTGCTCGTCGATTCGGCGGCCGTCAGCCACCAAGGCCATCAAGCTGCCGGCAAAGCTCACCAGCGCCACGGCACCGGCCGATATCGCGAGCGACGGACCGGCCATGGCAAGCCCGGCCAAGAACAGCGCGAAGGCGATGACGGCGACCATGTTCAGAAGAAGCCCAACGCTGCTCAGCGCCTCGGTCGCTGGCTCGTCGACATGTGTGCGGGCCGGCTCGGCCATGGTCTCCTCCTGTGTGGGGCTAGCTGCGGCCGGAAGGTACCCGCCGTCCGGGTACAGCAAACCTCGGCATGCCGCCGGTCATCTGGTTTCTTGGGGGCGCAGGAACACGTCATTGAAGGTCACGGTGCGCAGGCGACGGCTGCGGATGACGTCGAGCAGCTTCCCGTAGACAGCGGTCACCGGCAGGTGGTTGAGGTGTCCGATCACGATGTTCTGCGGACGGAAGTAGGTCTCGGCCATCTTCACGATGAAGTCCTCGGTGACCACGGTGGAATCGGCCAGCGAGCCCGACCACATGGTGGTGATCGTGTAGCCCAGGTCGGCGGCGACCGCCTCGACAGCGCGGTTGTGCCGGCCGTACGGCGGCCGCAGGTACGGCCGCGCGTCGACGCCGAACGTGTTCTTCAGGAACGCATGGTTGCGGTTGATCTCGTCGGCGATCCGTGCGGAGCTCAGCGTGGTGAGATCGGGATGCGACCACGTGTGGTTGCCCAACTGGATGTGGCCTGAGTCCACCAGTGGCCGCAGCAGCCGGGCGTTGTCGGTCCAGGATTGGTAGATGCCGTTGACGAAGTAGGTCAGCCGCACACCGGTGTCACGGGCGAATTCGGTGTAGCGGCGCACCACTTCGGTGCTGACCCCGTCGTCGACGGTCAACGCGAGCAGGTCGCCGTCGCCGGGAAGGACCGACAGCACGCTGCGTGCCGGCAGCGCGACGCGGCTCGCGGGCGCGGGGGGCGGCAGCAGCGACTCCGCTGCGGGTGGCGCCGCGCGCAGAACCTGCGTAGGCGCCACGGGCACTGCCGGCGCGCTCGCGGCGGCCAGTTGCGGGGACGAGCCGAACAGATAGCGCTGCACCTCGGCGGCGGTGGCCAATGACGGCGGTAAGAAGAGCGCAGCGGCTAAGCCGGTCAGAAAGCCCCTGCGGTTCATCGGCTCGAAACGGTAGCACCGTGGCGACACATTCGCTGACTCTGCGAATACGCCAGAAATGACTGGGAATCGGCTGGCAGACCAGCCGGCCGGAGCGGCTGGAACCTTGCGCGTCGGTGTCGGTGGCATGCTGGCGATGTGGGTGCGGTGTTCCGCCTGCTGGAGTTCTGGTGGGTGCTCTTGCCCGTCGCCGGGGCTGTCGCTGCGGTGGTGCGGGCGCTGCGCGATCGCGACGACCGCGACCGCGGCCGTTCTGCGGAAGCGCCGGACAACTCAGCGGCCGACCGGCGCCGGGCGATGTACCGGCGCGAGCTCGCGCGCGTGGTCAAGGAACACGACCGCACCGATGCCCGGTGGCTCAGCTACGAGCTGGACGCCGTCAAGCTTCTCGACTTTCCGATGATGACCGATATGCGCGACCCGCTGACGGTCGCGTTCCATAAGGCAAAGCTGCGTGCGCAACTTCTCCGGCCCGACGGCATCGACGACATCCTCGACGACCCGGAAAGCCAGCAGCGGTACAGCGACGCCGTGCGCGACTACGTGACCGCCTTCGAGGTGGCGGAGTCCGAGGCGATCAGGCGGCGGCGAAGCGACTTTGCGCCCGACGACCGGCAGCGGCTGGGGCGCGCGCAGCAGTTGCTGCGGCTCGCGGCGGATCCGGCGGCGACCCCGGAGGAGCGCCGGCGCGCCTACGACCGCGCCGCCAAGGAACTCGACGGGCTCGTTGCGTTGCCCGCTCAGACCCGCGCCGGCATCGAACGGCGAGTGCTCGGCGAACTCGACGACTAACCGGCGGCCGCTTATAATTCGCGGGTCAGCCGGTGTAACCGCGGCCGCTATCTCTTGCAGGGCCACAGTCGACGGCCTCAGATCTGACACGAGAGGCCACCGATGAACTCCTACGAGCTGCCGCTCGCCCGATTGACCGCGACCCGCGGGCCCGGCGCAGTAGCACTGATCCGCCTCTATGTCGGGGTGGTCTTCGCCAGTGAAGGTGTCCTGAAATTCTTGCGCCCAGACGCGCTGGGGCCCGGGCGTTTCGCCAGGGTGGACATCCCCGCAGCATCGTTCTTCGCCTATCTGGACGGGGGTTTCGAGATCGGGTGCGGTGTTTTTATTCTGCTCGGACTGCTCACCCGGCTGGCGGTGCTGCCCATGATCGTCGACATGGTCGGTGCGCTGCTGATCACCAAGGTGCCGCTGCTGTGGGGCGCAGCAGCGCTGTATCCGCACGAGCGCGGCCTGTGGGACTTCTTCCACGAGGGCCGACTGGAGTTCGCGATGCTGTGCGGCAGCCTTTTTCTGCTCGCCGTCGGGGCCGGTGCGTACTCCGTCGACGCCCGAATCGGCAAGACCGGCGAGAGCGTGCGCGAAGAAGACGCCGGTGCCGCGTCAGTAGCGCGATAGCGGGCGGTATCCGTAACAGGCTGCCGATCAGTGGGGCATCTGGTTCTTCGGGATCTGGATTCCGCTGTAGCCGCGGGCAAGCACACTGCGGAACGTCGCCATGGCTTGTCGGTGTCCCCGGATAAGTTGGCCGGCGTGAAGAAGGCGTTGGTGGTCGGATGCTGCGTGGTGTTCGCATTCGGCTACCGGTCGAGCGGAAGCCTTTCGGGCGCAGCCGTATTCGTCGCCCTTTTCCTTCTCGCGGCAGGACTGGTCACAATCGTGTCCAAGCGCTGGCGGGATGCCCTCTATCTGATGTCGGGTATGCGGCGCATCGATGCGATGAGCGGTCTGGAATTCGAGAAGTATGTGGCGGCCAAGTTCAGATCCGCGGGGTATCGGGTGTCAGAGACGCGAACCACGGGTGATTTCGGAGTGGACCTCATCGCGCGAAAAGGCGGCACACGCATCGCCGTTCAATGCAAACGGCACAACCGCCCGGTCGGCACCGCCGCGGTGCAGCAGGTGGTGTCCGGCGCGGCGCTGCACCGCTGCACGTCCACGATGGTGGTGTCCAACCAGGAGTTCACCCCGGCGGCGATCATGCTGGCGCGCACACACCAGTGCAAGCTGGTGGGCCGCTCGCGGCTGCAGACTCTGCCCGTCTGAGCGCCGAGTGTGCGCGTCGGCTCAACGGGTTGCCGGCACCGTGGAGAGTCAGCCTTCAGGTGCGAGTTGGTGGGTGTGGACGAACACCAAGTCACCATTGTCGAGCCGCACCGCCCAGCGTCGGGGTGGGC
Organism: Mycobacterium sp. NGS39; assembly: GCF_059812765.1. Taxonomy (NCBI): domain Bacteria; kingdom Bacillati; phylum Actinomycetota; class Actinomycetes; order Mycobacteriales; family Mycobacteriaceae; genus Mycobacterium; species Mycobacterium sp. NGS39. Next base: position 244,206 of record NZ_JCALDH010000001.1, on the reverse strand, counting down.
CCGCGAAATGGCGGCCACCGATGTCCACACCCTCCGCGGGCACGTCACCGAAGTCCTCGACCACCACGCCCGTCGCCTCTTCGTCGGTGCCGGGATACACCCGCACCCGCGTGTCCACCGCTATTTCTGCTGCGCCATCCCGCTCACCACGGGCTTCAGCTTCGTCCGCCACTGCCCGCCCTCCGTCCAGTCAGGTTTTGACGCCTCAGCAAGTAGACCACGAAGCGACCAAGACATTCGCCAGCGACGCTTCCGCTGATCCCCATAAACGAAAGCGTCACAATTCGATCGACGGACCGCCGACAGCGTCGAGCCGATATCACCATCGCCAGTGTGCGGCGCCATCCGGCGGCTCGGGCGCCACCAACTCGATAGCCGCCGGCGCCGACGCAAGATGACCGGCGCCCCTACGTCCGAAAGACCATGCGGCTCTTCATGATTCGTGACGACAAGGAACGCGCACGGCTGGCGGACGGAAATCGGCTGTACTTTGGCGCTGCGGCTTCCTAGCGTCGCGGTGGTGTTCTCCGCGCTGATACTGGGCTTTGCCACGGCTTTGACGCTCATCGTGGCGATCGGCGCGCAGAACGCGTTCGTCCTGCGCCAAGGAATCCGCGGCGAGTACGTACTGGCCGTCGTGGCCGTATGCACGCTCTCCGATGTCGTGTTGATCGCCGCCGGCGTCGCCGGCTTCGGTGTGGTGGTGTCCGCGCACCCGTCGACGGTCACGGTCGCACGATTCGGCGGCGCGGTATTTCTGATCGGCTACGGGCTCCTGGCGGCGCTGCGCGCACTGCGCCCGAGCGCCCTTACCCCGTCAGAGCAGGGCCCGCAGCGTGCGGTCGGCGTGGTGCTCACCTGCTTGGCGCTGACGTTTTTCAACCCGCATGTCTATCTCGACACTGTGGTGTTGCTGGGTGCGCTGGCCAACGAACAACGTGATGGCCGCTGGCTTTTCGCTGCGGGTGCGATGGCCGGCAGCGCGGCGTGGTTCACCACGCTCGGATTCGGTGCCCGCCGGCTGGGCAGCGTGTTCACGTCGGCCAAGGCGTGGCGGGTTCTCGACGGGCTGATCGCGGTCACGATGCTGGCACTGGCGGCAGCGCTCATCGCATAACGTCCTCATTTCCCGTGATTTCGCGTGCGCCCGGGCTACGCTCACCGGGATGCAACTGCTGAGCAGGCGGGGCCTTTTCAAGCTGGCGGGCATGGGGGCAGCTGGAGCGACCGGGCTCCTGGCACTGGCCGCGTGCTCGTCGGAAAAACGCAACAGCGGATCGCCGTCGTCGGTGACCGTCAAGCACCAGTTCGGTGAGACCACCATCGCCGCGCCGCCCAAGCGGGTGGTGAGCGCGGGCTTCACCGAACAGGACGACTTGCTGGCGGTCGGCGTCGTGCCGATCGCGGTCACGAACTGGTGGGGCGATCAACCGTTCGGGGTGTGGCCTTGGGCGCGACCGAAACTCGGCTCGGCCCAACCGGCGATCCTGTCGCTGGACAACGGGATCGAGTTCGACAAGATCGCCGCCCTGAAACCCGACCTGATCGTCGCCACCAACGCAGGTGTGGATCAAGACAGCTACACCAAGTTGTCCGGCATCGCTCCCACCATTGCGCAGTCCGGCGATCAGCCGTTTTTCGAGCCGTGGAAGACCCAAGCCACCGCGATCGGGCAGGCCGTATTTCAGGCCGACCAGATGACGTCGTTGATCAGCGACGTCGACAACAAGTTCACCGAAGCCGGCAAGGCCAACGCGGAATTCAAGGACAAGCGGGTGCTGCTGGTGCAGGGCACTCTGTACCGCGACAGCATGGTGGCGACGCTGCCGGGCTGGCGCACCGAGTTCCTGAGCCAGATGGGGTTCCTGATCCCCGAGGACATCAAGCAGTACGGGGTGGACGACCACCGCGCGATGATCCCCCGCGACAAGGCCGTCGAGGCACTGGGCAACGCCGACGTGGTGATCTGGACGACGGAAAGCGACGACGACCAGGCGCGGCTGCAAGCCGATCCGGCGTTTCAGCAATTGAGGTCCACCGCCGGCAAACGCAACGTGTTCACCGGCAAGGACTTGTCCGGCGCCATCGCGTTCTCGTCACCGCTGAGCTTGCCGTTCGTGGCTGCGCAACTGCCGCCGCTGCTGGCCAAAGTGCTCGGCTGAGATGACACCGGAAACCCAGATCGCCAACCTGCTCTACAGCTACGCCGAGCTGATGGACTCGGGCGACTTCGCCGGGGCCGCAGAGCTTTTCAGGCACGCCCGGCTGCGTGTCAACCGCGAGGAGACCGTGGACGCCGACACGATGCTGACGCTGTGGCGCGCGATGGTGACGATCCACCCGGACGGCACTCCACGCACCAAGCACCTCGTCACCAACCCGATCATCGAGGTCGACGACGACGCCGGCACTGCCACGTGCCGCAGCTACTACACGGTGCTGCAGCAGACCGACGACTTCCCGCTCCAGATCGTGGTGGCCGGCCGTTACCACGACACATTTGAGCGGGTCGAGGGCCGTTGGCGGTTCCGCTACCGCGACTATACGCTGATGGACCACGTCGGCGACATCAGCCGTCACCTCTCGCGGCCGAGTTGAGCTCGCGGTGTTTGGATGGTCCGATGACCGCCGACACCCGCACCCAGCACGAGCCCGCCACCGGCTACGCCTCGGTGGGGTCGGCCTATTATCCGGTGCTCGTCGGCGCGTTCACCGGTCTCGTTCTGATCTCCAACATCACCGCCACCAAGGGCGTCGCATTCGGGCCGATCATCGGCGACTGGTCGATCATCACCGACGGCGGTTTCATCCTGTTCCCGCTGACTTACGTGATCGGCGATGTGCTGTCCGAGGTGTACGGCTTCCGCGCCACCCGACGCGCGATCTTCGTCGGCTTCGCGATGCAAGCCCTTGCGGCGGCCGCCTTTTGGACGACGATCTTCCTGCCTGCTGCCGACTTCTACACCAATCAGGACGCGTTACGCACCGTCGTCGGCGCGTCGACGCAACTGATCGTCGCCGGCCTGGCCGGATTCGTCTGCGGGCAGACGCTCAACTCGTGGGTGGTGGTCCGGATCAAAGCCCGCACCAAGGACAAGGAGAAGCATCTGTGGGCGCGGCTGGTGGGCTCCACCATCGTCGGCGAGTTGGCCGACACGGTGGTGTTCTGCAGCATCGCAGCCGGAGCCATCGGGATCAGCACGGCTCGCGACTTCATCACCTATGTTCTGCTCGGCTGGATCTACAAGACCGGCGTCGAGGTGGTGGTGCTGCCGGTCACCTACCGGGTGATCGCCTACATCAAGCGCCACGAACCCACCTACCGCCCAGCCGGGTGAGCAGCTTTCGGCACCGCAAAGGCAGCCGGCAGCGCACTCAGGGTTGGTTACCTGGCCCGCATCCGGGGCTACCGTGGATGAATGGGCGTCGCAACGGATCTGAGGATGCTCGATTACGGGGACCATGCCCTGTTGCTGGAATGCGAGAGCACCGCCCACGTGCTGGCCTTGACAGCGGCGCTTCGGGAAGCGGAGCTCGTCAGTGTCACCGACATCGTGCCCGCATCACGAACAGTGTTGGTGAAAGTGGCCGCCGCCCGATACCTTCCGGGCGCACGGCGGCGGATCGAGAAGCTGCGCGTGGCCTCCGGCGACGACGTCGTCACTTCCGCCACCCCGGACGTCGTCCTCGAAGTCGTCTACGACGGAGCTGATCTCGAGGAGGTTGGCCGACTCACCGGGCTCGGCGCGTCAGGCGTCGTCGCCGCGCACACCGGTGCGCTCTGGCGGGTGGCGTTCGGGGGGTTCGTTCCCGGCTTCGCCTACCTGGTCGGCGGTGACCCGCGGCTGGCCGTGCCCCGCCGTGACGAGCCGCGGACCCGGGTGCCGGCCGGATCAGTCGCGCTCGCAGGCGAATTCAGCGGTGTGTATCCGCGGGAGACGCCCGGCGGCTGGCAGTTGATCGGGCATACCGACGCGGTGCTGTGGGACATCGACCGGCGGGAACCGGCACTGCTGACAGCAGGGATGACCGTGCAATTCCAGGCGGCGCGATGAGTGCGATCACGCTGGAGATCATGCGCACCGGCCCGCTCGCGCTGGTGCAAGACCTCGGCCGGCCCGGACTGGCCCACATCGGTGTGACGAGTTCCGGCGCCGCGGATCGCCGCTCCCACACGCTGGCCAACCGTCTGGTGGCCAACCCCGGTGACCGCGCCACCATCGAGGTGATGTTCGGCGGCTTGTCGGCCCGGGTCCAGGGCGGCGACGTCGCGATTGCGGTCACCGGCGCCGACGCCGACCCGGCTGTCGACGGAATCCCGTTCGGCACCAACAGCATTCATCACGTCCACGACGGACAGGTGATCTCGCTGGGTGCACCGCGCGCAGGGCTGCGCAGCTATCTGGCGGTGCGCGGCGGCGTCGACGTCGCCCCGGTGCTGGGATCGCGCAGCTACGACGTGATGTCGGCGATCGGGCCGGACCCGCTGCAGGCGGGCGACGTGCTGCCGATCGGCGCGCACACCGACGACTTCCCCGAACTGGACCAGGCGCCCGTCGCCTCGCTGAGCGAGCAGCTGGTCGAGCTGACCGTCGTCCCGGGTCCACGTGACGACTGGCTGGCAGATCCGGACGCCCTGGTGCACACCGACTGGGTGGCGTCCGACCGCAGCGACCGCGTGGGAATGCGCCTGGCCGGCACACCGCTTGCGCTGCGCTGGCCCGAGCGGCAGCTGCCCAGCGAGGGCACGACGCGCGGTGCGATTCAGGTGCCGCCCAACGGGTTGCCGGTGATCCTGGGCCCCGACCATCCCGTGACGGGCGGCTATCCCGTCGCGGGGGTGGTCACCGACGCCGACATGGACCGGGTGGCGCAGATTCGCCCCGGTCAGACCGTCCGCTTCCACTGGTCGCGACCGCGGCGTCGGCGCGCAGAGTTGTGGTAGACCCGAGGATGTGCGAACTCAGGTCCACGCCGCCCGCCTGATCCACACGTCCGATCTGGACAACGAGAGCCTGCAGAACGCTCGTCGGCTCCTCATCGACGCGTTCGAGGGAAATTTCGCCGACGACGACTGGGACCACATCCTCGGCGGCATGCACGCTCTCGTCTACCACCACGGCGCGCTGATCGCGCACGCGGCGGTGGTGATGCGCCGGCTGCTGTACCGCGGGAGGCCGTTGCGAGCCGGCTACGTCGAAGGCGTTGCGGTCCGCGAAGACTTCCGCGGACAAGGGCTGGGCAGAGCGTTGATGAACAGCTCAGAACAGGTGATCCGCGGGGCCTACCACCTCGGTGCGCTCAGCCCGTCCGAATCCGCGCGCCACCTGTATGTGGGTCGCGGCTGGATTCAATGGCAGGGCCCGACGTCGGTGCTGGCGCCGACAGGGGTGAAGCGCACCCCCGAGTCCGACGGCTACGTGTTCGTGCTGCCGGTCGACGTCACGCTGGATCCGACCGCAGACCTGGTGTGCGACTGGCGATCTGGCGACGTCTGGTAGCAGGCGTACGTTGGGAGGGGTGACGAACCCGACTGCCTTTCGCCCTAGTCCTGAGACGTTCGACAAACTGTATCGAGGCGAGCCCACGTTCGAGGGCGCTCCCCCGCCGACCGGAATTCCCTGGGACGTCGGCCAAGCCCAGCCGCGGCTGATGGAGCTCGAGGCGCTGGGTGGCATCTCGGGGGAAGTACTCGACATCGGCTGCGGACTCGGTGACAATGCGATTTTCCTTGCGTCGCGGGGTTATTCGGTCACCGCTCTCGACGGGTCGCCGACTGCGATCGAGCGCGCGCGCACCCGCGCAGCGCAGGCGGGCGTGCATGTGACGTTCGGGGTGGCCGACGCGACGGAGCTCACCGGCTACGACGGCCGCTTCGACACCGTGGTGGACAGCGCGCTGTATCACTGCCTCGACGACGACGGCCGGCTGGCTTATGCGGCTGCGCTGCACCGTGCGACGCGGCCGGGCGCGCGCTGGCATCTGTACTGCTTCTCCGACGGCAACGTCAACGGGGTGATCGCACCACTTCGGGCGGTGCCGGAACACAACATTCGCGACACCTTGACGGCCAACGGCTGGCGGATCGAATTTTTGGGGCCGACCACCTACCTGGCCAACACCAGTTCGCTGAGCGGCGATCCGGACGACCTTCCCCAGCAGATGCGCGAGCAGATCCCGCCGGAGCAGCTGGAGCAGATGCGCGACGTGACCGCGCGGTTTGCGGCGATCGTGCCGCTGGTCGACGACGGACGTGTGCATCTGCCGTTCACGGTGGTGCACGCCGTTCGGGTGGGCTGAGCGCGTTCGCTGCTGGCGAACAGACAGCGGAACTTAAGCGTGGTCGACTCAAGTTTTACTCGGTGAAAGGCCGGCATCGGGCCGGCCAACCGCACCGAGGAGGCAACGATGAGCAACCTCAGTTTGTGGACGCGGCCGGCATGGAATCTCGACCGCTGGGTCAACGATTTGTTCGGGCCTGCCGCGGCTAACGACTGGTTCAACGGCTCGTTCACCCCGTCCGCCGAGATCGTCAAGGACGGCGACGACGCAGTCGTGCGGGTTGAGCTGCCGGGTATCGACGTGGAGAAGGACGTCACTGTCGAGGTCGACAACGGCGCGCTGGTCATCCACGGCGAGCGCCGCGACGAGCACTCGGAGGAGAAGGACGGCCGCACCCTGCACGAGATGCGCTACGGGTCGTTCCGACGCGCGTTCGCCATGCCCAAGCACGTCACCGGTGACGACGTCACCGCCAGCTATGACGCCGGCGTGTTGACCGTGCGGGTAGCCGGTGCGTATGCCGGCAGCGAGCCGAAACGCATCGCGATCGAAAGCAAGTAACCGAAAAGCCCCCGAAAAGCCCCCGAAAGCCTTGACGCTCGGGGGCTTTCGTCGTCTCTATGTTCGTCAGTGCCAGCGCTGCAGTATTTCTCGCGCCCGCGCCCCGAGCGCGGCTTGCCAGAACGGGCCGAAACTGATCCGTCCCATGCCGAGCGGACCGAACGAGGCCGGGTCGTCTTCGTCAGGTCTGGCGATCGCGTTGACCGGCAGCGGCAGTTCGCTTGTCAGCCGCCGTAACGTGTCGGGGTCGTGGCGCCCGACGGGATAGAGCACATCGGCGCCGGCTTGCGCCGCTGCGGTTAGCCGCGCGACGGCCCGGTCCACCCGGTCGGCCTCATCACCGTCACGGCGCAAAAACAGATCCGTGCGGGCATTGATCACCACATGCACGCCGGCCGCATCGGCCGCCGCCCGGAGCTGACCGACCAGCTCGGCGTGCTCCTGCGCCGACCTCAGTCGCTTGCCTTCGCGGTGCACGGTGTCCTCGATGTTGAACCCGACCGCTCCCACCCTCAGCAGCCCGTCGATCAGCCGCTGCGGCGGCTCGCCGTACCCGGACTCGACGTCGACTGAGATCGGCACGTCGACCGCGGCGGTGATCTGCGCGACGCGGGCAAGCAGGTCGTCGAACGCCATGCCTTCGCCGTCGGGCTTGCCGACCGAGTCGGCCACCGGGTGACTGCCCACCGTCAAAGCCGCGAACCCCGCCTCGACGGCAAGGTGCGCCGACCAGGCATCCCATACCGTCGGAAGCACCACCGGATCGCCCGGCCGGTGCAGAGCCAGCAGCGCCGACGCGTGCTGACGAAGTTGCTCGGTGGTACGCGTCACTGCCGGGCCTTCCTGATCGATTCCGTGACAGGTTTCACGCAGGACACCATTCTGTGGCTCGTGCTGCGTGTCGTACTGTGCTCTTGACACCTTCAGCCCAAGGAGGACCGTTGTCCAGCTCAGCCGAGCTTGCCGAGCTGCGCCATCTGGTCGGTGGTGTCAGGCAGTACGTCGTGTCGACGAAGTCTCAGTTCGAAGACGTTCCGCCGACGCGCCGCCTGTCTGGCGACGCCGACATCGACGCAGCCGAGCTGGACGTGGAACGCGCCGCACAGCGGCAGACGGGAGAGACGATTCCTGTGCCGGACATCCAGTACGACACCGTCTTCTGGCGTGACGCCGACAGCGAGCGCGTCGACGGCCGGGCCGGTGTGCGATGAGCGCCCCGACCAAGCCAGGCCAAGGTACCGGAGTTTTCTCACCCAGGCGGGCAGACCTGCCGCAGCGCACACTGCGCACCGACAAGTGGTGGCTGCCGACGCTGTGGACCGACCTCGGGTTCGCCACGTTCGTCATCTACGCCACCGTGCGCGCGTTCTGGGGCAGCGGCTACTACGTCAAGGAATACAACTACCTGACGCCGTTCTACTCTCCCTGCGTCAGCACCGGCTGCGTGGAGGGGTCCAGTCACTTCTGGCCGCAGTTCCTGCCTGACTGGTGGTGGTTGCCCTACGCCGCCGTGACATTGCCGTTCCTTCTCGCCTTCCGGTTGACGTGTTACTACTACCGCAAGGCCTACTACCGCTCCGTGTGGCAGTCGCCCCCGGCTTGTGCTGTGGCAGAACCACATTCGGCCTACACCGGCGAGACCCGGCTACCACTGCTCCTCCAGAACGCACATCGCTACTTCTTCTATGCGGCGTTCATCATCTCGTTGATCAACACCTACGACGCAATCGTGGCGTTTCACTCCGACCACACCGCAAGCGGTTTCGGCTTCGGGTTCGGCAACGTCATTCTCGTCGTCAACGTGATTTTGCTCTGGATCTACACGCTGTCGTGCCACTCGTGCCGGCACATCGTCGGCGGCCGTCTCAAGCACTTCTCCAAGCATCCGGTGCGGTACTGGTTCTGGACGCAGGTCAGCGTGCTCAACACCAAGCACATGCAGTGGGCGTGGATCACGCTGGGGACGCTGATCCTCACCGACCTCTACATCATGCTGGTGTCCAGCGGCGTGATTCATGACTTGAGATTCGTTGGCTGACAGGCTTTCCCACAAAGACGTAACGGAGTTTTCCCATGGTTGAAATCGAACGGCACTCCTTCGACGTGGTCGTCGTCGGCGCCGGCGGGTCGGGCTTGCGCGCGGTCATCGAAGCACGCGAACGCGGCCTGAAGGTGGCCGTGGTGTGTAAGTCGCTGTTCGGCAAGGCGCACACCGTGATGGCGGAGGGCGGCTGTGCCGCAGCCATGGGCAACGCGAATCCAAAAGACAACTGGCAGGTGCACTTCCGCGACACCATGCGTGGCGGCAAGTTCCTGAACAACTGGCGCATGGCCGAGCTGCACGCTCGCGAGGCGCCGGACCGGGTGTGGGAGCTGGAGACCTACGGCGCACTGTTCGACCGGACCAAGGACGGCCGGATCAGCCAGCGCAACTTCGGCGGCCACACCTACGCGCGGCTCGCCCACGTGGGTGACCGCACCGGCCTGGAGATCATCCGGACCATGCAGCAGAAGATCGTCTCGCTGCAGCAGGAGGACAAGGCCGAGCTGGGCGACTACGAGGCGCGCATCAAGGTGTTCGCCGAGTGCACCATCACCGACCTGCTCAAGGACGGCGACCGGATCTCGGGCGCCTTTGCCTACTGGCGGCAGAACGGGAAGTTCGTGCTGTTCGAGGCGCCGGCGATCGTGATGGCCACCGGCGGAATCGGCAAGTCCTACAAGGTGACGTCGAACTCGTGGGAGTACACCGGTGACGGGCACGCGCTGGCGCTGCGCGCCGGGGCGACGCTGATCAACATGGAGTTCGTCCAGTTCCACCCGACCGGGATGGTCTGGCCGCCCAGCGTGAAGGGCATCCTCGTCACCGAGGGCGTACGCGGCGATGGCGGCGTGCTGAAGAACTCCGAGGGCAAGCGGTTCATGTTCGACTACATCCCTCCGGTGTTCAAGGGTCAGTACGCCGAGACCGAGGAAGAGGCGGACCAGTGGCTCAAGGACAACGACTCCGCGCGCCGCACCCCTGACCTGTTGCCCCGCGACGAGGTCGCCCGCGCGATCAACAACGAGGTGAAGTCGGGCCGCGGCACCCCGCACGGTGGGGTGTATCTGGACATCGCGTCGCGGCTGCCGCAGGCCGAGATTCTGCGCCGGCTTCCGTCGATGTATCACCAGTTCATGGAGCTGGCCGAGGTCGACATCACCCGCGAGCCAATGGAAGTGGGCCCGACCTGTCACTACGTGATGGGCGGCATCGAGGTGGATCCCGACACCGGGGCCGCCAAGGTGCCCGGACTGTTCGCGGCCGGTGAGTGCTCGGGCGGCATGCACGGCAGCAACCGGCTGGGGGGCAATTCGCTGTCGGACTTGCTGGTGTTCGGCCGCCGCGCCGGACTGGGCGCCGCCGACTACGTGCGGAGCCTGAAAGACCGCCCGGCCGTGAGTGATTCGGCGGTCGAGCAGGCGGCCAAGTTGGCGCTGGCGCCGTTCGAAGGGCCGTCCAACGGTGAGAAGGCGGAGAACCCCTACACGCTGCAGCTCGACCTGCAAGACACGATGAACGAGCTCGTCGGAATCATTCGCAAAGCCGACGAGATCACTCAGGCTCTGGACAAGCTGACCGAGCTGCGCGAGCGGTTCAAGAACCTGAAGGTGGAAGGCGACCGGCTGTACAACCCCGGCTGGAACCTGGCGATCGACTTGCGCAACATGTTGCTGGTCAGCGAGTGCGTGGCCAAGGCGGCGCTCGAGCGCACGGAGAGCCGCGGCGGGCACACCCGCGATGACCATCCGTCCATGGACGCAAACTGGCGCAAGACGCTGCTGGTGTGCCGGGCCGAAGGCGGCGACACCGTGGTGCCAGACATCAGCGTGACGCGCGAACCGCAGGTTCCGATGCGTCCAGATCTATTGGAGCTCTTCGAGATCGAAGAACTCGAGAAGTACTTCACCGACGAAGAGCTGGCCGACCACCCGGGACGGAGAGCGTAATGACCTACAACGCAACCATGCGCGTCTGGCGCGGTGACGACACCAGCGGCGCACTGCAGGACTTCACCGTCGAGGTCAACGAGGGCGAGGTGGTGCTCGACATCATCCACCGCCTGCAACAGACCCAGGCGCCCGACCTCGCGGTGCGGTGGAACTGTAAGGCGGGCAAGTGCGGATCGTGCTCGGCGGAGATCAACGGCCGCCCCAAGCTGATGTGCATGACCCGGATGTCGACCTTCGGCCCCGACGAAGTCGTCACCGTGACGCCGCTGCGCACGTTCCCGGTGATCCGCGACCTCGTCACCGACGTGTCCTTCAACTACGAGAAGGCGCGCGAGATCCCGTCGTTCACGCCACCGAAGGACCTGCAGCCCGGCGAGTACCGGATGCAGCAGGAGGACGTGAACCGCAGCCAAGAGTTCCGCAAGTGCATCGAGTGCTTCTTGTGCCAAACGGTCTGCCACGTGATCCGCGACCACGAGGACAACAAGAAGGCGTTCGCCGGGCCGCGGTATCTGATGCGTCAGGCCGAACTCGACATGCACCCGTTGGACACCTTGAACCGTCGTCCCGAGACTGCGGTCGAGGAGAACGGCCTGGGCTTCTGCAACATCACCAAGTGCTGCACCGAGGTGTGCCCGGAGCACATCAAGATCACCGACAACGCGTTGATCCCGATGAAGGAGCGCGCGGTCGACCGCAAGTACGACCCGGTGGTCTGGCTGGGCAGCAAGATCTTCCGGCGGAAGTAGTTCTGCGCAGGCACTTGCCCTGCCAGAGGGAATCGGTGCGAGACGCGCCGACGCGCTGGTTGCTGTCCGCCGCTGGCGGCGCCCGTTCAGGCCTTGCTTTCGTCGGTTCATGCCGCGCGGGCGTGTCGCGTCTGCCCTGGTCATCACGCATCGTCGACCGTTGCTGAGCGCTCAACCAACCGGTTTGTTAATTAGCTCACATTGGAATTTGCGAATAAGTTACCGGCCGGTATAGTTGTGCCAGTTACTGGTGGGTAACTTAGCAGCAAGTACCCAACCACTGTGGCGCTCTCAACGAGGAGGAACCGTGAGCCACTACAAGAGCAACGTCCGCGATCAGGAGTTCAACCTGTTCGACGTATTCGGCGTTGACAAGGCGCTTGGCCAGGGCGAGTACAGCGACCTGGACGGCGACACCGCCCGCGAGATGCTAGCCGAGATGAGCCGGCTGGCCGAGGGCCCGATCGCGGAATCGTTCGTCGAGGGCGACCGCAATCCCCCTGTTTTCGATCCCAAGACCCACTCGGTGACGCTGCCGGAGGCGTTCAAGAAGTCGGTTCACGCCGTCACCGAAGGCGGCTGGGACAAGGTGGGCATCGAAGAGGCGCTGGGCGGCATGCCGATGCCGCGGGCGCTGGTCTGGGCCCTGCACGAGCACATCTTGGGCGCCAACCCCGCGGTGTGGATGTACGCCGGCGGGGCCGGGTTCGCCAACATCCTCTACCACCTGGGAACCGAGGAGCAGAAGAAGTGGGCCGTGCTGGCCGCAGAGCGCGGCTGGGGCGCCACGATGGTGCTGACCGAGCCCGACGCGGGCTCCGACGTCGGTGCCGGGCGCACCAAGGCCGTGCAGCAGGACGACGGGTCCTGGCACATCGACGGCGTCAAGCGGTTCATCACCTCCGCTGACTCCGGCGACCTGTTCGAGAACATCTTCCACCTGGTGCTTGCCCGTCCCGAGGGCGCCGGCCCCGGCACCAAGGGCCTGTCGCTGTTCTTCGTGCCGAAGTTCCTGTTCGACTTCGAAACCGGCGAGCTGGGCGAGCGCAACGGAGTGTTCGTCACCAACGTCGAGCACAAGATGGGCCTGAAGGTGTCGGCGACGTGTGAGCTGTCGTTCGGCCAGCACGGCGTTCCGGCCAAGGGCTGGCTCGTCGGCGAGGTGCACAACGGCATCGCGCAAATGTTCGAGGTGATCGAACAGGCGCGAATGATGGTGGGCACCAAGGCAATCGCCACTCTGTCGACCGGCTACCTCAACGCACTCGAGTACGCCAAGGAACGCGTGCAGGGCGCCGACATGACCCAGATGACCGACAAGACCGCTCCGCGGGTGACCATCACCCACCACCCGGACGTGCGCCGGTCGCTGATGACCCAGAAGGCTTACGCCGAGGGTCTGCGCGCGCTGTACATCTACGCGGCCACATTCCAGGACAGCGCAGTGGCCAAGGCCGTGCACGACGTCGACGCCGATCTGGCGGTGCGGGTCAACGATCTGCTGCTGCCCGTGGTCAAGGGCGTGGGCTCCGAGCAGGCATATGCCAAGCTCACCGAGAGCCTGCAGACACTGGGCGGGTCGGGCTTCCTCCAGGACTACCCGATCGAGCAGTACATCCGTGACTCCAAGATCGACTCGCTCTACGAGGGCACGACGGCCATCCAGGCGCAGGACTTCTTCTTCCGCAAGATCATCCGCGACAAGGGTGTGGCGCTGTCACACGTGGCGGGCCAGATCGAGCAGTTCGTGAAGAACGAGGACGGCAACGGCCGGCTGAAGGCCGAGCGTGCGCTGCTGGAGACAGCGCTGCAGGACGTGCAGGCCATGGCCGCGTCGCTGACCGGCTACCTGATGGCCGCCCAGGAGGATCCGACCAGCGTCTACAAGGTGGGCCTGGGCTCGGTGCGGTTCCTGATGTCCGTCGGTGACCTGCTGATCGGCTGGCTGTTGCAGAAGCACGCCGCGGTGGCCATCGAGAAGCTCGACGCCGGCGCCAGCGGTGCCGACCGTGACTTCTACGAGGGCAAGATCGCGGTGGCGTCGTTCTTCGCGAAGAACTTCCTGCCGCTGCTGACCAGCACCCGCGTGGTTCTGGAGAACATCGACAACGACGTGATGGAGGTCCCTGAAGCGGCCTTCTGATCGCTCACGCGAAAGCCCCCGATCCCCTTGCGGGACGGGGGCTTTCGCGTTGAAGGCGGGTTCGGGGCGGCAATCGAGTGCGTCTCTCTTGTCCTGCGCTGCCGGATTTCATCTCGTCACCGGCTATTTGGATCGGCCAGCCCCGAACCCGTCGTGCTGACGATGGTAGTCCCGATGTCCGGTCGCCACTAGAGGAATCCAAAAGAAGGCCCGGATTTCCGCTGCCGAATAGGCCGAACCGCCGCCGGCCCCCCTCTTGCCGGCGGCGGTTCAAGCCTGGCTAGTGACACCCCGTGTTGTCGTCGGGTCGGGGGGTCAGACGGCAACACGGGGCTAACCAGATATCGGCCCGGTTGGCGGGCGCGTTACAGCCCGCCACAGAGTTTTTTCGCGCGGGCAGCCCCGGGGACTGCTCAGGCTTCCAAGATTGCCGCGACGCCCTGGCCACCGGCCGCGCAGATCGAGATCAGGCCGCGGACAGTGCCTTTGGCGCCGCCGCCTTCCTTCTTCTTCTCCGCCAGCTGCTTGGCGAGCTGAGCCACGATCCGGCCGCCGGTCGCGGCGAACGGATGTCCGGCCGCGATCGACGAGCCGTTCACGTTGAGTTTGGACCGGTCGATCGAGCCGAGCGCCGCGTCGAGGCCCAGGCGCTCCTTGCAGTACTCCTCGGACTCCCATGCCTGCAGGTGACACAGCACCACCGATGCGAACGCCTCGTGGATCTCGTAGAAGTCGAAATCCTGCAGGCTCAAACCGTTGCGGGCCAGCAGCCGCGGCACCGCATACGTGGGCGCCATCAGCAGACCGTCGGGACCGTTGACGTAGTCGACCGCGGCGGTCTCGGCGTCGACGAAGTACGCCAGCGGTTCAAGCGAATGCTGTTCGGCCCAGTCCTCACTGGCCAGCAATGCCACCGAGGCGCCGTCGGTCAGCGGTGTGGAATTGCCGGCCGTCATCGTCGCGTCGCCGGCCTTGACCCCGAACACCGGCTTGAGCTTCGCGAGCTTCTCCACCGACGCGTCCGGCCGCAGGTTGTTGTCGCGGTACACCCCGAGGAACGGGGTCACCAGATCGTCGAAGAACCCGCGGTCGTATGCGGCGCTCATGTTGCGATGGCTCGCGGCCGCGAGCTCGTCCTGCGCGACGCGGCTGATGCCCATCTTCTTGGCGGTGATCGCCTGATGTTCGCCCATCGACAAGCCGGTGCGCGGCTCGCTGTTGACCGGGATCTCCACGCCCAGGGTCGCCGGCAGCTTGCCCACGAGCTTGAGGCGGTCGAGGTTGGACTTGGCCCGGCGCAAGCCGAGCAGCGTGCGCCGCAGATCGTCGCCGAGCCCGATCGGCGCGTCAGAAGTGGTGTCCACCCCGCCGGCGGCCGCCACCTCGTAGCGCCCGGAAGCGATGCCGTCGGCCGCGGCGATGGTCGCCTGAAGGCCCGTGCCGCACGCCTGCTGCAGGTCGAACGCCGGCGTGTACGACGACAGCGCGCTGCCCAGCACGCACTCGCGCATGAGGTTGAAATCACGGCTGTGCTTGAGCACCGCCCCGCCGATCACTGCGCCCAACCGCTCGCCTTCTAGGCCGAACCGCTCGACGAGACCACCCAGCGCCGCGGTGAACATGTCCTGGTTCGACGCCTCGGCATACGCGCCGTCGGACCGTGCGAACGGAATGCGATTACCCCCCAAAACTGCGACCCGTCGACCGGTTTTATTGCTCGCCACGTTTGCCTCCACTGTGTCTCCGGCTATGAATACCCCATCGTAAACATGCTCCTTACTGCGGAGTAAGTTCGTCTTGACTCCACAGGAACGTCGACTACGAAAGGCATTTCCGTGGCTCCCGATCTGTTCACTCAAGTCGTCAACTCGACGCCTGGGTCGTTTCTGGCCAAACAGCTGGGCATCCCGCAGCCCGAACCACTGCGCCGCTACAAGCCGGGTGAGCCGCCGCTGGCCGGCTCGCTGCTGATCGGCGGCGAGGGCCGCGTGGTCGAGCCGCTGCGCAGCGCGCTGGCCGACGACTACGAGCTGGTACGCAACAACATCGGCGGCAAGTGGGCCGACTCGTTCGGCGGTCTGGTGTTCGACGCCACCGGCATCACTGCGCCGCAGGGCCTAACCGCGCTGTACGAGTTCTTCACTCCGCTGCTGCGCAACCTCGGCCACTCGGCGCGCGTCGTGGTCGTCGGCACCACACCCGACCACGCGGGCAGCGTCGACGAGCACATCGCCCAGCGGGCGCTCGAGGGCTTCACCCGCTCACTGGCCAAGGAATTGCGCAACGGCTCGACTGCACAACTGGTGTACCTTTCCCCGGACGCCAAGCCCGCCGCCACCGGCCTCGAGTCGACGATGCGGTTCATCTTGAGCGGCAAGTCGGCGTACGTGGACGGTCAGGTGTTCTATGTCGGCGCCGCCGACTCGACACCTCCGGCCGACTGGGACAAGCCGCTGGACGGCAAAGTCGCGATTGTCACCGGCGCCGCGCGCGGCATCGGCGCCACGATCGCCGAGGTGTTCGCCCGCGACGGCGCAAAGGTGATCGCCGTCGACGTGGAAGCCTCGCATGAGGCGCTGGGCATCACGGCCTCGAAAGTCGGTGGCACCGCGCTGACCCTGGACGTGACCGCCGACGACGCCGTCGACCGGATCACCGAGCACCTTCGCGACCACTACGACGGGCACGCCGACATCCTGGTCAACAACGCCGGCATCACTCGCGACAAGCTGCTGGTCAACATGGACGACGCGCGCTGGAACGCCGTGCTGGCCGTCAATCTCCTTGCGCCGCAAACGCTTACCCAAGGACTGGTGGACAACGGGTCGATCGGTGAAGGTGGTCGGGTGATCGGGCTGTCCTCGATGGCCGGCATCGCGGGCAACCGCGGCCAAACCAATTACGCGACCACCAAGGCCGGCATGATCGGCATCACGCAGGCTCTGGCGCCGGTGCTTTACGACAAGGGCATCACGATCAACGCGGTCGCGCCCGGCTTCATCGAAACCAAGATGACCGAGGCGATCCCGTTCGCCACCCGGGAGGTCGGCCGCCGGCTGAACTCGCTGTACCAAGGCGGCCAGCCCGTAGACGTCGCCGAGACCATCGCGTACTTCGCCAGCCCCGCGTCGAATGCGGTGACCGGAAACGTGATTCGCGTCTGCGGCCAAGCGATGCTGGGAGCCTGACGTGGGGGCCGTTCAGACCACCGACAAGCCGAGCGGGGTGCTCAACCTGGTGCGGGCCGCCGCGGGCGCGCTGCCGTTCATCCCGCGCGGCGATGAAGTGCCCAACCGCACGCTGAAAGTCGAAGGGCTGCAGATCGACCGGTCCAACGTCGCGGAGTACGCCGCTGTCACGGGGCTGCGCTACGGCGACCGGGTGCCGGTGACGTACCCGTTCGCGCTGACGTTCCCGGTCGTGATGTCGCTGGTGACCGGTTTCGACTTCCCGTTCGCTGCAATGGGTTCGGTGCACGTCGAGAACGACATCACC
Source organism: Mycobacterium sp. NGS39 (assembly GCF_059812765.1). Lineage (NCBI taxonomy): Bacteria > Bacillati > Actinomycetota > Actinomycetes > Mycobacteriales > Mycobacteriaceae > Mycobacterium > Mycobacterium sp. NGS39. The sequence goes on along the minus strand of NZ_JCALDH010000001.1, from coordinate 226,983 downwards.
CAGTACCGCCCGATCTCGGTGACCGACGAAGTGGACGTGAAGGTGCACGCCGAGAACCTGCGTGAGCACCGCCGCGGCTTGCTGGTGGATGTGCTCACGGACGTCAACGTCGGCAACGAGCTGGCCTGGCATCAGGTGACGACGTTTCTGCACCAGCAGCGCACAAGCCTGTCCGACGAGCCGAAGCCGCCGCCGAAGAAGCAACCGAAACTGCCGCCGCCCAACGGCGTGCTGAGCATCAGCGCCGGCCAGATCCGCCGGTACGCCTCGGTGAGCGGGGATCACAATCCCATCCACACCAACCCGATCGCGGCCAAGCTGTTCGGCTTCCCGACCGTCATCGCGCACGGAATGTTCACGGCTGCAGCGGTTTTGCGTACTATCGAAGGCCAGTTGCCCGATGCGGTGCGGTATTCGGTGCGGTTCGGCAAGCCTGTGGTGCTGCCGGCGAAGGCCAATCTGTACGTCTCGCGCACTACCGACGGCTGGGATCTGGCGCTGCGCAACTCGAAAGGCGAGCCGCACCTGACGGGGACGGTTACCGGACTCTGACCAGCGGACGAAGCGGGCGGCGCCTGCGACTGCGTTCACCGACCGCATTGGGTCTGCGTACAGATCGTCATTTCGGCCGAAATCGCGATCTGTACGCAGTCTCGACGCGATGAGGCACTAACTGGCGGCGGCGTCCTCGTCGGCGGGTCGGCCGCGCAGGCCGCGCCAGAACAAGTTGATCAACAGCTCGGCGGCCTCGTCGACGTCGGCTTCTCCGGTGCTCACCCGGTTCGCCACGGCCTCGCCCGCACCGACCAGCGCCACAGCCATCATGTGAAAGTCGCTGCCCGGCTCGGGGTTTCGCGTGCCGGCGCTGAGCAGCCGAGCCACCAGGTCGATGATCCGTTCCCGGCCCTCGCGCACGGTGTGCGAATACAGCTGCGAACTGGTGGCCTGCTGATACAACACGATCCACGACGCCCGGTTCGCGTCGATGTAGCGCATGAACGCCAGAATTGTGCTGCGCAGCAACTCTTTCGGGCTCTGCCTGAGGTCGATGTCGGCACGCACCGCCTCGATGAACCTGCTCAGCTCGCGGTTCAGGCATGCCCCGAACAGCTCGTCTTTGGAGCCGTAGTACAGGTAAAGCATCGGCTTCGAGATCTGAGCTTCGGCGGCGATCGCATCCATCGATGTCTCGTGGTAACCATTGCGCGAGAACATCTCCACGGCGGCGTCGAGCATCTGCTGCTCACGCACGGCGCGCGGCAACCGCTTCGTGCCTCCCGCCATCACTCAAGAGTAAGCAATCAGTCAGCAACCGGGGCTGCGGCCCTTGGCCACCGCCAGCCGCCTGACCTTCTGATCGACGTCTGCGGGAGTCAGCTCGCCGGAGGCGACCGCCGCCTGCAACCGGTCGAGCACGGCGGGCACCTCGTCGGTGGTCACCCACAGCGCGACGTCGGCGCCGGCCTGCAACGCCATCAGCGCGGCGTCCGCGACGCCGTAGCGGTCGCTGATCGCCTTCATGCTCGACAAGTCGTCGGTGAACACCAACCCGTCGAACGGCGGCCCGCCATATCCGCCGCTGCGCAGCAACGCGTACGCCGGCGCGCTGAGGCTTGCCGGCTGGCCGCCGGTCAGATCCGGTACCTCCATGTGCCCGACCATCACCGCGACCGGCTGCTGGGTCACCAGGGTGCGGTACGGGATCAGGTCGTCGTTTTGCAGCGCAGCCAACGGGGGCGCTACCACCGAGGTGGCGTGCGAGTCGCCCGACCCGTGGCCATGCCCGGGGAAGTGCTTGAGGACCGGCAACAGCCCTGCTTCACGCAGGCCCCGCGCGTACTCGCCGGCGTACTGGGTGACCTTCACAGGATCGTCGGCGAAGGACCGGTCACCGATCACGGCGTCGTCGGGCTCATCGGAGACGTCGACCACCGGCGCGAAGTCGACGGTGATGCCGAGCTTGCGCATCGCCTCGCCACGTTGACGGGCCAGCGCGTACACCTGCTCAGGTGAACTGTTCGACGCCAGCGCCCGCGCGGACGGCGCAGGCCCGATCAGCGACGACAGCCGCGACACCCGGCCACCTTCCTCGTCGACGCTGACGGCCACGGGCAGCGGCGTGCCCAACGTCTGGATCTGCTGCAGCGTGCCGTCGCTCAGCATGGCCTTATCGGTCCAGCCGCCGATGAAGATGCCGCCCACGTGGTGGTCGCCGACGACCGCGCGGGCGTCGTCAGCGCCGGTCACCCCGACCATCAGCAGCTGGGCCAGCTTGTCGCGCAGCGGCATGCCGGCGATCGCCGCGTCGTCGCAGACCGGTGCTGCGGCCGGAGCCATCGGCAGGTTGCTCGCCGGCTGCGCACTGGCCGCAGGCTCCTTCGCAGATCCGCCCCGGTGCGCAAACCACACGATGCCCGCAACCACGATGGCGGCGATTGCGAGGACGGCGAAGACGACCTGCAGGATCGGAAGGGCACGCCGACCGTCGTGCCGGCTGTGTTTTTCTGGACGTCGGCTGATCGACGGCATTGCCGGATACTACCGATCGGCGCAGCGAGGACGGGTGCGCCGTCTGCTACGTTGGCGACCAGTCTCGACGACCCTTCGCTAGGAGCCAAACGATGAACCGGTTCGTGCTGCCCGCAGCGGCCAGCATCGTCGTCGGCCTGCTGCTGGGCGCGGCCGCGGTCTTCGGTGTGACGCTGATGGTGCAGCAGGACACCAAGCCGCCGCTGTCGGTTGGCGACGGCGCGTCGATTCTCAATCGGGTGGAGTACGGCGACCGTAGCTAACCTGTCACGGCGCTGGCTGTGGGCCGTCGGCTCCGCCGCGCTGCTTCTGTCTTTCGCCCAGTCACCCGGCCGGGTCTCCCCCGACACCAAGCTCGACCTCACCGCGGCGCCGCTGCGCTTCCTGGCCCGCGCGACGAACCTGTGGAGCAGTGACCTGCCGTTCGGGCAGACCCAGAACCAGGCCTACGGCTATCTGTTTCCGCACGGCGCCTTCTTCCTTCTCGGCGACGTCGTCGGCCTGCCCGGGTGGGTGACGCAGCGCCTGTGGTGGGCGCTGCTGTTGACTGTCGGCTTCTGGGGCCTGCTGCGGGTAGCCGAGGCGCTGGGTATCGGCACCACTAGTTCGCGCGTGATCGCCGCGGCGGCGTTCGCGTTGTCGCCGCGGGTGCTCACGACGCTCGGGTCGATCTCGTCGGAGACCCTGCCGATGATGCTGGCGCCCTGGGTGCTGCTGCCCGTGATTCTGGCGTTGCGCGGCGATGCAGCGGCAGGGCTGACGACATGGAGCCGGGGCTCGCCGCGGGTGCTGGCGGCCCAGGCGTCGGCGGCGGTGGCGTTGATGGGCGCGGTCAATGCGGTGGCGACGCTCACCGGCTGCCTGCCCGCAGTGATTTGGTGGGCCTGTCACCGGCCGAGTCGACGGTGGTGGCGGTTCACCGGGTGGTGGCTGGTCGGCATCGCGCTGGCGACGACGTGGTGGCTGGTTGCACTGGTGCTGCTCGGCCGGGTCAGTCCGCCGTTTTTGGACTTCATCGAGTCGTCGGGCGTCACCGCGCAATGGGCGTCGTTGACCGAGGTGCTGCGCGGCACCGACAGCTGGACGCCGTTCGTCGCGCCGGCGGCTACAGCGGGGCAGTCGCTGGTGACCAGCTCGGTGGCGATCCTGGCCACCACTTTGGTGGCTGCTGCAGGACTGGCCGGCCTGGCGCTGGGCAGCATGCCGGCCCGCGGGCGGCTGGTCACGATGCTGGTGGTCGGTGTCGTCCTGCTGGCCGTCGGCTACTCCGGCGGATTGGGCTCTCCGGTGGCGCATCACGTGCAGGCGTTCCTCGACGCGGCAGGTGCGCCGCTGCGCAACGTCCACAAGCTCGAGCCGGTGATCCGCCTCCCGCTGGTGCTGGGTTTGGCGCATCTGCTGGGCCGTGTCCCGCTGCCCGGCAGCGTGCCCCGGAAGGTGTGGGTGCACGCCCTCGCCCACCCCGAGCACGACAAGCGCGTGGCCGTCGCGATCGTGGTGCTCGTCGCACTGGCGGCCGGCACGTCGCTGGCCTGGACCGGAAGGCTCACTCCCCCAGGTGCTTTCACTGCCATACCGCAGTACTGGCACGACGCGGCCGACTGGCTCGACGAACACAACGCGGATGGGCCGACGCCGGGCAGGGTGCTGGTGGTGCCGGGATCGCCGTTTGCCACCCAGGTGTGGGGCACCAGTCACGACGAGCCGATGCAGGTGCTCGGGAAAAGCCCGTGGGGCGTGCGGGACTCGGTGCCGCTGACCCCGCCCGCAACGATCCGCGCGCTGGACTCCGTCCAGCGTCTCTTCGCTGCGGGTAGGCCCTCCGCTGGTTTAGCGAATACCCTTGACCGCCAAGGGATTTCGTACCTGGTCGTGCGCAACGACCTCGACCCGGACACGTCGCGCTCCGCCCGGCCGATTCTGGTGCACCGGGCGATCAGCGGCTCGCCGGGGCTGACGAAGGTCGCCCAGTTCGGCGATCCGGTGGGGGCAGGCACCGTTTCCGGGTTCGTCGCCGACAGTGACCTGCGCCCGCAATATCCGGCCGTGGAGATCTTCCGCGTCGAGGGCGCACGCGCCGGGCCGTATTTCGCTGATGTCGATGCAATGGCGCGGGTGGACGGCGGCCCCGAGGCGCTGCTGCGGCTCGACGAGCGACGCCGGCTGCAAGGCCAGCCGCCGCTGGGTCCGGTGCTGCTGACGCCTGACGCACAGCGGGCCGGGCTGCCCGTGCCCGTCGTCACCGTCACCGACACACCGCTGGCCCGCGAGACCGACTACGGCCGCGTCGACGACCACTCGTCGGCCGTGCGGGCACCGGGCGATCAGCGGCACACGTTCAACCGTGTGCCCGACTATCCCGCCGCTGCGCGACTTGTCTACGGCGACTGGGTCGGTGGCAGGCTGAGCGCATCCAGCTCGGCCGCCGACTCGACCGCCCTGCCCAACGTTTCGCCCGCGACCAGTCCGGCTGCCGCGGTCGACGGCGACGCGGCGACCAGCTGGGTGTCGAATGCGTTGCAGTCCGCGGTCGGCCAGTGGCTGCAGGTCGACTTCGACAACCCGATCACCAACGCCATGCTCACGATCACCCCGAGCGCGACGGCCGTCGGGGCGCAGGTGCGCAAGATCGAGATCGCCACCGCCGACGGGACGACCACGCTGCGGTACGACAAGCCGGGGCAGCCGCTCACCGCGGCGCTGCCATACGGCGAGACGCCGCGGGTGCGGATGACCGCGGTGGGCACCGACGACGGGTCCGCGGGCGTCCAGTTCGGCATCACCGACATTGCGATCACCCAGTACGACGCCAACGGGTTCGCCCATCCCGTCGAGCTGCGCCACACCGTCGACGTGCCGGGCCCGGGCGCGCCGGCCGTCGCCGGATGGGACCTGGGATCCGAGCTGTTGGGCCGGCTGGGATGCGCCGAGGGCCCGGACCGGGTTCGCTGCGCCGCGACGATGGCGCTTGCACCCGAAGAGCCGGTGAACCTCAGCCGCATGCTCTCGGTGCCCGATGCGGTGAGCGTGACGCCGACGGTGTGGGTCCGCGCACGCCAAGGTCCGAAGCTGGCGGATCTGATCGCGCAACCGGGTGCCGAGCGGGCCAGCGGAGACGCCGATGTGGTGGACGTGCTCGGGTCGGCGTACGCGGCCGCGGACGGCGACCCGCGGACTTCGTGGATCGCCCGGCAGGACACCGTGCACGACCGCACGCCGCCTACCCTCACGCTGAAGCTGCCGAGGCCGGCGGAGGTGGCGGCGTTGCGGCTGACGCCGAGTTCGTCCTCGGTGCCGGCGCATCCGAGGCTGGTGGCGGTGGATCTCGGTGACGGCCCGCAGGTGCACGACATGACGGGTAGTCCGGACGGCGACGGCGACACCCGCACGCTGCGGCTGGCGACGCGGGTCACCGACACGGTTCGGATCAGCGTGCTGGACTGGGACGACGTCATCGACCGCACGGCGCTCGGGTTCGATCAGCTCAAGCCGCCGGGCATTGCGGAGGTGACCGCGCTGAGCCCGGACGGCACGCCGATCGAGGCCGCCGACGCCGGGCGAAACCTGGCCCGAGCGGTCGACCTCGAATGTGGGCGCGGCCCCGCCCTCGCGATCGCGGGGCGGTTCGTTCAGACCTCGGTGCACACCACGGTGCGCGCCCTGCTGTCGGGGGAACCGATCGCCGCGCAGCCGTGCCAGCCCGAGCCGATCACCTTGCCCGCCGGTGAGCAGGAGCTGCTGATCAGCCCGGGCGAGGGCTTCGTCGTCGACGGCGCGCAACTGGTGGCCACCCCGCCGCAGCATCCTGCCGCGGTGACGCAGGCAGCGGTCGGCGCCTGGGGGCCGGACCACCGCAAGGTGCACACCGATCCGGCGCCCACCGCCCGCGTGCTCGTCGTACCGGAGAGCGTCAACCCCGGCTGGGTGGCGCGCACCGACGACGGCCGACAGTTGACGGCGGTGACGGTCAACGGCTGGCAGCAAGGCTGGGTGGTGCCGGCCGGAGTCGGCGGCACGATCACGCTGACCTTTCCGTCCAACGCGCTGTACCGGGCCGGCTTGTTCTGGGGGCTCGCGTTGCTGCCGCTGCTGGCACTGTTGGTGCTGATTCGGCCGCGCAGAGAAACCGGCCTGGAGCCCGCGCGTACCTGGCAGCCGCCCGTGGCGGTGGCAGGCGTTGCGGCACTGGCAGTGGGCTGGCTGATCTCCGGGCTCGCCGGGATCGCGCTGTTCGGCGGGCTCCTAGGCCTTCGCTACTGGCTGCAAAACTTCGGCAGGACAAGGCTTCTCGAGCGCATCACGCTCGGTGCCACTGCGACGAGCTTCGTGTTGGCCGGTGCTGCGCTGTCGCGGCATCCGTGGCGGTCGGTCGGCGGGTACGTCGGGCACTCGTGGGGCGTTCAGCTGCTGGGGCTCACCGCGATCGGGGCGCTGACGGTGTCGGTCGTTTCGGTGACTGCCGAGTCCAATGGCGGCGCGTGGTGGCGGAATTCCCAGCGCCGCAAGGCAACTCGACACGGTGACTCGACCAGCGCGTAGCTGACCGCTGCGATCGCGAACCCGAAGAGCACCGTGAGCACAAGGACCACGGGCATGTGGCCGCTGAACGCGAACTCGCCGATCACCGGGAACACCATGGTCAACGCAGCCAGGTGCCAGATGAACAGGCCGTACGACCAGCGGCCCAGCGTGACCATCAGGCGGCTGCCGAGGATTCGGTGGGGGGTGTCGGGGCGGTCGAGCACCAGCGGCGCCACCAACGCGCCCGCCACCACCGCGCCCATCGCCGCCTTCACCATGAACTGCCCGACGGTGCCGGGGACGAGTCCTTCGGGGCCGGCCAGCGGGGACGCCGCCACCAGGAAGGCGCCGACCGCGACGACCGCCATCAGCACGCGGCGCCGGGCCAGCCGATGCGCCCACCCGAGCGGACTGACCGTCCACTCGGCGAGCAGCACGCCCGCGGCGAACCACGAGAAGAACGCCGGTGGCCAGTTCAGCTGGTTGACGCCCTCGGCGGTGTGCAGCGGAACCAGCGCCCACCCGAGGCTGAGCAGCGCCACCGCGCCGATGGCCGGAACGCGGGCCCGGACTGGCAGCCGGCGCGCGGCCAGCGCCAGCAGCGGCAGGGCCAGATAGAAGCTGACCTCCACCGACAAGCTCCACATCTGCGTCAGCCCCGCGGTGAGCGTGAGCGGAACGTAGATCTGGGTGAGCGTGAGATTCGCCAACCACACGGTCAGACTCGATGTTTGGGCATCGGGCAGCAGCGTCAGGATGACGACGACGGCTACCAGGTATCCGGGCATGATCCGCACGATCCGCGAACGCAGGTAGTGCCCCGTGGGCGGCGTGCGCCTGAGTCCGCGCGCCGCGGCGGCATGCCCGCGCCACAGCAGGAAACCGGACAGCGCGAAGAACACTGCGACGGCCAGGTCGAAGCGGCCGAACAGCCGGCCGGCGATACCGGTGGAGTGCCCGGTCTGGAACGCCACATGAGTGATGACGACCCCGATTGCGGCGCACGCGCGCATGCCCTCGACCGCCGGCAGAAACGTGCGGGTGCCGCCGACCGCGTCAGCCGGGTCAGCCGAAACCGTCACCGGATCAGGGTAAGCGTGTGCCTTAGTTCCTGCTGTTAGGGTCAGACGGGTTTGGTCCTGGGATGGGAGGCGCGGTTGAACCGGGCAGGGGCTCTTCGCATGACGGCGTACGGGCTGTTGGGCCTCGGTGCGGCCTTGCTGGTCGCGGCGTTGTTGCTGTCCACCTACACCACCAGCAGGATCACCAAGATTCCGCTGGACATCGACACCACGCTGGTGAGCAACGGCACCGCCAAGGCGCTGGACCCCGCGTCGCTGGCGACGGACCGCTTCGTCGCCAACGACAACGTGCCGGTGGTCCAGCAGCAGCAGTACAGCACCGAGTCGGGAATCGACACTCCCTCGAACGCCGACGTCGTCACTCTGCAGGTGGGCACCACGCTGCGGCGCACCGACAAGCAACAGGACACCGGATTGCTGCTGGCGATCGTCGACACCGTGACGCTGAACCGCAGCACTGCGATGGCGGAGTCCAGCGACAGCAACCCGGCGGGTTTCGTGCAGCGGCCGCGCACGATGGACGACACCAAGCCGCCGACGAACATCCCGCTCAAGCACGAGGGGCTGAACTACCGGTTCCCGTTCGACGTCGAGAAGAAGACCTACCCGTACTTCGACCCGATCGCGCAGAAGACGTTCGACGCCAACTACGACGGCGAAGAGGACGTCCTGGGCCTGTCCGCCTTCCACTTCAAGCAGAACGTCGGCCTGGACAACAACGGCAAGCTGGTGGAGCCGGTGGAATACCCGTCGCTGTACGACCGCGACGAGGACGCCAGGGTCACGGCCCGCGCTGCATTGTGGGGACTGCCCGGCCCGCCCGACGAGCAGGTGACCATGAAGCGCTACTACGCAGCACAGCGCGACTTCTGGGTGGACCCGGTCACCGGCACGATCGTCAAGTCCAAGGAACGCGCCATGCACTACTACGTGCGCTGCGGCGATCCTGACTGCAAGAACCGCGACGCGCTCAAGCCCGACGTGACGCTGGTGGACTACACGGTGACGTCCACCGAGGCCACCGTCGAGCAGCAGGTCAACGCCGCCCGCGACGAGCGCGACCGGATCGCCGTGTGGGGCCGCATCCTGCCGATCTCGTTCACCGCGCTGGGCATCGTCGCACTGGTGGGCGGCGCGCTGCTGGGGTGGTTCCTGCTGCGCACCGACACCGCGTTGATCGACCCCGGGCTGGACACCGCCGAGCACGGGTTCTTCGGTGCCCGCGGTCCGTCGGGTGAACCGGTGCCGGGCGCGGAGGCGCAGACCGAGAAGCTGCCGGCCCAGCGCCGGCCGCCGCCAGCGCCGCCTTCGGGGCCGCCGCCTACCTCGTAGCAGCGGCCGTGGCGTTGGCGCGGCGCGGTGTGGCGCCTGGGTACTCACTCGCGTTGGCGCTGCTGATCGCTGCTCCGCTGTTGGGGCGGGGCTATCTGCTGCTGCGAGACGCAGTGTCGACGCCGCGGTCCTATCTGTCCGACGACGCGCTCGGGCTGTCCGAATCGGCGCCGCGCGCAGTGCCGCAGGACTTTGCGATCGCGGTTGCGTCCCAGGTGCTTGACGGCGGCGTGGTGGTCAAGGCGCTGTTGATCGTCGGGCTGTGGCTGGCTGGTTGGGGCGCAGCGCGGCTCGCCGCCGTGGTGGTGCCCGACGCCGGCCTGGGCGGGCAGCTGGTGGCGGCGACCGTCGGCGTGTGGAATCCGTATGTCGCCGAACGGCTTTCGCAGGGCCACTGGAGCTTGCTGGTCGGCTACGGGTGTCTGCCGTGGGTGGCCGCGGTGATGCTGCGGGTGCGCGGTGAGGCGGCACCGTTTTGGCCCCTGCTGTTCTTCGTCGCGCTCGCCGGGTTGACCCCCACAGGGCTGATGCTGGCGGCAACAGTGGCGCTGGTGTGCGCGGCTGTGCCGGGTGCGGGGCGGCCACGGTGGCTGTGTGCAGCGGTGAGCTTGGCGGTGGCCGCCTTGGTCGCGTCGCCGTGGCTGGTGGCCAGTACGCTTGCCGGCACTTTGAGCTCCGAGCCTTCGGGGACCGCGGCGTTCGCCGCGCGGGCCGAACCGGGGCTGGGGACGCTGGGCAGCTTGGCAGCGTTGGGCGGGATCTGGAATGCGGAGGCCGTGCCGGCGTCGCGCGGCACGCTGTTCGCTGTTGTGGCGTCCGCGGTGCTGCTGGGCATCGTCGCCGTCGGGTTGCCGGTGTTGCGGCGACGACCGGCCGCGGTGGCGCTGTTGGTGCTGGCTGCGGTCGCGGTGGTTCTGCCGGCAGCGATGGCCACCCCGTGGGGAATCACCGTGGTGGACGCGGTGGTGCGGGGGTTGCCGGGGCTGGGCGTGGTGCGTGACGGACAGAAGTGGGTGGCGCTGGCGATGCCGGGATATGCGTTGGCCGGTGCCGCAGCGGTGGTCACGTTGCGTAGGTGGTTGCCGTCACGGCTGGCGGCCGTGGCATGTTGTGCGGCGCTGATCGCGGTGCTGCCGGATCTGGTGTGGGGTGTGTGGGGCACGGTGACGCCGGTGCGCTATCCCGCCGGGTGGTCGGCCGTGGCGTCGCAGATCAACGCCGACCCCCGAGCGGTTGTCGTGCTGCCGGCGGACACGATGCGGCGGTTCGACTGGTCAGGGCCGGCGCCGGTGCTGGACCCGTTGCCGCGGTGGGTGCGAGCACCGGTGTACTCGACGGGTGACTTGACGATCTCTGGGCGCACGGTGCGGGGTGAAGGCCAGCGGGCACGTGAGGTGCAGCAGCTGGTGCTGAGCGGTGCGGACCCGAAGGCGCTGGCCGCCGCAGGGGTGGGGTGGGTGGTCGTGGAGTTGGGCACACCAGGCGAAATGGGTTCTGCGGCACAGGCTTTGGCGCAGTTGCCGGCGGTTTACCGTGACGCGGACATGGTGTTGTACCGGGTCGGCGGCGATGCCGCCGGGGCGACGCCCGCGGACCGCCGGGTCATGGTGCTGATGCACCTGGTGTGGCTGAGCGTGCTGGCAGCGGGCGCGGCCGGTGCGATTTCGGTGCGTTTACCGGTGCTCAGCGCCGGTAAACGCACCGAATTCGCTTAGAGCACGCCGCTGATCAAGCGGCCCGCGGCAACGGACTCCAGCACCACCCGCATCGCGTCGGCGCTTTGGCGCCAAGAGAATTCGAGGCTGCGCGCCTGCGCTTTGCGCCCCAGCTCGTCACGCAGCAGCGGATCGGTGAGCAACTCCTCGAGCCGCATCACCAGCTCGTCGCGGTCGTCCACCAGCACGCCGGTGACGCCGTCGACAACCGAGTCCGTGAGGCCGCCGGATGCGCGGTAGCCGATCGTCGGCACCCCATGCTGAGCCGCCTCCGTCACTGCCAGCCCCCAGCCCTCCTTGCGCGAGGGCAGCACATGCACCCAAGCCTGCTGCAGCAGAGCATGTTTGGCGGCATCGCAGACATGCCCCTGAAACGTCACCGAATCGGCGATGCCCAGCCGCGCCGCACGGGCTACGAGCCGGTCCTGCCACCAACCGCCGCCCACGATGTCCAAGTGCAGGCCAGGGATCCGGCCACGCAGCACCGCAACCGCTTCCAGCGCGTCCTCGATGTGCTTGTGCGGCACCAGTCTTGACAGCACCACCACCCGCGGCGCCGACGAGCGCGGCGCTTGCAAGCCGGGCGGAAGCGGGTCAAGGCCGTTGCGCACCACGGCAATCCGGCCGGCGTCGACACCGAGGTCGGTCAGGTCACGCGCCGACGGCAGCGACACCGTGACGTATTGATTACGCCGATGCGCCCGCGGCGAGACCGTCGACTCGCAGAGCCAGCCCAACCGCCCCATCACCGGACCGGCCAACGGCCACTGCTCGCGGTGACAGTGGTGCACCAGCACCGTCGCCCTGCGGCCGAACACCAGCCGGGCGAAGAACGGCCACCCGTTCTGCGTGTCGATCACGACGTCGGGCCTCACCCCGCGCAGCGGACCGACACCCAGGCGGGCGCCGATCATCGCAAGCAGCGCCCACAGGTACACGGTGTAGCGGCCACCGCCGCGGTTGATTCGCACCCCGCCGACCACCTCGTCGCGCGTGGCGCCGGGGTAGCGCGCGGTGCGCAACGTCACCGCGATCCCGTCGGCGGCAAGGTGGGCACCGATGCGTTGCAGATAGGTCTCGCTGCCCCCGCCCTGCGGATGCCCGACGTCGCGCCAGCACAGCATCAGCACCGAGCCGACGCGTCCGGATTGGTGAGCGGCGGACGACATCCGGTTCAGCGTAGCCTCAGCGCGATGCCGCCGACCGACGTCTTCGCCAAACGCGCCACGCTGCGGCGGTCGCTGCGACTGCTGACCGAATTCCGCTACGAGCAGCGTGACCCCGACCGCTTCTACGGCGCGCTGGCAGCCGATACCGCAGCGCTTGTCGACGATCTGTGGCGCGGGATTCACGCCGAGCCCGCGGCGGGCCGGTTGCTGCTGGACGTCGGCGGCGGCCCGGGCTACTTCGCGTCAGCGTTCGCCGAGCGTGGCGTGCGGTATCTGGGCGTCGAGCCCGATCCCGCCGAAATGCACACAGCCCCTCGCGGCGACGGTGGCGGCACATTCGTCCGCGCGTCCGGGATGGCCCTGCCCTTTGCCGACGACAGCGTCGACATCTGCCTGTCGTCCAACGTCGCCGAACACGTCCCGCACCCATGGCGACTCGGCGCGGAGATGCTGCGCGTGACGCGGCCCGGGGGCCTCGCGGTGCTGTCCTACACCGTGTGGCTCGGCCCGTTCGGCGGTCACGAGATGGGGCTGACGCACTACCTCGGCGGCGAGCGCGCCGCGCGCCGCTACATCCGCAAGCACGGTCGCGCGCCGAAGAATTACTACGGGTCGTCGTTGTTCGACGTCTCGGTAGCCGACGGTCTGCGCTGGGCGCGGTCGACCGGCACCCTGGCCGCAGCTTTCCCCCGCTACCACCCGCGATGGGCGTGGTGGATGACGTCCGTGCCGGTGCTGCGCGAGTTCGCGGTGAGCAATCTGGTGCTGGTTCTGACGCCGTGACGGCGGTCCGACTGGAACAGGTTCTCGTTTGGCCCGCGGCTGGGTAGTGTGGGCCACACCATGACAGTGCCGTCCACACTCACCACGTCACTACGCGAGGTCTTCGAACAGTGGCTGGCCGCTCGGCAGGCCGACGCGGCGGTGGCTGCGGCGGCGCTGTCGGCCGAACGCACGGTGCTGGTGGATGCCGGCTGGGGCGGAGAAGCCCACCGGCTGGTGGTGCGCCTCGGGGCGGTTGGCGGCTTCGACACGCGCTTGCAGTACCTCACGCTGCGCCGGCTCGGCACGCAGCTGTCGCGGCCGGCGGTGCCCCCAGCGCTGTGGTACGAGGACGACCCGACCCTGCTGGGCGCGCCGTTCTACGTAACCGCCCGCGTCGACGGACTCACGACGGCTAAGTACGAGACCCCGTACACCTTCGCCTCGTGGATCACCGACGCAAGCCCCGCCGAACGCGCCCGCATGCAACGAGCGACGATCGAGCAGCTGGCGCGCGTCCACACCGCCGCACCCGCCGACTTCACGTTCCTGGACCGACGCCGTCCCGGCGAATCGGCGCTGGCCACGATCGTGCGGCGCACCGCCGAGCGCTACGAGTCCGTCGCGTCGCGGGGTCTTCGCGCTCCGCTGATCGAGCGCGGATTCGGCTGGCTACGCGAGCACTGGCCCGTCGAGCGGACGCCGGTGCTGGTGTGGGGTGACGCCCGCATCGACAACGTCACCTACCGCGATTTCACGCCGGTGGCGCTGACGAGCTGGGAGCGCGCGACCCTGGGCCCGCGGGAGTTGGACTTGGGCGCGCTGGTGTTCCACCACCGGTTCGTCGACGAGCTGGCCTATGCGGCAGCGCGGCCCGGGCTTCCCGACTTTCTGCGCCCCGACCAGGTCGCCGCCACCTACGCCGACATCACCGGCCATGAGCCCGCGCACCTCGGCTTCTACATCGTGTTCGCCGCGCTGGAGCATGCGATCGAAAAGATCCGAAGCCCATTGCGCGCCAACGCCTTCAAGACACTGACCCAGGCCCTCGAGGACACAGGAGAGAGATGACCGCGCAGCACAGAACCGAGTGGGACAAGTTGTTCATCGGCGGCAAGTGGACGGCACCGTCGACTGCCGAGGTGATCGAGGTCCATTCCCCCGCGACCGGCGAACTGGTGGGCAAGGTTCCGCTCGCGGCGCCCGCCGATGTGGATACGGCCGTGGCTGCCGCCCGCGCGGCATTCGACTCTGGCCCGTGGCCGTCGACCCCTCCGGCCGAACGCGCAGCGGTCATCCAGGCCGCCACCAAGCTGCTCGAAGACCGCAAGGACTACTTCACCTATCTGCTGACCTGCGAGACGGGACAACCCGTCACGATCATCGAGACGATGCACTGGGCCGGCTCACTGGGCGCACTCAACTTCTTCGCCACCGGCGCAGACAAGGTGGTGTGGAAGGAGATTCGCAACGGCGCCTACGGCCAGTCGATCGTGACCCGCGAGCCGATGGGTGTGGTCGGCGCGATCATCGCGTGGAACGTGCCGCTGTTCCTGGCGGTCAACAAACTCGGCCCTGCGCTGCTGGCGGGGTGCACCGTGGTGCTCAAGCCCGCTGCGGAAACACCGTTGAGCGCCAACGCACTTGCGGAGGTGTTCGCTGAGGCGGGTCTGCCCGAGGGGGTGCTGTCGGTGGTGCCCGGCGGGATCGAAACCGGCCAGGCTCTGACCGCCAATTCCGACATCGACGCGTTCACGTTCACCGGCAGTTCCGCGGTGGGCAAGGAAGTGGGCAAGCGGGCGGCCGAGATGCTCAAGCCCTGCACCCTGGAGCTGGGCGGCAAGTCGGCCGCGATCGTGCTCGAGGACGTGGACCTTGCCTCGGCGGTGCCGATGATGGTGTTCTCCGGGATCATGAACGCCGGACAGGGTTGCGTGAACCAGACGCGGATCCTGGCGCCACGGTCGCGCTACGACGAAATCGTCGACGCGGTCAAGACTTTCGTCGAGGCGCTGCCCGTGGGTCTGCCGTCGGACCCGGCGGTGCAGATCGGCCCCCTGATCAGTGAGAAGCAGCGCCAGCGCGTCGAGGGCTACATCGCCAAAGGCATCGAGGAGGGCGCGCGACTGGTGTGCGGCGGCGGCCGACCGGAGGGGCTGGACAGCGGTTACTTCGTGCAGCCAACGGTTTTCGCCGACGTCGACAACAAGATGACGATCGCGCAGGAGGAGATCTTCGGGCCCGTGCTGTCGATCATCCCCTACGACACCGAAGAGGATGCGATCAAGATCGCCAACGACTCGGTCTACGGCCTGGCCGGCAGCGTGTGGACCACCGACGTGCCCAAGGGCATCGAGATCTCGCAGAAGATCCGCACGGGTACCTACGGAATCAACTGGTATGCCTTCGATCCGGGCTCACCGTTCGGCGGCTACAAGAACTCAGGTATCGGTCGCGAGAACGGGCCCGAAGGCGTCGAGCACTTCTGCCAGCTCAAGAGCGTCCTGCTGCCGATGGGCTACACGGTCGAGTAAGCCGATTTCGGCGGGGTCAGAAGATCACCCGCACGATGGTCTCCGCCACCGCCGCCGGCTTCTCGGAGCCGTCGAGTTCGATGGTGTGCTTCACCGTCAGGTTGACCATGCTGTCGCCCACCTTGGCGGCGTCGACGAGCTCGGAGCGGGCGCGGATCCGGCCACCCGACGGGACAGCCGCCAGAAAGCGAACCTTGTTGAGCCCGTAGTTGATTGCCATCTTGGCGTTCTCGACGCGGAAGTTGTCCTTGCTCATCACCGGAATCATCGACAGCGTGAGGAAGCCATGCGCAATCGTTGTGCCATAGGGGCTTTCGCTCTTGGCACGCTCGACGTCGATGTGGATCCACTGGTGGTCCTCGGTGACGTCGGCGAACGCGTCGATGCGCTTCTGGTCGATCTCTTTCCACTCGCCGACGCCAAGCTCCTGGCCGACCAGACCGACGGCGTCGTCGATGGATGAAATCACCTTCATTGGCGTGCTCCCTTGGCTGTCGCAGTGTTGACGTGGGCCACGATATCTCTGCGTGCTGCCCGGCCCTCAGGTGTGGGCAGCAGCGGGTACACGTGCAGGGCACCCGGCCGCTCGTGGTAGCAGACCCGGTCGCGGGGAAGCTTGTCGACCAGGACGCGGCAGTCCGGCAGCGTGATGTCGCGGTCACCGACGTAGAGGTCGATCGGCGGGACGTTGGTGAGATCGCCGAAGAGGGGGCTGACCCGTGGATCGTCATACGACAGGCCGCCCGCCCACGCGTTGGCGTACTCGTGAAGTCCGATCTTCGACAGCCAGGGGTCGCGCGGTTCGACCGCGGCAATGGCGGGGTTGCGCAACGCAAGGTCGAGCCACGGCGCGATCAGCGTCAAACCGAGCGGGGCAGCGGCGCCCGCCTGCATCCACGTCAGGGTCGCGGCCAACGCCAAGCCACCGCCGGCGGAATCCCCCATCACATACATCGGCCCGGCCGCCGTGACTTCCCGAAACACGTTCTGCGCCAACGAAATTGCCTGCGCAGCGTGATACTGGGGTGCGAGCCCGTAGATCGGCACGCAGACCTCCACACCCACACCGGCGGCGACTTGCGAGACCAAAGACCAGTGCTGTTTTTGGATCTCGGTGACGTATCCGCCGCCGTGCAGGTAGACGACTGTCGCGTGACGGCTAGGGGATGCCGGGCGCACGACGTGGACGTCGAACCCGTCGACGGTGCGGGTGCTCACGTCGAACAGCCGCATCAGCCGACGCGACGGCTTCGACGAGCCCTTCGGCGCGGCCAGCGCGCGTCGCGCCGCTTCGATGCTGCGGTGCCGCCGCTTTCGAGTAACCGTCAAGTAAGGCGCGATGGCCTTCGTCTGCCATGACACCTCGCTAGAACGATTCCTCGCGCATCTCCATGATCGTCAGGTCCACGTTCTCGACGATGCTGCGCTCGGCGGACAGCCGCGGCAGCACGTTCTTGGCGAAGAACTTCGCGACCGCAACCTTGCCGAGGTAGAACGCGCGGTCGTCGCCGGGGTCGCCGTCGAGGGCCTGCAGCGCAATCTCGGCCTGCCACAACAGCAGCCACCCGATGAGCAGGTCACCAACCGACAGCAGGAACTTCACCGACTCCAGACCCACGCGATACAACTCGCGCGCGTTGTTCTGCGACTCGATCAGATAGCCGGTGAGTGCGGCGGCCATGGCCTGCAGATCGGTGACCGCAGTGGCCAGCAGTGTCCGGCCCTCGGCCAGCTCCTGGCGCGCCCCGTCGTCGTCGAGGAACTTCTGGATGCGGCTGACGACGTGCTGCAGCGCGACGCCGTGGTCGCGCGCGATCTTGCGAAAGAAGAAGTCCTGGGCCTGGATCGCGGTGGTGCCCTCATAGAGGCTGTCGATCTTGCTGTCGCGGATGTACTGCTCGATCGGGTAGTCCTGCAGGAAGCCGGAGCCGCCCAGCGTCTGCAGCGACTCGGTCAGAATTTCGTACGCGCGCTCGGAGCCGACGCCCTTGACGATCGGCAACAGCAGATCGTTGACCCGCTCGGCCAGCTCGGCATCGGCCCCGGACACCACCGCGGCCACCGCCGGATCCTGGTGCGCGGCGGTGTACAGGTACAACGCGCGCAACCCCTCCGCGTAGGCCTTCTGGGTCATCAACGCACGACGCACGTCGGGATGGTGGATGATCGTCACCCGAGGCGCGGTCTTGTCGGTCATCTGAGTCATGTCCGCGCCCTGCACCCGGATCTTCGCGTAGTCGAGTGCGTTGAGGTACCCGGTGGACAAGGTCGCAATTGCCTTGGTGCCCACGAACATTCGCGCGTACTCGATGACTCGGAACATCTGCGCGATGCCGTTGTGGGTGTCGCCGACCAGATAACCGACCGCAGGTTTGCCGTGCTGGCCAAAGGTCAGCTCACACGTGGCCGACGCCTTCAGCCCCATCTTGTGCTCCAGGCCGGTGACGTAGACGCCGTTGCGCTCGCGCGGTTCTCCGGTCTGCGGATCGAAGAGGAACTTCGGCACGTAGAACAGGCTCAGCCCCTTTGTGCCCGGGCCTGCGCCCTCGGGCCGGGCCAGCACCAGATGCTGGATGTTTTCGAACAGGTCGTCGGTGTCGCCGTTGGTGATGAACCGCTTCACTCCGTCGATGTGCCAGGTGCCGTCCGGCTGCTGGGAAGCCTTGGTGCGGGCGGCCCCGACGTCGGAGCCCGCATCCGGTTCGGTGAGCACCATCGTGGCGCCCCAGTTGCGCTCGACGGCCAGCTTGGCCCAGTGCTGCTGCTGCTCGTTGCCGATGTGGTAGACGATGTTGGCCATGATCGGGCCGGCCATGTACATGAACACGGCGGGGTTGGCGCCCAAGACGAACTCGTTGATCGCCCAGGCCACGATCGCCGGCGCAGGCACGCCACCGACGTGCTCGTCGAGCCCGACCCGGAACCACTCACCCTGCTGCCAGGCCCGCAGCGACTGCTTGAACGGTTCCGGCAGCCGGACGGCGTGCTCGGCGACGTCGAACGTCGGAGGATGACGGTCGGCTTCGGCGAACGACTCGGCCACGGGGCCCTCGGCCAGCCGCGACGCTTCGGCAAGCATCTGGCGCACCGACTCCCCGTCGAGGTCGCCGAATCCGCCGCCGGCCAGTGCCTTGTCGAGCTCTAGGACCTCGAAGAGGTTGAACTCGAGGTCGCGCACATTGCTCTTGTAGTGACCCATGCCCGGCACCTTCCGTAGTCGCGCGAAGCGCCGGCTTCAGGCGCTTCGCGTGAAGAGCCGAACCGAGCGTAACCCGCGCTAGGTGACCAGGCGCAACGGCCGCTGGTCACGGCCCGAGCGGCGGACCCGCTGCAGCGCCTCGGTCGCCGACCGCACGGCGGGGACCAACTGGTCGCGGTCGCCGACCCGCAGCAGCCGGTGCACGGCGTGGCTGCCGATGACCGCCCATCGGGCGTCGGTGCGCATGCACTCGACGTTCCACGCGAACAGGGCGCGCAGTCCGTCGACACCGATGAAATCCGTGTCGACCATGTCGACGATGAGCGCGCCGTCCTGAGGTACCAGCGCGATCACCCGGTGGCGCAGTTCGTCGGCATTGGTGGCGTCGATCTCGCCGCTGATCGTGATCACAGTCAGCCAGCTATAGATTTGGGCCGTCAAACACGCACGGCCACAATCGATTACTGATGTGCCATGAAGCGCGTCAGACCTGGTATCGGTATGCACAGCAGTCATTGACGTACCCTCATCGAGTCTGTCGCTGATCTTTCGAAAACGCTTGGCGCGCAACGGCTCTAATTGAACAACAGGTAAATATCCGCCGCGCAGCGCTTTCACGGAGGCTGTGATCTCAACCTGCGGTGAGTGTAGCGCGGATCACGTCGAGCACTTGGGTGCTGACCGTCGCGGAACCAGTTCTAACGGTTTCTTAACGGTAGCTTTCGCCACCGCGCGCAGACGAAGTCGCCGTTGACCCCGGATTCGACCAGCGACCACTCCGACGCCGTGGGCAACAGCCGGCCGCCGCGGCCGAGCGTGCACGGGGCAAAGCTGACCACGAGTTCGTCGACAAGCCCCGCTTCGACGAATTGCGCCGCCGCCTCGCCCCCGCCGACAATCCACACGTCTTTGTATCCGGCGGCCTGGACCAGCTTCGGGTGAAGCCGCGTCACGTCGCCGCTGAACGCCTGAACGGGGTGACCGGCGACGATCTGCGGGCGGTGGGTGAGCACCCAGCTGGGCTGCGGATACATCCACTCCCCTGGATGCTCTTTGACCACCCACTCGTAGGTGGTCGCACCCATGACCAGCGCACCGACCGACCGGATGAACGCTTCGTAGCCGTACGGGCCGGCCGGGTCGATGTCGCGCGACGTCAACCAGTCCAGGCTGTCGTGTTCGTCGACGATGAACCCGTCCAGACTCGAGCCGGTGAAGTAGATGGTTGACATCGCTCGACCGTCAGCGGGCGGGTTTGGCCGGTTTGGTGGCGGTGACGTACTGCAGCACCCGCTGGGTCTCCTGGCGGACGTCGGTCAGCCCCGCCTCGGTGAACAAGTCGACGAATTCCCGCTCGTCGAACATGCGCAGGCCCACGGCGTCGGCCAGCGGTGTGGTCACCAGCCGCACCGGCGCCACGGTGCTGAGGCAACTGGTGAGGATCGCGATGCGGCCGCCGGGCGCCAGCACGCGCACCATGTCCTGCGCGACGCGCAGCGGCTCGGGCATCAAGTACAGCGCGCCGAAACAACACACGGCGTCGAAGGTTGCGTCGTCGAACGGCAGGTCCCGCGCGTCTGCGCGCACGTAGCAGGTGTGCGGGCCGCTGTTGTCGGCCACGGCCCGCGTCAGCATCGGCTCAGAGATGTCCAGCCCGATCGCGATCCCGCCGTCCGCCAGCTCGTCGGCCAGACGGCGCGTGAAATTGCCTGGGCCACAAGCGACATCGAGCAGCTTGGCGGCGCCGACGGGCCGCAGGTCGTCGCGGGCGCGGCGCAGCTCGGCGCCGGTGGTGACACCGCTTGCGACGTAGAACGACAGCGGCCGCCACACCCGCTCGTAGACGCCCGCGACGAACCGGCTGTTCATCGCACGCTGGGCGAACGTCGGCGCCGGCGAGCTCACCGATTCGCCGAGGACGTCGAGGTAGCCGTGCCGCACCCACGCGTCGCGGTTGAGCAGGCCACGGGTCACCTCGATCGGCGACATGGGCGCGCTCAGGTTCCGGTCCAGCGCGGCGCGCGCTTCTCGGCGAACGCGATCGCGCCCTCCTTGGCGTCGTTCGACGCGAACACCGGCATCAGGATCTTGGTCTGCTCACGCCACATCTCGTCGGGACTCCAACCTCGGGACTCGACGATGATGCGCTTGGTGGCGGCCACGGCGAGCGGGCCGTTGGCGGTGATCTTTTCTGCCAGCGCCAGCGCGCCATCGAGCGCCTTGCCCGGTTCGGTCAGCACGTTGACCAGTCCCAGCGCGTGCGCCCGATCGGCGGGCAGGTTGTCGCCGGTCAGCGCGAGCTCCATCGCGATCGCATACGGGATGCGCTGCGGCAGCCGCAGCAGCCCGCCGCCCCCGGCGACCAGCCCGCGCTTGACCTCCGGAATGCCGAAGGCCGAGTTGTTGGCTGCCACGATCAGGTCCGTGGCCAGCGCGAGCTCGCAGCCGCCGGCCAGGCAGTAGCCCTCGACGGCCGCGATCAGCGGCTTGGCCGGCGGGCGTTCGGTGAAGCCCATGCCGCGGCCCTCGACGACGACGTTCTCGCCGCGGGCGAACGCCTTGAGGTCCATGCCCGCGCTGAACGAGCCGCCCGCGCCGGTCAGCACCCCCACCGACAGGCCGGCGTCACCGTCGAGGCGGTCCATCGCGTCGGCCAGGCCCCGGCTCACGGCGGCGTTGACGGCGTTCTTGGCTTCCGGCCGGTTGATGGTGATCAGCAGGATGCGGTCGCGCTGCTCGACGAGGACAGGGGCTGACGATTCGGCTGACGGTTCGCTCATGAGTACCTGAAACTACTCCACACCCCCTCGGTAGGATTCGACCATGGCAGACGCCGACGTCGACCGTGCCGAGATCGAAAAGTGGGATCCCGAGTTCACCGAGCGTGTCGTCGGCATCCTGCGCCCGCTGCTGCGCCGGTACTTCCGGACCGAGGTGCGCGGCCTGGAGAACATTCCGCCCGCCGGCGGAGCGCTGCTGGTCTCCAACCACTCCGGCGGTCAGTTCGCGATGGACGTGCCGATCCTGGCCGTAGAGTTCTACGAGAAGTTCGGCTACGACCGGCCGATCCACACGCTCAGCCACGACATGCTGTTCTTCGGGCCGGTGGCCAACGCGTTGCTGCGCACCGGCTTCATCCGGGCGAACCGGGAGAACGCCGCCGAGGCACTGCGGTCGGGTCATCTGGTGGTGGTGTTCCCCGGCGGCGACTACGACGCGATGCGACCCACGGTGTGGGAGAACGTGATCGACTTCGACGGCCGTAAAGGCTACGTGCGCACCGCAATTGAAGCCGGCGTGCCGATTGTCCCCACCGTGTCGATCGGCGGGCAGGAAAGCCAGCTGTTTCTGGCCCGCGGAACGGCACTGGCCAAGGCGCTCGGCCCGATCACCCGGGCGGCGCGCACCAAGATCATGCCGGTCTCGATCGGATTCCCGTTCGGCGTCAGCCTTTTCGGTGTCTTCCCGCCGAACCTGCCGCTGCCCACCAAGATCGTCACGCAGGTGCTCGAGCCCATCGACATCACCGCGGAGTTCGGCGACGACCCCGACATCGACGAGGTCGACGCCCACGTCCGCGAGGTGATGCAACGAGCGCTGGACCGCCTGGGACGTGAACGCCGGCTGCCGATAATCGGGTAGGCGATGGCTGACTGGTTACGGCGCCTGCGGCGGCCGCGCCCACTTGCGCGTGCGGCCGTGGAAATGATCAACGCGCTCAACGGGTTGACGCCCTTGCGGCGCACCGGCCTCAGCAGCGTGATCGTGTTCTGGTTCGGCTGGCACACCTCGGAGCTGCCGCAGCTGTTTCTGGCCGGGTCGGCCATCGACGCGATCCGGCGCGGGCGCCGGGGCGACTTCGGCGGGCGGCGCGGCAAGATCGCGCTGGCGCTGACGGTTGTCTCGTGGGCGGTGCTGGCGGTGATCTACCGGCGCAACGTGACGACACCGGGTCCGGTACTGAAATCGGCGTTACGCGACGGGCTCGGCGACGACTACCCAGAAGTGGTGTCGTCGCTGCCGACGACGCCGTCGCGCTCCGGTCGGCCGGCGGGCGCGCTGCGCACCAGCCAGATCCGTCGTCGTTACGTCGGACGCGACAACGTCGTGCGGTACGGCCCGCACCGGGCGAACGTAGCCGACGTGTGGCGAAAGCGTGATCTGCCACGGGACGGGAAAGCGCCTGTGCTGGTTCAGGTTCCAGGCGGCGGCTGGATGATCGGGATGCGCCGGCCGCAGGCCTATCCGCTGTTGAGCCAGATGGCCGACCGCGGCTGGATCTGCGTGTCGCTGGGCTACCGCGTGTCGCCGCTGCACACCTGGCCCGACCACATCGTGGATGTCAAGCGCGGCCTGGCATGGGTCAAGGAGCATATCGCGGAGTTCGGCGGCGACCCGGATTTCGTTGCGATCACAGGCGGTTCGGCGGGCGGGCATCTGGCTTCGCTGGCCGCGCTGACGCCCAACGACCCGGTGTGGCAGCCGGGCTTCGAGGAGGCCGACACCTCGGTGGCAGCGGCGGTACCGATCTATGGCCGCTACGACTGGTATTCCATCGAGGGGCGCGACCGGCGCGAGTTCGTGCGGATCCTGGAGAAGTTCGTGGTGAAGAAGAGCTACCGCGAGCACCGGCAGATCTACGTCGACGCGTCGTCGATCACCCGCGTGCACTCCGATGCGCCGCCGTTCTTCGTGCTGCACGGGCGCAACGACACGCTGATCCCTGTGCAGGAGGCCCGCGAGTTCGTCGACAAGTTGCGCGACGTGGCAAAGCGCCCGGTGCTCTACGCCGAATTGCCGCATGCTCAACACGCCTTCGAGATGTACGGGTCTGCGCGGGCGCATCAGACCGCCGACGCGGTGGCGAACTTCCTGTCCTGGGTGTACGTCAAAACCCGGGAGGACGCGCCCTGAGGTTCCCGGGTCTGCTTGTCATCAGCCCACCCGGGCCGGCGCCATCGCCGTCTCCACCGGTGTGAGATCGCTGGAAAGCCCTGCCGCAGTTCGTATTTCAGCGAAGGAATGCACCATCGCGGCCGTGGCCTCGTGCGGATCGTCCAAGGTGACGTCATCGGTGAGCACAGAAATGTTCAGCTGGTCGACATAGCTCCACACGGTGATGTTCATCCCGCTGCCGGCGATCAACGGTCCCACCGAATAGATTTCGCTGACTGTGGCGCCACCGATGCGGCCGCGCTCGCGCGGACCCGCCACGTTGGAGATCGGCAGATTCAGCAGCCTGCTCTGCGCTTCGCGTTTGGACAGCCAGCGGAACACCGGCGGGCCAAGAGGGGGTGGCAGATACGCCGCCCATTGCGACACCACATCCGGGCCGAGCAGATGGAACTCCTCTTTGGCGATGCTCGCCGACAGCGCGGTCAACCGCACCCGCTCCAGCGGATCGTCGACATGCACCGGCAACGAGACGTTCATTCCCAGAAACTCGTTGCCTGTCAATCGATCTGGCGAAGTATCGAGCGCGGCCGGCACCGACGCGATCAGCGGGGCGTCCGCGCGGCCGTCGTACCGCAGCAGCAGCTCGCGCAGGGCGCCGGCGGCGGTGGCCAGCACCAGATCGTTGATCGTGATGCCGAGCTGCTTGCTGGTCTGCTTGACGTCGGAGAGCGCCAGCGTGGCGGTGGCGAACCGGCGGCCCGGTGTAACCACATGGTTGATGAACGTCGGCGGCGGCGAGAACGGCTTGGCCAGCTCAGGGTGCTCCCCGCGCTCCTTCGCGCGTCTGCGTACCCGCCCGATGCCCTTGGCGGTCTCCTTCGCCAGCTTCGGCAGCTTGCCGAACTGCTGGACATGGTCACGCCATGCGGCCGAGAGCAATTCGCTGGTCGGCGGTGCAGAGTTGGTGGCGTAGAGGTCGCGCTCGTCTTGGATCGGCCCCTTCAGGTCCATCGCCTTGGCCATCAAGTTCGCCGACGCAACCCCATCAGCCAGCGCGTGATGAACCTTGCCCACCACCGCGAACCGGTTTTCGGCCATGCCCTCGACGAAGTACATCTGCCACAGCGGCCGGCTGCGATCCAGCGGGGTGCTGGCGATCTCGCCGATCACCTCGTCGAGTTCGCGGCGCCCGCCCGGCGAAGCCACCCGCACCCGGCGCAGGTGATGGTTCAGGTCGATCTCCGCCTTCTCCATCCACATCGGGTGATGCAGTTTGAACGGGATGTCGACGAGCTTGTAGCGCAACGGTTCGAGCAGATGCAGGCGGCGGCGCAGTGTGCGCCGGAACAATTCGAAGCTGAATTCGCCGTCGAAGTCAGACGCGTCGATCACGCCGATCTTCAACGTGTGCGTGTGGATGTTGGGCGTCTCGCTGTACAACAGCATGGCGTCCCAGCCGTTGAGCCGTTTCACACCCCACCTCTTTCAAGGTCGACCCGACGGGCGTCATGAGCGCTAGATGACCTCTTTGGCCCTGCTCTGCAGATAGCTCCGGTGGATCTCGTTGAGGAACAACCCGATGACGGTGGCCACGGATCCGGTGCGGGCACCGTCGATCATGTCGAAGCCGTGGCTGGCGCCCGGCAACTCCAGGTAGCCCACTGTCGAACGCGACGCGCCACGCAGCTTGGCGACGAACGCGCGAGCCTGTTCGACCGGGATCACGCTGTCGCCCGAGCCGTGCACCACCAAGAACGGCGGCGCGTCGGGGCGGACCCGGGCGATCGGCGACGCCTTGAGGAACAGGTCGGGATGCTTTGCCAGCCGTTTCTTGACGACGACGCGTTCCAGGAAGTCGACGAAACGGTCGCGTTCCTCGGTGGAGCGGTCCACCCAGTCGTAGCGGCCATAGATGCCCACCACCGCGTCGACGGACGTGTCGGCATCCGAGGACAGCTCCATGTGGAATTCGGTGTCGTCATGGGTCAGCCCGGCGAGCGCCGCCAGATGGCCGCCGGCCGAACAACCGGCGATCGTGACGAACTCCCGGTCGCCGCCGAACCGGTCGACGTTGGCGCGCGCCCACGCGATCGCCGCCTTCACGTCGGCGATATGCCGTGGCCAGCGGTGATGCGGCGACACCCGGTAGTCGATCGACAGGCACACCCAGCCCTGCTCCGCGAGATGGCTGAGCAGCGTGTGCCCCTGCAGCAGCCGGCTGCCGTGCACCCACGCACCGCCCGGCACGAACACCAACACCGGCGCAGGTCCGGACAAATCCGGCCGGCGCCACACGTCGAGCACCTGGCCGGGCGCGTCGCCGTACCTAACCGCGCTTCTGTGCAGGTAGCGACGCCGCTGCGAGAGACCCCGCAGCACCGGCGCGACCCGATCCGGCTGCGGGAACTCGACCTTCTGCCGCTCGGGGGACACGAAGTCCTTCAGCGCGGCGGCTGCCACCTCGTGGGTCATCATGCGGTGTTGCCGGCGCTGCTCCGCAGCGGCGCGATTGCGGCTGCGGATCGCTGCGGTGACAAAGTCCGGCGCGTGCCGATACCCCCACACCCCCATGGCGGCAAGCCCACCGAAGGGCTCGAAATACTTGCCGACCAGCGGCAATCCCGCGTACATCTCGCTGAGGGCCAGCAGATAATCGCCAGGACTTGCACGGAAGAACCACTCTGCCCGGGACTGCAGACTCGGCGGGCGACGCCCCGGATGCTCAGAAACCATTGCCTCACCGTACCCCCGCGGGGTCCGTTGGAAACGGCATTCTCGGCCGTGCGCTAGCTTCCTCTATTTGTGGGCGCTGCGTTCGACTCGGCGGTTCTCGAGGAAAGGCACCGCGGTTATGGCCCGTGACGACGGCTTTCACCCCGAATTGCGCTGGATCGCCCGATTTCTGCCGCCCACCGCGGTGACGCCGAGAACGTTGTGGCTCATGCGTGTGTTGGAGCAGTGCCTGCCGGACAAATCGCAGCTCGTCGAAGTGCTGACCCTGACATCGGGCCGAAAGGTCCGGCTGTATCGGCCCGAGGGAGCGGCCAGCGGCCCGACGCCTGCGGTGTTGTGGATTCACGGCGGCGGATATGTCATGGGCAGACCCAAACACAGTGACGACTTCTGCCTGCGGCTCAGCCGCACGTTGGGCATCACGGTCGCTGCGCCCCAGTACCGGCTCGCGCCCGAAAACCCTTATCCGGCCGGGGTGCAGGACTGTTATGCGGCCCTGCGGTGGCTGGCGTCGCTGCCGTCCATCGACGCCACCCGCATCGCGATCGCGGGCGAAAGTGGCGGCGGCGGCCTCGCGGCGGCGCTGGCGTTCGTCACGCGCGATCGCGGCGAGATCAGGCCGGTGCTGCAGCTGCTGAGTTACCCGATGCTCGACGACGGACGGTCGCGAAACACTCTGTGGCGCACTTGTATCGATTGTGGAACGAGCGCACCAACCGGTTCGCGTGGGAGTCCTATCTGCGCGGCGTGGATCGAGACGTCGCGGTTCCCGCGCGGCGGACCGATCTCGCCGGACTGCCGCCGGCCTGGATCGGCACCGGCACCGTCGACCTGTTCTACGAAGAAGACATCGCATACGCCAAAAGGCTTGTCGAGGCCGGGGTGCCTTGCGATCTGGAGGTGGTGCAGGGCGCGTTCCACGGCTTCGACCGCATCGCCAGACGCACCTCCGTCGCGCAGAGGTTCTTCGAAAGCCAATGCGAAGCACTGCGAAAAGCGTTCGCGCTCTGAGCTTTTGGTGCGGCGCTAGAACTGCAGCGCGTTGAACCGCCAATCCAGCACCGGACGCTCGTCGTCGCCGACTGCGGTGACCAGCGAACGTAGCCGCAGCAAACCGCCGCTGTGCGGCAGTGGTTCGGCGGACTCCACGTGCAGTTCGCTGACCAGCGTGTCACCCTCGTAGACGGGGCCGGTGTGGTCGCACGACTCCCACGCCAGCACGGTCGCCACATTCGGCAGCAGTCGAGTAGCCTGGGCCAACGCTATCCCGATGGTGTGGCCGCCGTATACCAACCGCCGTCCGTTGACGCGCGAATCATGATGCACAGCAGCGATATTCAGTGTCAAGCGGGCCAGCTCGGGGGCGCTGGACACCACGTCCGCACTGCTGTGCAGCACCGCGCCGGCCAATCCGGGATCGAAATGCGGGCCCGGCACGCGGGCGCGGAACGCGTCGGCGTCCCAACCGTCGGTGGCTCGGGTCAGCGTGACCGCGTCGGCGCCTATCGTCGACAAGTCGTCTGCGGGCGGGTCGCGATCCGGGTCGGCGTCGGAGCTCAGCGGCAGCATCGCGCAGCGGTAGAAGTCCAGAACCAGCTGGCCGAGCTGGTCGATGGTGGTCATCCGCAGCGCCGCCATGCCGGTGGGCGCGCGTCCTGGCCTAGCTGAATTCTGCCGCAGCGCAACCACTTCCGTGCGAGTGAACAAACTGTCGCCGATGACCGGAAATCGGTGGAACACCAGTCCCCGGTAGAACAGGTTGGCCTTCACGTGCTGGGTCGCCAACGTCGACTGCCCGATCGCCACGTCACACACCAGCTGCGGATGTGCCAGCGCCGCAGTCGATTCGGTGACCGCGTAGGAAAGATGTGCATCCAGCGGCAGTCTGAGTCGGTCGCCGATGATCGCCTGGTGCGCGGCTGCCACCCCCGAGGTGAGCGTCATCGACGGCGCCGTGTCGAATACCTGGCCGACGTGCAGATCGTCGAAGTAAGGGCTCATTGCACATCCTGTTCTGGGTCCGTCAACCCTACGCTCGGCGGCTGCGCGCTCGGTCTACGTCGGCGGCTCGGCCTGACCCAATTCCCGGGCGCGCCGGCGGGCCGCATAGACCGCCTCCCACAGTGCCGCGCGCACACCCGCTTTCTCCAGTTCATGCAGACCCGCAAGGGTCGCGCCGCCGGGACTCGACACGTGGCCGCGAAGCACCGCGGGGTGCTCACCGCTTTGCTTCAGCAGCTCGCTGCTTCCTCGGAAGGTCTGGACAGTGAGCGCCAGCGCCTGCTCATGCGTGAACCCGAGGCTCACGCCGGCCTCGACCAGTGCCTCGACCATCAAGAAGATGAAGGCCGGCGCGGGACCGGTGAAGCCGGTCGCCATCTCGACGAAGCTCTCGTTGGGCGCCATGAGTTCCAGGCCTGTCGCCGCGAGGATGGTCCGCGTGAGCTCCAACTGGCCGGCGCTGACGTCGGAGCTCGCCGCCCACACCGTCGCACCCATCGAGATTCTGGCCGGCGTGTTGGGCATCGCGCGCACCAGTCGGCGGTGCCGCAGCCCCGTAGCCAGGGTGTCTAGCGTTGCACCTGCGACGATGCTGATCACCAGCGCTTCGGAAGGCAGGTGTCCCCGCAATTCCTGCAGCACGCCGGGAAGCACCTGCGGCTTGACGGCCAACACAACCACCGTGGCGGCGTCGACCGCGGCCCGGTTGTCGTGCGTCACCCGGACCGCGAATTCCTCGCTCAGCGACGTGCGGCGGCGCTCGGCGACATCCGAGACGACGATTTGCTGAGGCGTGACGACGTGGCGCGCCAGCATTCCCTGAATCATCGCTTCGGCCATGATCCCACCGCCCACGACGGCGATTCGCTGGTCTTTCACGGCGACTTCGCCTCGTTCGGTTGGATGATTCCCTTGACAATCCTGCCGAATTCGACGGCGGTGAGAGCACTATCCACCTCGGCGAGCGAATAGCGGCTACTTACCATTTGCTCCCAGCCCGCTCCGCCGACGTTTCCACCGTGCCGCGCGAGCACGTCGATCATTCGGTAGAAATGGCTGAAATCCACCCCCCAGACCCCGCGAATCTCGAGGTGTTTGCGGTTGATGTCGAGATGTGGATTGAGACTGACTTCACCGGTATCCGTGTAGTGCCCCACAATGCAGTAACGGCCGCCGTCGCGGGTCATCCGAATTCCTTCTTTGACGGCGGCCGGCACGCCGGTGGCTTCGATCGTGACGTCGGCTCCGCGTCCGTTCGTCGCGTCGAGCACCGCGTCGACGTGACTGCCGGGCCCGTCGGCGTCGAGTTTCACCGTTGCGTCGGCCCCGAACACCTCCGCCATCTGCAAGCGGTTCGGGTGCTGGTCGACGACGAACACCGCGCCCGCGCCGGACAGCCGGGCCAGAATCGCCGCGCTCAGGCCCACTGGGCCGCCACCCTGGATCACCACGACGTCGCCGAGACGGATCTGCGCGCGATCGATCGCATGCAGCGCGGTGGGCAGTGCGCAGCCGCCGGCGATCACCCGTTCGGGCGACAGCGAATCCGGCACGTTGAGGATCTTCACGCCGGGCTTCAGGTAGATGTACTGCGACCAACCACCGAGCGGCCCTTCCGCCGCCGAGTACGTGACGCCGTACACCCGGCGAGACGGGCAGCGGTTGGGCGTCTTCGCCACCAAGCAGAACCAGCAGTTGTAGCAGGTTTCGGCGACGTCGAGGAAAGTGACCACCGAGCCCGGTGTGACCGGGGTTCCGTCGACGTCGCGCACGTCGCCGTTGGTCTCCACGACGCGTCCTACCGAAACATGGCCCGGGACAATGGGATATGGCACGCCTGAGAGCCGGCCATGGCGCAGGTGCACGTCGGTCCCGCACACTTCGGAAAAGATCGTCTCCAGCAGGACAGCGCCGCGCTCGAGCGTCGGAATCTGCAGACTCTGCAGTTCGAGTGACCGGTGCGGCCCGGTCATCACCGCCGCCAGAGAGCTGGTCACCACCTCAGGACCATAGGCCTACCACGTCGTCGTCGAAAATGCCGATCGCCGACGTGAATGTGGTGCGTCGCCCGCTACTCGGCATCACCTCGTGGTAGTTGCGCGTGTTGAAGATGTACACGTCGCCGCGCGTGGGCGTGAAGGTGGCCCGTCGCACGTCGCCACCCAGCACTTCGCGCCGGTAGCCGTAGGTGTTCGGAATCTTGAAACTCTCATCCCGCGGCACCCACTGCCTCTCGTAGACGTGGGTTTCACCCGCCCCGGTGGGATCGAGCTCCAGGTAGACGTTCCACGACAGCTGGATGTCGACGTTCGCCACATGCCAGTTGGGCTCTTCAGCCGGGGCGAAGTCGATGTGCAGCATGGTGCCGTCTTCGATTCGGCGGACATTGCCGGCGTGGTAGGGACCGTGCTTCGGGTCGACCGCAATTCCGACCTTCCCGCTGACTGCCTCGGAAAGGCGATCCATGAATCGCTGCAGCGGGTCGAACGAGGAGCTGAAAATCTGCTCCTGGGTGGCGCGGGCTTTCTCCACTTCGTCGAAGTAGCCGGTCACGCTGGTCTTGTCGTACTCGAATACAGTGATACCGACCCGATTGATCGGTGGCACCACTTCCTCGTAGGGTTCGAATCCGATTTTGTTCGCTCGATCGACGAGTCGGGCGCATTCGTCGTCCGAAGCAAATCCGGGGATCACAATTAGCGGAATTTCATTCGCCAGCAGTTGCTTCCAGGTCGTGTCGCTGAGCATCTGCGGCTCGTCCGTAAGCCACTGTCGCACGCGCAAAATCTATACGAGGCCCACAAGCGTCGCAACGGGCGCGGCGGTGCGCTTTGCTAGTTCGGCTGATTCGGGGGCTACCGCGAATACTTCTCGACGAGCCGCTGCTTGTAGAGCTTGCCGGTGTCCGTGCGCGGCAGCTGCGCCTCGAACGAGATCGAGCGCGGACACTTGTAGTGCGCCAAGCGTTCTCGCAGCCAGCCCAGCAACTCCTCGGCGAATGCGTCGGTGGCGTCGGCGGGATCGACCGTCTGCACCACCGCTTTCACCGACTGTCCCATCTCGTCGTCGGGAATGCCGAACACCGCCGCGTCGAGCACCTTCGGATGGGTGACCAACAGGTTCTCGGCCTCCTGCGGATAGATGTTCACCCCGCCGGAGATGATCATGTGGTGACGACGGTCGGTCAGGTACAGATAGCCGTCCTCGTCGAGATAGCCGACGTCGCCGACGGTCACCCAGCCCTGCTTGCTGCGTGAGGCGGCTGTCTTCTCCGGGTCGCGGTGGTATTCGAACGACACCTGCCCGATGTCGAAGTAGACCTGCCCGGGCTGGCCGGGCGGCAGGTCGTCGCCGTTCTCGTCGAGGATGTGGGCCACCCCGAGCAGCGGCTTGCCCACCGAGCCGGGATGGGTCATCCAGTCGTCTGCGGTGATGAACGTGATACCTGCACCTTCTGAAGAGGAGTAGTACTCGTCGACGATCGGCCCCCACCAGTCGATCATCTGCTTCTTGACTTCCACCGGGCACGGCGCGGCCGCATGCACCACCCGCTGCAGGCTCGACACGTCGTACGAATTACGAACGGGCTCAGGCATTTTCAGCATGCGCACAAACATTGCCGGGACGAACTGGCCATGCGTGACGCGGTAGCGCTGGATGGCGTCGAGCGCCTGCTCGGGATCGAACCTCTCCATCACCACGACGGTGGCGCCCATCGCCAGCGCCGACATCGACCACAGGCAGGGTGCCGTGTGATACAGCGGAGCAGGACTCAGATACACCGCGTCGGGCGTCATGCCGATCGCCATCAGCAGTGCGCTGAGCACATTAGGGGCCTCCGCCGGGCTCACATGCGGCAGCGGGCGGCGAATCCCCTTGGGCCGTCCCGTCGTTCCCGACGAATACTGCAGCAGATCACCTTCGCGTTCGTCGTCGATCGGGGTGTCGGGCTCGTCGGCCACGCACTCCGGATAGCGTTTCCAGCCCGGCACGTCGTCGTCCGCGATCAACAACAATTCGGGCAGCGTCACGTGTTCGGCGAGCCCCTCGCACACCGCTCGGGTGCGTCGCGAGCCGATCACGGCCTTCGCACCGCTGTTGTCGACGATGTAGGCGGCCTCCGCGGCGGTGAGATGCGTGCTGATCAGCGCGTAGTACAGGCCGGACCGGCGCGCCGCCCACATCACCGGATGCACGTGCTCGCTGTTTTCCAAGATGACCGCGACGGTGTCGCCTTCCCGCAGCCCCGCCTTACGGAAGTGGTGCGCCAGCCGGTTCGCGCGCGCCTCGAGGTCCGCGAACGTCACCACGGTGCCGGCCGGGTGGACGATGACGGCGGGTTTGTCTCCGGCATGCTCGCGGATCTGCATGCGCAGCACTGTAGTTGACGGGTGTCGAGAGCCGTCATGGCTGGGGCGGCCGGACCGGAATGTGAACCGCGCCACACGCCGGCGGTCAGATTGGGTATGTCGGCGATCGCCCTGTCACGCTGTTCCACTGGAGGTGTTGCAGTACCGATGGGCACGCAAAAGATTTCCGCAGCAAGCGTGGCAGCGATCGTGGGTGCAGCGCTGGCGTGGCTGGTGGCGACGATCGCGGTCGCGGAGTCGACGTCATGGCCGGTGTGGGCCATCGTGGGCCTGACGTTGCTGTTCGGTTTACTCGTCGGCGCGGTGTCCCGCGCGACGGCCAGCGGTCCGGTGCGGGGCTGGTCGGTGGTGGGCCGGGCTGCGGTCGGCGTGCTGGTGGGCGCCGTCGTGGCCGAGCTCGCCGCGCTGGTGCTGTTCGCGGGCTCGATCGACCGCCACATCGACCAGCAGGCCGCGCGCACGTCAACGCCCGGGATTGTGCAGGCCGAGGCCGACCTCGCCCGGGCGCAGGACGCACGCGCTGCGCTGGACGCCAGGGTCGAGCAGGCCCGCATTCAGCGTGACCAGGCGCTCGTCGTCGCCCGGTGCGAGTTCCACCCGACGCCGGGTTGCCCGCAGACCCACATCACCGGGGTTCCCGGCGCCGGACCCGAAACCCGCACGGCCAATGAGGTTCTCGCCGACGCGCAGCGGGAACTGGACAACGCGGTCACCGCTCGCGACCAGCAGGGCCCCGCACTGGACGCGGCGGTCACCGGCGCCCAGCAGCAGCTGGCGAAGCAACGTCAGACTGCGATCGACGCCGCGGATCGCGGCCTCGGCGCCCGCTGGGCGGCAATGCACGCGGTCACGCTGGCGAGTGCGGGTGCGCTGGTGGTGTGGGCGCTGACGATCGCATTCTTCGTGCTGCTGAGCCTGTTGCCGCTGATCCTGACGCTGCTGCGTGGCGAGACGAGCGACGAGCGCGGCGCGGCAGCGCAACTGGCGCGGGAGCGGGCCGAGCTGGACGCCGACACCGCGATCGCGGTCAAGCGGGCCGAGGTGCGCGCGGCCATCGAGACGATGTGGGCCGAGCAGCAGCTGGCCAGCGCCCGGCTTGCTGTCGAGGCGCAGCAGGAGATCGAGCGGGAGATGCAGCGCCGCCGCGTCGCTGAGGTGCTGGACGAGCCTGCGGCGCAGGCGACGCTGCAGCGCGCCGCCGCACCGGCCGACGACGACGTCTACCTGCCGATCGCCGCCGAGGCTGAAGCCGCCACCCTGGCCGCGCTGTCGGGCCCCACCCGCAACGTGCCGGCAGAGGTGGCCTCGGACTCCACTCCCGCCCGCCCGGCGACCCCGAGCATCACCAAGACCGCGGCCCGCTGGATCCGCCCGCTGGTGCCGCCGATCGTCGCGCGTGCGATCGACACCACCACCCACCCGCTGCGCACGGCCCGGCAGGTTTTCGAAGAGGTCGAGGAGATCACGTTCTCGTTCAAGCGCACCTACCGCGCGACCGTTTCAGACGAACGCACCGACGAGCGCACGGCCGAGCCTGGCGCGCAAGGCTATTCGTCCGCCGGCGATGCGGGCGAGTCGTTGGAGTGGGTGAGCGCCGAGG
Source organism: Mycobacterium sp. NGS39 (assembly GCF_059812765.1). Taxonomy (NCBI): domain Bacteria; kingdom Bacillati; phylum Actinomycetota; class Actinomycetes; order Mycobacteriales; family Mycobacteriaceae; genus Mycobacterium; species Mycobacterium sp. NGS39. The sequence goes on along the minus strand of NZ_JCALDH010000001.1, from coordinate 192,540 downwards.
AGACCTACCGGCTGGGAGCGCGTGAGAATCAGCCCGAGCTGCGGCACGCAAATGGCCCGGGTCGTCTTCGCAGTCCGGACGCGCCGCGTGAACTACCACCTGGGACGTAGGCCACACAAAAGACCGCGGATCGTCGAGAATCGTTGCCGTGCGCACGTTCGAGATCACTTCCGAGCTGGCGGCACCAGCCGACGCAGTGTGGAAGCGCGTCGTCACTCCTGAGGGCATCAACGACGAACTCATGCCGCTGCTGCGGATGACGATTCCGCCGAGCCTGCACGGGGCCACGGTCGATACTGTGCCGGTAGGCGAAAGGCTCGGCCGCAGTTGGGTTTTGGCGTTCGGAGTTGTTCCGGTCGATTTCGATGATCTCGCCATCGCCGAGCTGGATTCGGGTCGTTTTGTTGAAGAATCCCAGATGCTGACGCAGTCGCGGTGGCGGCACGAGCGCGTGGTCGAACCGCACGGCAGCGGTTGCCGCGTCACCGACCGGCTCGCGTTGCAGGGCCGCGTCAAAGCGCTCGGCGTGCTCTTCAGCGTGGTCATCCCCGTCGTGTTCCGACATCGGCACCGCCGCCTGCGCCGCCACTTCGGGTGATTTCGGTGCGTTAACCGGCGCTTAGCGCACGGAATCGCACCGAAATCGCTGGACCGGGAGCGCGGCGGCCGCAGGCGGCGTCCAACGAGAGTGCTCGATGAATATCTGCGTCTCCAAGACGGCGTCATCACTCTTGCCCAAGCCCAACGCTGCGGGCTCAGTCCTGACGCAGTGCGGCGTCGCGTGCGTTCGGGGCACTGGCGTCGATGCGCGCGCGGCGTCTACTTCGTCGCCGACCGTCCGTTCACCAATGCCGCACGCGTTCGCGCGGCGGTGTGGGGGCACGGCTCGCATGCCGCGGCGAGTGGTCTGGCCGCGGCATGGTGGCTGGACCTCACCCAATTCGCGCCGGACACAATCGAAGTCACCGTTCCGAGGAACAGCCATAGTCGCACGCACCCAGGCTCGCGACTTCGACGACGTGACCTTCACCCGTGCGACACTGTCATCCACCGCAGATTGCGAGTGACCGCATTGCCGCTGACGGCCATCGAAGCCGCGGTAAGACGACGCGGTGGTGCGAAGTTGATGGACGCCGCGCTGCAGCGTCATACGGAGCTGCGGCAGTTATGGCGTGCACATTTGCGCAACAAAGGCCGGTATGGCTCGCCCGCAGCCCGCATACTCCTGCAGTCGGCCGGCGACGGCGCACGGTCCGCCGCCGAACGTCTCTTGGTGAAGCTGCTGAAAGATGCCGGGTTGACCGGTTGGCGGGCGAACTACCGGATCGGTCCGTACAAGGTCGACGTCGCGTTCCCGGATGCCAAGGTCGCTATTGAAGTCGACGGCTGGGCGTTCCACACCGACGAGGAAACCTTCCAAAACGATCGCAGGCGTCAGAACTACATCGCGCTATGCGGCTGGCAGGTGCTGCGGTTCACCTGGCTGGACCTCGTCGAATACCCCGACCAGGTCCTCAACCACATCCGGCAAGCGATTTCGGTGCGTTAACGCGCTCAGCGCACGGAAACGCACCGAAATCACTCGGCCGAGAGGCGGTGCTTCAGTGCGTCGAACTCGTCTTTGATGCCGGTGGGCAGCTTCTCGCCGACGAACTCGAACCACTCCTCGATCAGCGGCAGTTCCTCGCGCCACTCTTCGGGCCGGACCGCCAGCGCCTCTTCCACGTCGCTGCGGTCGACGTCGAGTCCCTCGAGATCGAGATCCTCGGCGCTCGGCACGATGCCGATCGGGGTGGACTGGCCGTTGGCCCTGCCCTCGACGCGGTCGATGACCCACTTCAGCACACGGCTGTTCTCGCCGAATCCCGGCCACAGGAAGCGGCCGTCGTCGCCGCGGCGGAACCAGTTGACGAAGAAGATCTTCGGCATCTTCGACTCGTCGGACTGCTTGCCGATGTCGATCCAGTGCGCGAAGTAGTCGCCGACGTTGTAGCCGAGGAACGGCAGCATCGCCATCGGGTCGCGGCGCACGGTGCCGACCTTGCCCTCGGCGGCCGCCGTCTGCTCGGAACCCATTGTGGCGCCGATGAATACACCGTGCTGCCAGTCGTTGGCCTGAGTCACCAGCGGCACCGTGGTCTTGCGGCGGGCGCCGAACAAAATGGCCGAAATCGGCACCCCCTGCGGATCGTCCCACTCCGGAGCCAGCGTCGGGCACTGCGACATCGGCGTGCAGTAACGCGAATTCGGGTGCGCCGCCTTCTCTTTCGAGTCAGGCGTCCAGTCGCGGCCCTTCCAGTCGATGAGGTGCTGCGGGTCGCCTTCCAGACCCTCCCACCACACGTCGCCGTCGTCGGTCAGCGCGACATTGGTGAAGACCGTGTTGCCCGCCGCGATCGTCTTCATCGCGTTCGGGTTCGAGTTCCAGTTGGTGCCGGGCGCCACGCCGAAGAAACCGAACTCCGGGTTGACCGCGTACAACCGGCCGTCCTTGCCGAACCGCATCCAGGCGATGTCGTCGCCGATGGTCTCGGCGCGCCAGCCCGGGATCGTCGGCTGGATCATCGCGAGGTTGGTCTTGCCACACGCCGACGGGAACGCCGCGGCGATGAAGTAGCTCTTGTTCTCCGGCGAGATCAGCTTGAGGATCAGCATGTGCTCGGCGAGCCAGCCCTCGTCGTGGGCCATCGCCGACGCGATCCGCAGTGAGTAGCACTTCTTGCCCAGCAGCGCGTTGCCGCCGTACCCCGAGCCGTAGCTCCAGATCTCACGGGTCTCCGGGAAGTGCGTGATGTATTTGGTGTCGTTGCAGGGCCACGGCACGTCCTTCTGGCCGCGCTCGAGCGGGGCGCCGACGGAGTGCAGGCACTTGACGAAGAACCCGTCGCTGCCCATCTTCTCCAGCGCGGCCTTGCCCATCCGGGTCATCGTGCGCATCGAGACCACCACGTACTCGGAGTCGGTGATCTCCACGCCGAGCTTCGGATCCTCGGCCCCCAGCGGCCCCATGCAGAACGGCACCACCCACATTGTGCGGCCGCGCATGCAGCCCCGATACAGGTCGGTCATGGTCGACCGCATCTTCGCCGGGTCCATCCAGTTGTTGGTCGGGCCGGCGTCGACTTCGCGTTCGGTGCAGATGAAGGTGCGCGATTCCACGCGTGCCACATCGGACGGGTCGGACTGAGCCAGATACGAGTTGGGCTTCTTGTCCTCGTTGAGCTTGATGAACGTGCCGGCGTCGACGAGGTGCTGGCAGAGCCGATTGTACTCCTCCTCGGAGCCATCGGCGAACATGACGCGGTCGGGCTCGGTGAGCTCGGCGACTTCCCGCACCCAGGCAAGCAACCCTTCGTGATTCGTCGGGGCGTTGTCCAAACCGGGGATGGTCGCTGCAGTCATCACTCAACTCCTGCTGTCAGGTTCAATGCCAGGACACAGCCACGCTGCGCCGGCACGGCAGCGGCGGACGTCCCTTGAACTTCAGGTTAACGCGACCGCTATCACTCTGGTTAACCGGTGCGGAGCCGAATTACTCACAGGAACGATTCAGTTCGGCATCGACCGCCTCCAACGCGCGCTGCAGAGAGGGCAATTCGCGCTCGCGGCGCACCGTCGCCGCCGCGGCGGCCGCGGCATGTTCGCGGAGCTCGTCGTCGATGCCGGCGACCCGTTCGGCGACGCCTGCCGCCTGCTGTTCGTCACGCCGGGCCTGTTCGGTGGTCAGCGCAGCTTCGGCCTCCAGGACGCGGCTTGCCACGTGCTGCTCGACCACAGGGCGCAGCTCGCCCACGACGTCGACCACCCAACGCTCCAGCACCGCCCGATCGCGCAGCGTGCGGCGCATGCCGACCACCCATACGGCAACCGCCAGCCCGACCGCAGCGCCGCCGGCAACACCCGCTGCGGTGTACGCCGGGGCGAGGTCGGTGAACACTCGGCTCAGCGTCAGCGCCACCCCGACGCCCAGGACCGCGCCGAGCAGCATCATCAGCCGGCCCTCTAGACCGCCCGGCCGCAGCGGCGCCCGGGTGACCAGCGGCGTCGTCGGCCTCGTTCCCTCCTGCGGCGGGGTGAGCCCGAACTCGGACGCCAACTGGCGCAGATGGGTGCCGACGCCAGCGTGGACGTCGGTGATCACCTCGTCGATGCGGCCGGCGACGTACTGCTCGAACTGGGGCAGCCGCCGCCGCGTCATCGACGCGGCGTCCTCGGCAAGTTCGCTGCGCACCGAGGCGCAGCGGTTGCGGGCGAAATACCCGAGTTGCACCCTGGCCTGCTGCAGACGGCTGCGCAGACCGATCGTGTGCTCGGACTTCTGCAGCCGGCGCTGTCGCAGGGTGTCGGCGCGTTCGCGGCGCAGCGCGGCCATCCTGGCTTCGCGGCCCATACCAGCGGCCGCGTCGTCGTGACCCTGCACCGCGCGGCGCAGCCGGTGCTGCCAGCTGCGCAACCGGTTCCGCCGCGGCAGGTCGGCCGCAGCCAGGCCATTTGCGAGTGCGTCGGCCAGCTCATCGATGCGCTGCTCACCGCGCTGCGGGGCGGCTGCGACGCCCACCCACACCATGTCGGCGTAGCGGGGGTCGTGCGCGGCGGCGGCGGCATGGTCCGCGGTGAGCACGTCGCGCCAGTTGCGGTGCACGTCGATCTTGCTCACCGCGCCGATCACCAAGTCGGTGTTGGCTGCCGCGGCGTCGAGCAGTGCGCAGTCCGACGCCGTGAGCGGCGCAACCGCGGAGGCGACGAACACCACCGCCGCGGGGGCGTCACCGTCGGCAAGATCCTCGGCCTCGACGAAGCTGTGCTCCGGCAGGCGTTCGCGCAGTGCGGCGACGACGCTGGTGACGCCGGCCAGCCACGGCCCGGCGACGAGCACGACGTCGCGGGTGCGGACGCCCGGGTCGGTGCCGGCGCCGACGTGATGTCGCGTCACCAGGGCGTCGACGGCCGCTTGGGCGCCGGTCACGACGCGGCCCGGCGCCACAGCCGCAACGAGCCGCGCGCGATGTCGGCGCCGCACGAGCGGTGCACCGCGGTGACCGGTCCGCGCTGATAGCGCTGCCACGTCGCGGCCCGCGACAGGTGGGCGGGTGGATCGTCGCCAGGGTCGACAGCCATACCGGCAGCTTCCACCACGTCGACGGCCGCCGCCATGCAGGCGATCACCGTGTCGTCGTCGCACAGGAATTCAGCCACGCGGGCCGCCTGCCGCGGCCCGGCCGTCACCGCGAACACCTCCAGCTCATGGCGCGCCCGCATAATGCGCCGGTATCCGGCCTCAGCGACCAGCGGCGCCAGTGCGGCCACCACGCCCTCGACTCCGCTGCGGATACGCAGCACCCGCCGCAGCGCGGGCGCGTCCGCGCCCGCGCGTACCGCCTGCACGGCATGCTCGAGCCCGTACCAGTCCAGCGTCTCGAGCAGCCGCTCGTCGGGCGCCACCCGCAGCGCGGCGAGCATGGAGCCGTCGACCTGAACGTCCGCGAGGTGCGCGGCCATCGGGACGGCCGGCACCCCGGTCAGCGCGCGGTATCGGTCGCACAGCGCATGCGCACCGCTGACCAGATCGGCCTTGTTCAGCACCAGCAGCGTGGGCCCGTGCGATGCCGCGAGCGCGGCCCGGTCCTCGGGTTTGACCACCTCGGCGACGACGTGCACGTCGACGTCCCCGTCGTCGGCCACCGCGATCCCGGCGGTCCGGAGCGCACGGGCGACGCTGCCGCGGCCCACGCCGCGCCGGCCACGTACCGCCACCGAGACGGCGCCGGTTGCCCGCGAGGCGATCGCCTCGACGCCGGGATCGTCCACCGCGGCCGCGAACCGCGTCAGCCGCTCGGCGAAGATCGCGTACCCCTGTGTGCTCACCGTGCTGTCCATCGAAGATCGGGCGCGCGCGGCAGGCAAGTCGGATTCCACAAGCGGAATCGCTGGAACCGTCGCGCTGCCGGCGGCGTCTAAGCAAACTTGCGGTCAGAATGCAGGCCGACCGGAAGTAGGGTCTACCTATGCTGCGAGTCGTTCCTCACGACCTGACCGTGTCCGGGCTGCGCACCCGCGACCACGCCGAGAACGTCGAAGCCGTGCATGCCGCATCCGACAGCCGCATCGCGTCCGCGCTACCGGGATGGATGGGCGCGTCGCAGGCCGCGCTGGCTGCCAAAGCCGCGCAGTGGCAAGCAACCAGCACGGTGCTGTCCGCCCGCCTCTTCGACCACGCGCACGCACTGCATAGGGCCGGAAGTGATTACCAGACAACCGAATTGGACAACGCCCAATCGGTGAAGAACGTTGGCGCTGAGGCCGGTCCCGAGGCGGGTTGAGACTTGGTTCTCAACGTCGCCGACATCGAGCGCTGGAATCCCGAAGATGTCCGTGACGTGTTCCACGCTGCTCGCAACCGCGCTGAAGCGGCGCACCTGGCAGCCGACGGGCTGGCTTCTCTGCCGGCTTTCACGGAGTGGGGCGGCGACGCGGCCGAAGCCGCCCGCCAAGCACTCGGCAAGACCAGAGCCGACCTCGACGCCCACGGCCAGGAGGCGCTGGCCGTGGCGCTGGCCGCAGACCAGGCCGCCGACGGCCTCGCCGACGTCAAGAACCGGCTCGATCGATTGCGCCAGCAAGCCGCTGGCCTTCACATGTCGATCGACGAGATCACCAACACCGTGCGGCCGGGTCCTGGATTCCGCGGTGACGCCCGCGCCGCGCAGTCCGCCATCGATGTGCTTCAGCCGCAATTGAATTCGATCATCGCGGAGGCGAACCGGGTCGACGACGAACTCGCGCACGCCATCAACATGGCCGGCGGGAAGGACCCGATTCCACAGGTTGGCCCCCCGGTGGGCAAGGACGGCCTCACGCCCAGCCAAGTGGACAGCGACGCCAACCAGGAACGGCTGCGCCAGCTGCGCGCCGACACCCAGGCCAGAGTCGACCAGCTGCAGCCGATCGTCGACAAACTGGCCGCGCACACCTACATGACCGGCGAGGAGTTACCGCCGGAGCTCAACGTCATGGTCCACGAGCTGCAGGATGCCAAGAACCGGCTCGCCGACATCGGCTCGATCGAGCAGGCCCTGCGGACCCCGGAGAGCTACCTCACCCAGCTGCGAGTGCCCGACGACCCGAGCAAGCAGCTGCTCGCCGCGATCGCGGTCGGCAACCCGGACACCGCCCAGAACGTGTCGGTGGCGGTGCCGGGCGTTGGGTCGACCACCCGAGACTCGTTGCCCGGCATGGTGACGGAGGCCAACGCGCTGCGCACCGAGGAAATGCGGCAACTGTTCCTGGCGGGCAAGCCGCCGTCGGCCGCCGCGGTGGTCTGGATGGGTTACAACACGCCGCCCAATCCGCTCAAGGACCAGGCTCTGGACAACGCCACCATGCAGGACGTCTGGCAGACCATGACCGACGGCACCGCCAGGGCCGCCGCGCCGGATCTCGCGAACTATCTTCAGCAGCTGCGCGCCAACAACCCTGGCACGCACCTGACCCTGCTCGGCCACTCGTACGGATCGCTGACGTCCTCGCTGGCGCTGCAGGACCTCAACGCGCACGGACTGCATCCGGTCAACGACGCGGTGTTCTACGGTTCGCCAGGCCTGGAGTTGGTCAGCCCGGCGCAGCTCGGGCTGAACGGCGGCAATCCTTACGTGATGCAGGCCGCCCACGACCCGATCACCAACCTCGTCGCGCCGCTGGCGCCGCTGCACGGTTGGGGCGCCGACCCGTACGCAATGCCCGGGATGATCGAGCTCTCCACGGAATCGGGGCTCGACCCCGGGCGCGTTTGGCGCGACGGCGTCTACAGTCACGCGGACTATCCGCGCATGTTCACCGACGCCTCCGGGCAGGAGCTGCTGCGGATGTCGGGCTACAACATGGCCGCGGTGGCCGCGGGCCTCCCGGATAATGAAGTCAAACAGTCACTTCTGCCGCCGATGCTGGGGATGCCCAGTGCGCCCGCTCCGGGAGGTCGTTGATGCGGTGGTCGGCGATCTGCGCGATCGCGCTGGCCTGCGCCGCCGTGGCGGGCTGCGACAGCAGCACCAACGGAGGTCAGCACGTGAGCCCGGAACAGGCCTCAGCGCTGGAGCAACAGCTGCGCGCCAAACCGCCGTTCGAGACCGCACAGGCGCAATACCGCGAGGCCGCTACCGCGCTGGCCAACCAGATCGCGGCACTGATGCCCGGAACGACGTGGACCTTCGTGCAAGATACCTGGATGGCTTGCGGAGGCGACTACGTCTGGACCCGGGGCAAAGTGCCGTACTTCATGGTCGGATTCTCCGCGCCTATCCCCGATGACAAATGGGATCAGGCCGTCGAGATCGTCAAGGCCGGCACTGAACAGTTCGGCGCCAACCACTTCGGCGTCATGAAGAACAACCCCGGCGACCATGACGTCTACTTTTCCGGCCCTGACGGCGTCGAATTCAAGCTCGGCACCCAGAAGGCCGCGGTGCTGACCGCGCGCGGGGACTGCCGGATCAGCCAAACCGACACACCCGCCCCGTCGGCCACGCCCGGTGGCTGACCCGGTCCGTGTAGGCAACTGTTGGGTATCAATCTGCACCACATATTCAGGCCGCCTGGTTGATGGGCCACCATGGACGGATGCAAACGCAGTGCGACGGGGCTCCGGACGTGCAGCCATCGCCGCAACTGCACCGCCGCGTCACCAGCTTCCGGTCCCGCCGCGCCAGCCTCACCGACGCTCAACAGCGCACCTGGGCGCGGCTGTGGCCGCAGCTGGGCACCGAGGCCCGCACCACACCCGGTGAGCCGATCAACACCAACCGGTGGTTCGGCCGCACCGCACCGCTTGTCCTCGAAATCGGTTGTGGCACAGGCATTTCCACTGCGGCGATGGCCAAAGAGGAGCCGGATGTCGACGTCATCGCGGTCGAGGTGTACCGCAAGGGCCTGGCACAGCTGCTCGGCGCGATCGACCGCGAGCAGATCACCAACATAAGGCTGATCCGCGGCGACGGCCTCGACGTGCTCGAGCACATGATCGGACCGCAGACGCTGACCGGCGTGCGGGTCTTCTTCCCCGATCCGTGGCCCAAGGCGCGCCACCACAAGCGCCGGCTGCTGCAGCCCGGCACCGTCGCGCTGATCGCCGACCGGCTCAAGCCAGGTGGCGTCCTGCACGTCGCGACCGACCATGCGGGCTATGCCGAGCAGATCGCCGCCACCGCAGATGCCCAACCGCTGCTGCAGCGGGTGACGACGGACGCGCCGCTGCCCATTTCGGTGCGACGCCCCGTGACGAAGTACGAGTCCAAAGCTCACCACGCCGGGAGCGCGGTCGCCGAGCTGCTGTGGACCAGGAGGTGAGACGTTGAGCGTCGCCGAAGAGATCCGCATCACCACCCCCACCGCCGTCGAAGCGCCGCCGGCGCCGCGGCGGGTGCTGTTGGTGTGGGACGCGCCCAACCTCGACATGGGCCTCGGCTCGATTCTCGGTGGCCGCCCCACCGCCGCCTACCGGCCGCGGTTCGACGCGCTGGGGCGCTGGCTGCTGACGCGGACGGCCGAACTTGCCGCCGGACACCCCGACGTGTCGCTGGAGCCGGAGGCGACCGTGTTCACCAACATCGCGCCCGGCAGCGCCGACGTGGTGCGGCCATGGGTGGAGGCGCTGCGTAACGTGGGGTTCGCCGTGTTCGCGAAGCCGAAGATCGACGAGGACAGCGACGTCGACACCGACATGCTCGCCCACATTGCGCTGCGGCACAGCGAGGGGCTGGCCGCGGTGCTGGTGGCCTCAGCCGACGGCCAGGCCTTCCGCCAGCCGCTCGAAGAGATCGCCCGCGAGGGCGTGACCGTGCAGGTGCTCGGATTTCGTGAACATGCAAGCTGGGCGCTAGCCTCGGATACCTTGGACTTCGTCGACTTGGAAGACATTCCTGGCGTATTCCGGGAACCCCTGCCGCGCGTGGGCCTAGATTCGTTACCAGACCAGGGCGCGTGGTTGCAGCCGTTCCGGCCGCTGTCGTCGTTGCTGACCGCGCGCGTCTAGGCGACTGTGTAAGAGAGCAGCCCCGGAGGCGGCAAGAAACATATCGAACGCGGCAATAGAGGCATAAGGAGCATAGGTGTTCGCCTGGTGGGGTCGAATCGTGTACCGCTACCGGTTCATCGTGATCGGGGTGATGGTGGCACTGAGCCTCGGCGGCGGCATCTTCGGGATGAGCCTGGGCAAGCACGTCACGCAGAGCGGCTTCTACGACGACGGCAGCCAGTCCGCCCGCGCCTCGGTCCTCGGTGACGAGGTCTACGGACGTGACCGCACCAGCCACATCGTCGCCACCTTCACCGCGCCGGACGGCAAAACGGTCGACGATCCGGACTGGCAGAAGAAGGTCACCGACGAGCTGAACAAGCTGCAGTCCGACCATCCGGATCAGATTCTCGGCTGGGTCGGATGGCTCAAGGCCCCGACGACCACCGACGCGACCGTGCAGAAGATGCACACCGCGGATATGCGGCGCACGTTCGTCAGCATCCCGCTCAAGGGCGACAACGACGACGAGATCCTCAACAACTACAAGTCCGTCGAAAGCGCGTTGCGCCAGCTCGACGGCGGCAACGTCGAACTGGCCGGCCTGCAGCCGGTGGCCAGCGAACTGACCGGCACCATCGCCGAGGACCAGCGGCGCATGGAGGTATTGGCGCTGCCGCTGGTGGCGGTGGTGCTGTTCTTCGTGTTCGGCGGGGTGATCGCGGCCAGCCTGCCGGTGATCGTCGGCGGCCTGTCGATCGCCGGGTCGCTGGGCATCCTGCGTTTCATCGCGATCTTCGGCCCGGTGCACTACTTCGCGCAGCCCGTCGTCACGATGATCGGGCTCGGCATCGCAATCGACTACGGCCTGTTCGTGGTCAGCCGCTTCCGCGAAGAGATCGCCGAGGGCTACGACACCGAAGCGGCGGTGCGGCGCACGGTGATGACGGCCGGGCGCACGGTGGTGTTCTCGGCGGTGATCATCGTCGCGTCGGCGGCGGGTCTGCTGCTGTTCCCGCAGGGCTTTCTGAAATCACTGACGTACGCGGTGATCGCCGCGGTGATGCTCTCGGCGCTGCTGTCGATCACTGTGCTGCCCGCTGTGCTGGGCATCCTCGGCCGCCACGTCGACGCCCTGGGCGTGCGCACTTTGCTGCGGGTGCCGCTGTTCCGCAACGTCGGCTGGATCAACGCCTACCTGAACTGGCTGGCCGAGCGGCTGCAGCGGACCAAGACCCGCGAAGAAGTGGAGCGCGGTTTCTGGGGCAAGCTGGTCAACCGCGTCATGAAGCGGCCGATCCTGTTCGCGGCCCCGATTCTGGTCATCATGATCCTGCTGATCATTCCGCTCGGAAAGCTGGCGCTGGGCGGCATCAGCGAGAAGTACCTGCCGCCCGACAACTCGGTCCGGGTGGCGCAGGAAGACTTCGACCGCACCTTCCCGGGCTTTCGCACCCAGCAGCTGACGCTGGTGATCCAGAACGCGTCGCCGCCGCAGATCGAGGAGATCGCGAACAAGGCCGCCCAGCTGAGCGGCTTCACCAACCCGACCTGGCAGCCGCGGCCGGCGACCAACGAAGGCAACCACGACCCCAAAGTCACCGTGCTGCAGAACGGCCTGGTGAACCAGAACACAGCGGCCGACAAGATCAGTCAGCTGCGGTCGATCCAGCCGCCCAAGGGCGTGACGCTGTGGGTCGGCGGCACACCGGCTTTGGAGCAGGACTCGATTCACAGCATCTTCGAGCACATGCCGTTGATGTTGCTGATCCTGATCTCCACCACGACGATCCTGATGTTCTTGGCGTTCGGGTCGATCGTGCTGCCGATCAAGGCGACGGTGATGAGCGCGCTGACGCTGGGCTCGACGCTGGGGATCTTGACGTGGATCTTCGTCGACGGCCACTTCGCGAGCGTGCTGAACTTCACCGCGACGCCGCTGACCGCGCCGGTGATCGGATTGATCATCGCGGTGGTGTACGGCTTGTCCACCGACTACGAGGTGTTCCTGGTCTCGCGCATGGTCGAGGCCCGTGAGCGCGGCATGTCGACAGCCGAGGCGATCCGGATGGGCACCGCGCAGACCGGCCGCATCATCACCGCAGCCGCTCTGATCCTGATGGTGGTCGGCGGTGCGTTCATCTTCTCGGACCTGGTGATGATGAAGTACCTGGCGTTCGGGCTGGTGGCCGCGCTGCTTCTGGACGCCACCGTGGTCCGGATGTTCTTGGTGCCGGCGATCATGAAGCTGCTCGGCGACGACTGCTGGTGGGCGCCGCGCTGGATGAAGCGGCTGCAGAACCGCATCGGGCTGGGCGAAATCCACCTGCCCGACGAACGCAAGCGGCCTGCGGTGCGTGAACCCGAAGAGGCGCTGGTGGGTGTGGGCGCCCCGGTGCTGCCGCCTCCGCGGCGGCCGCACGACCCGACCCATCCGGCAGTCGAGGCCCCGGTCCGCCCCGGTGCCGCACAGCCCGCGCCGAGGCCGGGCCGCCCGCCGCAGGCGCAGCCGCCGTCGGTGGCGGGGACCACGCGGATGCCGGGCGCGGCGCAGGCCGCCTCCTCTGAGCCGCCCACCACGCGGCTGTCGACGGCCGCAAAAAACGCAGCCAAAGCCGTCATCAACAACGCCGCCGCGATCACCCAGCGCACGCAGCGCGCCGCTCCGACGCCGCCACCACCGCGCGAGGAGCGTGAGATCGAGTCGTGGCTCGGCGAACTGCGCGGCACCTCCCCCGGTCCCGCGGCGCCGGCGGAGCGCCCGCCGACACCGCCGTCGGCCGACGCCACCCGTGCGATGCCGCAGGCGCCCGCCGCCGCAGACGACAGCGCCGAGGAAACCACCGCGATTCCGGCGCACCGGCCCGACCCTGAGTCCACCGAGAAGCTGCCCGCCCCGGGTCAAAAGCCCGACGAGCGCCGGCGCGGCGGGGTGAGCGCCCAGGATCTGCTGCGTCGTGAAGGCCGCAGGCTGTAGCTATTCGTCTGCAGTAGACGGGACCTCGTCGGGCTCGGCGGTGATGCCCACCGGCTCGTCGTAATCCGACGTTTCCCCCGGCCCGCCCACGTCCTCGTGCCGTTCCAGCAGCACGCGCACGGCGCTGTTGAGGAACGCGATCGTGGGCACGGCCAGCAGCGCGCCGACGATCCCGGCCAGCACCCCACCCGTCGAGATCCCGAGCACCACGGCAAGCGGGTGGATCTGCACCGCACGGCCCATCACCAGCGGCTGCAGCACATGGCCCTCCAGCTGCTGCACCGCGATGATCAAACCAAGCGTGATCAGGGCGTAGATGAAGCCCTTGGACAGTAGAGCCACCACCACGGCCAGGAACCCGGCGATCACCGCACCGACCAGCGGGATGAACGCCCCCAGAAACACCAGCGACGCCAGCGGCAGCGCCAGCGGCACACCCATGATGGCCAGGCCGGTGCCGATGCCGGTGGCGTCGACCAGCGCGACCAGGAACGTCGCGCGCACATAGCCGATCAGCGAGCCGAACCCGGCCTTGCCGGCCTCACGCACCTTCTCCCGGACGCTGGCCGGGAAGATGCGGGTGACGAACTCGTAGATGTTGCGGCCGCCGTACAGGAAGAAGATCAGCGTGAACAGCACGACGAACGCGCCGGTGACGATCTCGGTGATGGTGCTGGCGGTCGACAACGCCCCGCTGGTCAGCTTCTCCTGGTTGTTGCGCAGCGCGTCGACCGCCGACTTCCCGGCATTGTCGATCTGCTGATTGTTCAAGTGCGCCGGGCCGTGGATCAGCCAGTTCTTGGCCGTGTCGATGCTGTGGGTGACCTGGTCCACCAGTCCGGGCAGGCCCTCGATGAACTGGCTGACGACGAACGCGAGCACCCCGCCCACCAGCGCGATCCCGAACAACAGCAGCAGGAAAACGCCCCAGCCGCGTGGCACGCCGTGGCGGTCCAGCCAGTCGACGCCGGGCAGAAACAGCGCGGCCAGCATGGTCGCGATGGCCACCGGTACGAAGATCACCTCGAGGTGCTTGAACAACCACAATCCGGCCAGGACCAGGCCGAAGATGACCAGTAGGCGCCACGACCAGGCGGCCCCCTTGCGCACGAGGGGCGGGACGGCTGAGTCTTCGGGCGCTGGCATTTCCGTAGCGTAACCACCACTGCCGCCGCGAAACCGCGTCGACGTTGCCGCGAGCCGTGGCCGCCGCGGCGGGTCTGCGGTCTTAACCTGTAGCACGTGTCGCACGACGCCCCGGTCAGCGATGCCCGTAGCGGCGAAGGACAGTCCCGCGGCAAGTACTGGTGGTTGCGCTGGGCGATCATCGGAATCGCCGCGGTGGTGCTGTTCGTCGAGATCGTGCTCGTGCGGGACCAGCTCACCCAGGCGTGGCGCAGCATCTCGGCGGCCAAGTGGTGGTGGGTGGCCGCCGCGGCCGCCGCTGCACTGGCGTCGATGCACAGTTTCGCGCAGATCCAGCGCACACTGCTGAGGTCGGCCGGGGTGGTGGTCAAACAGTGGCGTTCGGAGACCGCCTTCTACGCCGGCAACGCGTTGAGCACCACGCTGCCGGGCGGACCGGTGCTGTCGGCGACGTTCATCTACCGCCAGCAGCGACTGTGGGGCGCCTCGCCGGTGGTGGCCTCGTGGCAGCTGGTGATGTCGGGCGCACTACAGGTGGCCGGACTCGCGCTGCTCGGGCTCGGTGGCGCGTTTCTGTTGGGCGCCAAGAACAATCCGTTCTCGCTGATCTTCACGCTCGGCGGCTTCCTGCTGCTGCTGATGCTGGCCCAAGCGGTGGCGTCACGCCCGGAACTGATCGACGGCATCGGTGTGCGGGCGCTGTCGTGGGTGAATTCAGTTCGCGGCAAACCGCACGACGTCGGCCTCGACAAGTGGCGCGCCATGCTGAGCCAACTGGAGTCGGTGAGCTTGAGCCGCCGCGACCTGTCGGTCGCCTTCGGGTGGTCGTTGTTCAACTGGGTGGCCGACGTGGGCTGCTTGCTGTTCGCGACCTTCGCCGCGGGCGGCCACCCGTCGCTGGCCGGATTGACCGTCGCCTACGCCGCCGCGCGGGCCGTCGGGTCGATACCGCTGATGCCCGGCGGGCTGCTGGTGGTGGAGGCGGTGCTGGTGCCGGGCCTGGTGACCAGCGGGGTGTCGCTGCCCGACGCGATCTCGGCGATGCTGATCTACCGGCTGATCAGCTGGATCTTCATCGCGGTCATCGGGTGGGTGCTGTTTTTCTTCCTGTTCCGCACCGAAAGCCAGATCGACCCGGACGCGGCCGAACGCGGCGGCATCGACGCCGAACCCAAGCCGGCAGGTGGCGACTCCGACGGCGACAACCTGTCGTGAGAGCGTGCTTGGATGTCCGCATGCAACAGCGCCTTTGGGCGATAGCGGTCTGCGCGGTCCTCGTCGCCACGTCGTGCGGCACCGGATCGCGGTCCGGGCCGTCGCCCACTGTCTCGACCGTCACCGTGACCGCGGGTCCACCACCGGCGGCACCCGCGCCCGCCGGCCCCGCGGCCGCCACGCCGGTGATCGGGTCGGTGCTGGCGCCGCCGCTGCCTGTGGCCGGCAGCGACGGCAAGACGCACCTGGCCTACGAACTGCTGCTGACCAACACGACGGCGCAAGACGTCACGCTGACGTCGGTGGCAGCGACCGCGGACGGCAAACCGCTGCTGAGCCTCGACGGTGACGGGGTGGCGGCATGGACGCGGATCGTGGGCAACCCGGCGCCTACCGCGACCATCGGGCCGGCGCAGACCGCGGCGGTGTGGTTCGACCTGGCGCTCGACGCGGGCGCGAGCATTCCCACCGCTGTCAGCCACACCGTGTCGCTGTCGCTGCCGCAGCCTCAACCGCCGCTCACCGAGGCGACGATGAGCGAGACGATCGCGCCGACGACCGTGGACAACCGCAAGCCGGTGACCGTCTCCGCGCCGCTGGCCGGGGACGGCTGGGTGGCCGCGAACGGGTGCTGTGACATGAACCCGCACCGGATGGCGCTCAACCCGATCAGCGGTGCCCTGTGGGCGGGCGAGCGGTACGCGATCGACTACGTCCAGCTGACGCCCGACGGCCGGCTGTTCAACGGCGACAAAGGCGACCCCGCGAGCTATGCCTACTTCGGTGCCGACGTGCACGCCGTCGCCGACGGCCAGGTGGTCGCCGTGGTCAACGACCAGCCCGAGCAGGTGCCGGGCGTCCGGCCGACCGGCCTGGCGCTGGAGCAGTATCCGGGCAACCACGTGGTGGTCGACATCGGTGGCGGCAACTATGTCATGTATGCACACCTGAAGACGGGCAGCGTCAAAGTCACTCCGGGCGAGCGAATCATCACCGGCCAGAGCATCGCCTCGGTGGGCAACACCGGCAATACCGACGCGCCACATCTGCACTTCCAGGTGATGAGTACGCCAGATCCATTGCGTTCCAACGGGTTACCGTTCGTATTCGACAAGTTCCGACTGACCGGTCGATTGACGTCGCTCAGTGACGAGTTGGTGGGCGCCGGCGGACCGGCACCGTTTCAGCAGGGCTTCGCGGCCGCAGACAAGACGTATGCGATGCCGCTGGACCTCGACGTGATGAGCTACCCGGGCCGCTGACCGGCTAGCCTCACCGGGTGGCTGTGATGCGGGTGCCGTGGGCGCTGGCCGCCGATACGGCGTGCGTGCTGGTGTTCTGCGCGGTCGGCCGGCGAAGCCATGCCGAGGGCGTGACCGTGACCGGCGTCGCCGAGACGGCATGGCCGTTTCTCGCCGGGGCGGCGGTGGGCTGGCTGGTCAGCCGCGGCTGGCGGGCTCCGCGGGCCATCGTGCCCACGGGCGTGACCGTCTGGGTTTGCACGGTCGCGGTGGGAATGCTGTTGCGCAAAGCCAACTCCGCAAGTGTGGCACTCAGTTTCGTGATCGTCGCTTCCCTGGTGACCGGCGTCCTGCTGCTGGGCTGGCGGGGCCTTGCGAGTGCCCGTCGGATCTCGGCCCGCCCGCGGTAGCGACCGTCAGCGTCGCGCGTAACCCGCCGAGCGGTCCGTCGCACAATTCGATGCTGCCGCCGTGCAGCGCGGCCTGCTGCGCGACCAGCGCGAGCCCCAGACCGGAGCCACCCCCTGCCGCCGTGCTGCCCCGGGTGAACCGGCCCAGCACCGCGCGGTGTTCCTCGGCGGGCAGCCCGCGCCCGTTGTCGTCGACCACGATGTCGAGTCGCTCGCCGTGCCGGAGCGCGGTCAGCACCACGCGGCTGGCTTCGCCATGCGTGATCGCATTGCGCACGAGGTTGTCCACCGCGAGCCGCAGCCCGCTCGGCCAGCCGACGATCGCGCCCGCGTCGTCGGCGCGCACCTCGATCTGCACCGGCGGCGACTGTCGCATGTTGTCACGGGCCACCCGCTCCAAAAGGTCTGCGACATCGATGGTTTCGCGGTCTTCGGCGCGGGCCAGCTGCCCGGACGCCAACTGACCCAGGGCGGTGATGATGGCCTCGACCCTGCGCTGCGCTCGCGACAGGTCGGCCACCACCTCCTCACGCTCTTCGGCAGGCAGGTCGTGGATGCGCAGTGTGTCGAGGTCGGCGCGCATCGCGGTCAGCGGAGTACGCAGTTCATGGGCTGCGTTGGCGGCGAAGTCCTGCGCTGTTTGCAGCGAATTGGTGGTCGACTCCTGCGCGGCGGCGAGCCGCTGCAGCATGTCCGTCATCGCATCCGAAAGATCTTCGGCCTCTCGGATGCCCCGCACCGGCGGCAGCGTGTCACTCCCCTTGCCCAGCCTGCGGGTGTGTTCGGTCAGCCGCCGCAGCGGGCCCACCGCAGGCCCGGCGAAAAGCCAGCCCAGCCCGGCCGCCACCAGCACCGCGGCACCACCTATCAACAGGTACAACGGAATTCGCGTGCGATCGAGGAGGATGCTGTCCACGCGGATGCCGATGGACACCAGCACGTCGCCGTCCGGGCGCGACTGCTCGACGGTGCGCACCCGGTAGTTCACCCCGTTCACGCTGACCGTCGTGGTGCCCACCGGTAGCGGCGGCAGCTGAAAACCGTTGCGGTACAACACATCCTGGGTGCTCTTCGACCGGATCGTCTGCAGGATCGCGCGCGGTTCGGCGGTGTTGCGGTTCGGCTCGATGCTGGTCTCGATGATCGCGTCGAGCCGCCGGTCCAGCTGGGCCGCATCGTTGTTCACCAACAGCACCGACGTCACGATCGCGAACAACGCGACCACCGCAGCCGCCGCCAGCGCGGCGGCGATGGCCACCCGGGTGCGCAGCGACACCGACCGCAGCCGAATTCGCCTCACGGCTCGCGATCCTTTGGTCGCCTCACGGCTCGCGATCCTTTGGTCGCCTCACGGCTCCGTCCGTAGCACGTATCCAATCCCACGCACTGTGTGGATCACCCGCGGCACCCCCTCGCGCTCGAGCTTGCGCCGCAGATAGCTGATGAACACGTCGGCGACGTTGGTGTCGACGTCGAAGTCGTACCCCCAGACCAGTTCGAGCAGCCGCTGACGGGTGAGCACCACCCCGGCGTTCTCGGCGAGCACTGCGAGCAGGTCGAACTCCCGCTTGGTCAGCTCCACTCGCTCGCCGTCGACGAACACCAGCCGGCGTGCGGTGTCGATGGTCAACGGGCCGACCGTGATCGCATCGGAGCGCTCGTCCTCGCTACGTTGAGCCGAGTGCGACGAGCGTCGCAGCAGCGCATGCAGCCGCGCCACCAGCTCGCCCAGGTCGAACGGCTTGGTCAGGTAGTCGTCGGCGCCGGCCTCCAGCCCGAGAATCCGGTCGTTGACGGTGTCGCGAGCCGACAGCACGCAGATCGGGATGTCGTTGCCGAGCGCCCGCAGTGCGGTCACCACCGCGACGCCGTCCAACTCGGGCATCTGCACGTCGAGCACCAACGCGTCGTGGGTCTCACTGGACAGCAGGCGCAACGCCTCTTTGCCGGTCGCGGCGACCCGGACGTCGAAGCCCCAATGCCGCAATCCGCGCGCCACCGAGGTCCGCACATCGGGGTCGTCGTCGACCATCAACACCAGGGGGCCCGTGCCGCCGTTACGCGCGGACGGATGACCGCCGCCGGGGAGATTGGTTCCCAGCTCGGGCCGCACCGGCTACTGGCAGCGGTTCTTCAGGTCGACGAGCGGTTGGCGGATGCCTTGCAGGTCGGCCCGCACGGTCGGGTTGGCGTCGAGGTATTTCTGCACGTCGTCACGGATCTCGCTCTTGGGCTGACCTTTGAGACCGGTGAAGAATGCGTTGACGTCCGGATGGGTGAACAGATAGGCCGACGTGGACGCCGCAACGCCCGACGCCACACCAGCGAGGTCAGCCGCGGTGCAGCCCGGCGGTGGGTCGGCCAGCGCGGTCGGGGCGGCGGCCAGCAGCACTGCGCTGGTGATGGCACCGGCACCCATCAGTCCTGCAACCGCGCGGCGCGCGGCACAACCGGAGAGCGTCATCATATAGCTCCTTCAGTCACGTGGCAAGTGAACGGTAACCATTGATGGTCATCGACATAGTCAAGCTAAGCAGAATCGACGTCCACTTTCTTGGCTTGCCGCCAAGCCGACGAAGAAAGCCCGCGATCAGTGACTACTCGGGCTGGTGGCGCCGCTGCTCGGTGCGCTCACCGGCGATACCGGTGCCGTGGCTGCCGGTCCCGGTAGCGGCCCGGGCGCGCTCGGCGCGCCCGCCGGCACGCCGGCCCCGTTCTGCGCCGCCTGCATGAATTGCAGCAGCTGCGGGAACGAGATCGGCAGCCGGCATTTGCCGGCCAGCGCCTGCAGCGGTTGTTGAAGCGCCTGCAGATCCTTGCTGACCTGCGGGTTGGCGTCCATGTACGTTTTGACCGCGGCGACCGCCTGCGGCCCCTGCTGCTGCGAAGCAGCACTCAGCGCGGTGTTGGTGGCCGGATGCGCGTCCAGATAGTTGCCGGTGTTCGTCGCCACCGACCCGATGGTCCGCGCGATTTCGCTCGCCGCGCACGGATCGTTGGCGGCAGTGGCCGACGGAACCGTGCTCGCCGCCGCCACGACGCCACCGCTGAGGCAGGCCGCGAAGACGCCGGCAAGGGCACGGCGCACGGTCGGGGAGGCCGGGTTCATGGACAGCTCCTCACAGTGTGCGGACTTTTCGGCGGCAATGGGCATCGCTGCGACGCCGCGTCGATGACCGCTGCCAGCAAACGACCGATCCACATGGTGCCACCTGCGGTGGGCTGGCCGCCAATCGAAGGACAAACGTCCATGTCATGGCGGTCTCCCCGCAGGTCAGAGTCGCAGCCGCCGTACAGCATCCTGTTGTAGGCTCGCCACCACGGGAGAAAGCGGGGAGAGCCATCCAGCAGTTCATGATGCGCTTGAGCAGCAACCTGCGCCGCTACCGCTGGGCGGTGTTCACCACGTGGCTGCTCGTCCTGATTCCCGCCGTGCTGATCGCGTTGCAGCAGTCCAGCAACCTCACCGGCGGCGGGTTCGAGGTCGCCGGCTCGCAGTCGCTGCGGGTGCAGCGCGACCTGGAGAACCACTTCCCCGACCAGGGCGCGTCGCCGCTTGCGCTGGTCGCCGCCCCGCGTCCCGGTGCCACCGCCGAGGACATGAAGGCTGCTGTGGCTCTGCTGGAGCAGAAGGCCGCCGAAGTGCCCAGCGTGACGGTGGTGCCCAACCCCGCGCAGCCGCCGCCGCGGCCCGACCGGCCCTATGTGGTCTCGCTCAAGCTGGGCTTCGACAACTCCGGCGCCGTCGACGTCGCCAAGCAGCTGCGCAGCAAAGTCGGCGTCCACGGCGACAAACCCGGTCAACTGGACAACGGCAGAGTCGAATTGTTCGTGATCGGCCAGGGCGCGCTCGGCGCTGCCGCGCAGGCCAACACCAAACACGACATCGCCGAGGCCGAGCGGTGGAACCTGCCGATCATCCTGGTGGTGCTCCTTGCGGTGTTCGGGTCGCTGGCGGCGGCGGCCATGCCGCTGATCCTTGGCATCGTCACGGTGGCCGTCAGCATGGGGCTGATCTATCTGCTGTCGATGTTCACCACGATGTCGGTGTTCGTCACGCCGACGGTCTCGATGTTCGGCATCGCGCTGGCCGTGGACTATTCGCTGTTCATCCTGATGCGCTACCGCGAAGAACTGCGCGCCGGCCGCGACGCGAAGCAGGCCACCGACGCCGCGATGGCCACCTCGGGCCTTGCCGTGGTGTTGTCGGGGTTGACGGTGATCGCGTCGGTTACCGGCATCTATCTGATCAATACCCCGGTGCTGCGGTCGATGGCCACCGGCGCGGTGCTGACGGTCGCGGTCGCGGTGCTGACGTCCACGACCCTGATTCCGGCGGTGCTGGCGACGTTCGGCAGGGCTGCCGCCAGGCGGTCCTGGCTGCTGCACTGGTCGCGGCGCCCGGAGTCCACCCAATCGCCGTTCTGGTCGCGCTGGGTGGGCTTCGTCATGCGCCGGCCCTGGGCGTCGGCACTGGCCGCGGCGGTGGTGTTGCTGACCCTGGCCGCTCCGGCGTTGTCGATGACCTTGTCCAACAGTATGCAGCGCCAGTTCTCGCCCGAACACGAGATCCGCGGCGGCGTCAACGCGGCCGCGGCCGCGCTCGGACCCGGGGCGCTCGGCCCGATCCGCGTGCTGGTGACGTTCCCCGATGGCGCGGCCACCAGCCCCGAGCACCGGCAGGCCGTCGACGCGGTCGGCCTGCGGATGCGCGAGGCGCCGAACATCGTCACTGTGCAGCCGCCGGTGTTCGCCGACGACAACCGCAGCGCGCTGCTGTCGGCCGTGCTGGCAGTGGATCCGGAGGACATGTCCGCCCGCGAGACCGTCGACTGGATGCGTGATCGGCTTCCGGAGGTGCCCGGTGCTGCCGACGCGCGGATCGACGTCGGCGGACCCACCGCACTGATCAAGGACTTCGACGACCGCGTGGAGACGACCCAGCCGTGGGTGTTCCTGTTCGTCTCGACGATCGCGTTCGTGATGCTGCTGATCTCGATCCGGTCTGTGTTCTTGGCGTTCAAGGGCGTGCTGATGACCGTGCTCTCGGTCGCGGCCGCTTACGGCAGCATCGTGATGGTGTTCCAGTGGGGTTGGCTCAAAGACCTTGGCTTCCAACCCATTTCGTCGCTCGACAGCTCGGTCCCGCCACTGGTGCTGGCGATCACCTTCGGCTTGTCGATGGACTACGAGATCTTCTTGCTGACCCGTATCCGGGAACGCTTCCTGCAGACCAACAACACCCGCGACGCCGTCGCATGGGGGGTGAGCACCAGCGCCCGGACCATCACCAGTGCGGCGCTGATCATGATCGCGGTCTACATCGGGTTCGCGTTCGCGGGCATGCCGCTGGTAGCCGAGCTCGGGGTGGCGTGCGCGGTGGCGATCGCGGTCGACGCGACGGTGGTGCGGCTGGTGCTGGTGCCGGCGCTGATGGCGATGTTCGCCCAGTGGAACTGGTGGCTGCCGGCCTGGCTGGCGCGGATCCTGCCGTCGGTGGACTTCGAGCGGCCGCTGCCCAAGGTCGACATCGGCGACGTCGTCGTCATTCCCGACGACATCTCCGCGCTCGGGGTGCCCAACGCGGAAATGCGGATGGTGGTCAAGTCCGCGGCCAAGTTCAAAGACCTCGCACCCGACGTCGTCTGTGTGGCCGATCCGTTGGCGTTCAGCGGTTGCGGCCGCCGCGACGAGGCGCCCGACCAGCCCGCAGCGGACGCCGGCCACGGCGGGCAGCGGCGAAACGGTTCAGTGCCGTTGTCGCTGCGGCACCGCGGCAGCCGCAAACGCATGCCCTGGGCCGGCCGCGGCGTGCATCCGGTCACGATGTGGCGGGGCAGATTGTCGGTGGCGCTGGACGCGCTGGAGGTCGACGCCCACACCGAGGCCCCGCCCGTCGCGCGGCGCAGTCCTGTCGAGACCACGAACGTCCAGTTGCCGACGGGCGATCGGCTGCAGATTCCTACGGGCGCCGAGACGCTGCGCATGAAGGGTTTTCTGCTGATGTGCCGCAACAGCCGCCGGGACTATGCGGAGTTTGCCGAATTGGTGGACGCCATCGACACCGCGACGGCTGCATCAGTGCTGGCCGGGATGGATAAGTACTACTGTGGGCCACAACCCAGGAAGCAATGGGTTGCCACGCAATTGGTGCGCCGGCTGGCCGACCCCCGGCCGGCGGACGACGAGCTGGATCCCGACGTGGACTGGGCGGAAGTCAAGAAGCGATGCCTGTCGGTGGCGGTGGCGATGCTGGAGGAGGCGAGGTGACGTTGGCCCTGGATGCGCATGACGAGGCGCATGACGACGCGGCGACCACCATCCGCCTGCCGGCAGCCGCGCAGGCGTCGCCGCTGGCCGCCTACCAGAGCAAGCCCGTCGAGTTCTGGCCCACCGCGGCGATCCGGACCGCGGTGGAAAGCGGCGATCTGGCGATCTGGCAGCGCATCGTGGTCGCGCTCAAACGAGACCCGTTCGGCCGGACCGCCCGGCAGGTCGAGGAGGTGCTCGAAACGACGTCGTCATACGGCATCAACAACGCGCTCGCCGAGGTGCTGGCCCGCAGCCGGGCGCAGCTGGAGGCCGACGAACGCGCAGAGGTGGCCCGCCAGATCCGGGCGTTGATCGACCGCTCCGGGCTTTCGGCCCGCGAGTTCGCGTCCCGCATCGGTGTCAGCGGCGACGACCTTGCCGCATACCTCGCCGGCGACGTCAGCCCGTCGGCGTCGCAGATGGTCCGGATGCGCCGGCTGGCCGACCGGTTCGCGAAGATGAGAACTCACCGGCCCACCCACCCGCAGTGATTCCGTCGGGTCCGCCCATACGATGTCCGAATGTGGACTGAGCCCGACGACGACGCACTGCGCCAGCTTCTGCAAGACACCCGCTCGATCGCCGTGGTCGGGGTGTCGCCCGATCCGTTGCGTCCCAGCAACGGGGTGTACCGCTACCTGAGGTCGGCCACCGATTACCAGCTCTATCCGGTGAACCCCACCATCGACGAGCTCGACGGGCAGCAGGTGTACCCGGATCTGGCGGCGCTGCCGGTGGTGCCGGACATGGTCGACGTGTTCCGCCGTCCGGATCAGCTACGCGGGGTGCTCGACGCGGCGATCGCGGTGGGCGCCAAGAGCATCTGGCTGCAGCAGGGGCTGTGGGACGAGCAGCTGGCCCGCGACGCGGAGGCCGCCGGCATGCGGGTGGTCATGGACCGCTGCCTGAAGGTGGACCACGCGCGGCTCATCCGCCCGGGCCGGCCGGGGCGGGGTTGATCGGCGTGAAATCCAGCACACGCCACTGATCATCGCTGTGCGACAACGTGATTCGCAGTGCGATCACCGCCTTGTCGGCGGGCTGGTTCGGAACGCTGCGGGTCGCACGCATCACCACTGCGACGCTGGCGTCGTCGGAGCTGATCGCCTCCACACCCGCGGAAATCGTCTGCGCTTGCGTCGTCACCTTCTTCGCCGCCTCGTCGGCGACCGTCTTGGCTGACGCGTCACGGAACCGTGTCGCCCGGTCCGGCTCCATCAGGTCGGCGGCCCTGTTGACCGATCCCATCGGATCCTGCGGCGAGAACGTCATCACCGCCTCGGCGAACTTCGACCCCAGCCGTGCCGCCTGGTCCATGCCGGCGGCCAGGTCACGGTCGGGCCGGGTCCACTGCGAGTAGGTCACCAGCATCGCGGCCACCAGCGCCGCGGTCGTCAGCGCTGCCACCGCCAAACGCAGACCGGGCCCGTCGTCGTCGGTGCCCAGCGTCACCCGGTCGCGCCGGAACAGGACGAAGTCGACGATCATGGCTTCGACGATCAGCGTGCACAGCACCGCGCACACCGCCACCCACCAGACCCGCCAGTCCAACGCGTAGCCGATCATCAGCAGCGCCGCGATGGCCGCCAGCGGAGCCGCGATGTCGAACGCGAGCACGCGCCAGGCGTTTCTCATCGCAGCAGCTCCAGGTGCGAGACCAGGAGCTGGCCGTCGACGTTCGACACGCCCACCCGAAGGTTCCAGTGCACGGTCTGCGGCTTGGCGCCGGCGTTCTCACTGACCGAGGTGGCGACGATCAGCACGGTGTCGGTGCGCGACGCCACATCCGTCGGCAGCGGTTCGGAGCGGGGCGGGGTGCCGGGCTGGCGGTCCAGGTCGTGGTAGAACGCCTCGATCGACGCGGAGTTGATCTGTCCGGTGGTCTTGGACTGCAGCGTCTTCACCAGGTTGGTGTAGGGCTGGATGGCCTTGTCGAATTCGGTGTTGAGCTCCCCGACGGTCCCGTCGTGCAGTTTCTGCAGGCTGGCGTCGATGTTGTCTTTGTTCATGTTGATCAGCACGCCCGCCCACGAGGCGGCCACCTGCATGACCCTGGCCTTGTACGCGAGTTCGCCTTCGTCGTCGCGATGGTTCGACCAGATCAGCGACGTCAGCATGATCGCGGCGACGCAGAGCACGCCGAGCCCGGCCGATGCGAGGCCCAACGGGCTGAACACCGGGGCACGGCCGAGCGGGTCCGGTGCCTTCTCGGGAGGGTTCTCGGAAGCGTCGGACTCCTCTGGCACGAAGGCGAGGGTACTTCAGTCGTCTGGAAGGATGGTCCGGTGAACTCCGGTATTGATCTTTCGTACGTGGATTCGGCGACTCGCCCGCAAGACGACCTGTTCGGCCATGTCAACGGACGCTGGCTGGCCGACTACGAGATTCCCGCCGACCGCGCCACCGACGGCGCGTTCCGCGAGTTGTTCGACCGGGCCGAGGAACAGGTGCGCGACATCATCACCCAAGCCGCGGCCTCGGACCCCCGGCCGGACACCGACGAGCAGCGGATCGGAGATCTGTACGCCAGCTTCATGGACGAGGGCACCGTGGCCCGGGTCGGGTTGGCGCCGCTGCGTGACGAGCTGGCGCTCATCGACGAGGCCGGCGATCCCGCGGCGCTGGCGGCGCTGGTCGGGCGGCTGCAGCGCACCGGCGTGGGCGGCGGCGCCGGGGTGTACGTCGACACCGACTCCAAGGACTCGACGCGCTACCTGCTGCACGTCAGCCAGTCCGGGCTGGGTCTGCCCGACGAGTCCTACTACCGCGACGAGCAGCACGCGCAGATCCTGGCCGCCTACCCGCGGCACATCGCCGCGATGTTCGCGCTGGTGTATGGCGGTAGCGCCGACGATCACGCCGACACCGCCGCGCGGATCGTGGCGCTGGAATCCAAACTGGCAGCTGCACATTGGGACGTGGTCAAGCGCCGCGACGCCGACCTGACCTACAACCTGCGCGCGTTCTCCGATCTGCCCGACGAAGCGCCTGGCTTCGACTGGGCCGGCTGGGTGCGCGCTCTGGGCACCACACCTGAGGCGGCCGCGGAACTCGTTGTGCGCCAACCTGATTACCTCACGGCGTTTGCGGCGCTGTGGGCGGGCGAGAACATCGACGATTGGCGGGCGTGGCTGCGCTGGCGGCTGATCCATGCTCGTGCGTTCCTGCTCACCGACGAGCTCGTCGCCGAGGACTTCGCGTTTTACGGGCGCACCTTGAGCGGCACCGAGCAGATCCGCGACCGGTGGAAGCGCGGCGTGTCGCTGGTCGAGAGCCTGATGGGCGATGCCGTCGGCCGGCTCTACGTCGAACGGCACTTCCCGCCGGAAGCCAAGGCGCGCATGGACGTTCTGGTGGACAACCTGCGCAGGGCATACCGGGTGAGCATCGAGTCGCTGGAGTGGATGACGCCGCCGACTCGTCAGCGCGCGCTGGCGAAACTACAGAAGTTCACCCCGAAGATCGGCTATCCGAACAAGTGGCGGGACTACTCGGCGCTGCGCGTGGACCGCTCGGATCTGTACGGCAACTTCCGTCGCGGCTACACGGTGAACTACGACCGCGAGCTGGCCAAGCTGGGCTCGCCCGTGGACCGCGACGAATGGTTCATGACGCCGCAGACCGTCAACGCCTACTACAACCCCGGCATGAACGAAATCGTGTTTCCCGCAGCAATTCTGCAGCCGCCGTTCTTCGACGCCAACGCTGACGACGCCGCCAACTACGGAGGCATCGGCGCGGTGATCGGCCACGAGATCGGGCACGGGTTCGACGACCAGGGCTCCAAGTACGACGGCGACGGCAACCTCGTCGACTGGTGGACCGACGATGACCGCGCTGAATTCAGCGCCCGCACAAAGGTTTTGATCGAGCAGTACGACGCCTACACGCCGCGCCAGCTGAGCAGCACCGGACATCACGTCAACGGCGCGTTCACCGTCGGCGAGAACATCGGCGACCTCGGTGGGCTGTCGATCGCGTTGCTGGCTTACCAGCTGTCGCTGGACGGCGCGCAGCCGCCGGTGATCGACGGGCTGACAGGTGTGCAGCGCGTGTTCTTCGGGTGGGCGCAGGTGTGGCGCACCAAGTCACGTGACGCCGAGGCCATCCGCCGGCTGGCGATCGACCCGCACAGTCCGCCGGAGTTCCGGTGCAACGGCGTGGTGCGCAACATCGACGCCTTCTACGACGCGTTCGACGTCAGCGAGTCCGACGCGCTGTACCTCGAGCCCGAGCAGCGGGTGCACATCTGGAACTAGCACGTCGGCGTGCGTCTAGAACAGCTGCCAGTCGTTGGCCCCGTCGGGCTTCTGGGTGCCCACAGAGTTCTTGACGACGATCGGGTCGCCGCTGCCGAAGTTGTCGTAGAACCACTTCGCGTTGTCCGGGCTGATGTTGATGCAGCCGTGGCTGACGTTGCGCTTGCCCTGATCGCTCACTGACCACGGCGCGCTGTGCACGAAGTTGCCGCTGTTGTCGAAGCGCACCGCGAGCTGCACGTGCACTTTGTAGCCCTGCGGCGAGGTGTTGGGCACGCCGTAGGTGGCCGAGTCCATCACGATGTCGGGGAACTTCTCGAGCACGTAGTAGGTGCCGTTCGGAGTGTCGTGACCGGGCATGCCCATCGAGATCGGCATGGTCTTCTCGACCTTGCCGTTGCGGGTGATGGTCATTTGGTGGGTGGCATTGTCGGCCGTCGCCACCAGCTCGTCACCGGTGCGGAAGCTCGACTTGGTCCCCGCCGCGTCGATGTTCACGGTCGCGCGCGCGGGCCAGAACTTCAACGGCCGCCAGCGCACCTGGCTGTCGTTCATCCAGTAGAACCGGCCGGGCACAGGCGGGTTCGACGAGATGTGGATCGCCTGCTCGGCCATCGGGCGGTCGGCGATCGGCACCGCGAAGTTGATGATGATCGGCTTGGCCACGCCCACCATCGCGCCGTTAACGGGGTTGAACGTCGGCGGCCGGAACGGCGGGGTACCGGTGAACGGCGTCGGATTCTGGCCGGCGGGCGTGCCTTCGGGGATCGCGGCGGGTGGCGCGAGCGGGTCGACCGGCGGCGGGGTGGCCGACTCGCCCGGGGGTGGCGCGGGCGCTGCCAGCGGATCGGCCGGCGGCGCTGCCGGCGGTGCTGCTGCGGGGGGATCGGCCGGCGGAGGCCCCGGGTCGACGGGGGCGGCGTCCACGGGTTGCGGAGACGGAGGCAGATTCGGATCCGGGTCGGCCAGCGCCGACGGCGTCGCGACGAGCACCGCGCCAGCCACACCGGCTACGCAAAACACCGAGGTCAAGGTCTTCTTCACGCCCGGCCACGACGCCCAGCGCCCTGCGGCTCCGGCTCGTCTACTCATCAACCCTCCAGACCTTCAGGTGCCCCCAGTGTGGCACAGCGGGCGGGGCCGTCCGGACCACACGCCGGTCCCCCGTCGCTCGACAGCTATCTAGGCCATCCGTGTGAGCTGGGAATTCGTTACACCCGCGAGCTCAGGACCGCACCAGCCTGGCTATCGCCGCCGACGCTTCGGCCAGTTTCGCGTCGGCCTCGTCCCCGCCGGCCGCGACCGCATTGCTGACGCAGTGGCTGAGGTGTTCGTCCAGCAGAGCCAGGGCGACGGCCTGCAGGGCACTGTTGACCGCGCTGATCTGCGTGAGCACGTCGATGCAGTACTTGTCGTCGTCGATCATCTTCGCGATGCCGCGGACCTGGCCCTCGATCCGGCGCAGCCGTTTGGCGTAGTCGTCCTTGCGCTCCGAATACCCTTGTGCAGCAGCCATTCACCCTCCCAGCATCTGCTTCATCTGGTCGATCTCGGCCTGCTGCGCGGTGACGATCGACCGAGCCAGATAGATGACGTCCGGGTTCTTCCCGTGCGCGATCTCGTCTTGGGCCATGGCGATCGCGCCGCGGTGGTGGTCGATCATCGACGTCAGCCAGAGCCGGTCGAAGTCGGCGCCCCGGGCGGCCTTCAATTTCTCGATCGTGTCCGCGGCGACCATGCCGGGCATCGGCGCGCTGTGGCTGTCATGGGCCGAGGCGCTGTCACCGGGGGCGTCCCACTGCATCAGCCAGGCCCGGAACGCCTGGATTTCCGGTAGCTGGCTGGTGGTGATCCGGTTGGCCAGCTCGATGAGCTGCTGGTTGGTGGTGTTGGTGGGCACCATCTGCGTCATCACCAGCGCCTGCTCGTGGTGGGCGATCATCTCGCGCGCGAACGTGAGGTCGTTGGCGTTGTGGTCCTGCTCGGCGGACGTCTGCGAGGTGGTGTGAGCGGTGTGCTGGTTCCCGCCGCAGCCCGTGACGAGGCCGAGCGTCAGCAACCCCAGCCACAGCGCCGTGATCAACCTCATGTTCCCACTGTAGCCAGTACCCCCGAGGGGTATGGGCTGCGGCTGACGTGCGCGTCGCCGAAGGCATACTTGAACCCATGCCGGACATCAAGCCCCGCAGCCGCGACGTCACCGACGGGTTGGAGAAGGCCGCCGCCCGCGGCATGCTGCGGGCAGTCGGCATGGACGACGACGACTTCGCCAAACCGCAGATCGGTGTCGCGTCGTCGTGGAACGAGATCACCCCGTGCAACCTGTCGCTGGACCGGCTCGCCAAGGCAGCCAAGGACGGAGTGTTCGCGGCCGGCGGCTACCCGATGGAGTTCGGCACCATCTCCGTGTCCGACGGCATCTCGATGGGCCACGAAGGCATGCACTTCTCGCTGGTGAGCCGTGAGGTGATCGCCGACAGCGTCGAGACCGTGATGCAGGCCGAGCGGCTCGACGGCTCGGTGCTGCTGGCCGGGTGCGACAAGTCCCTGCCCGGCATGCTGATGGCCGCCGCCCGCCTCGACCTGGCATCGGTGTTCCTCTACGCCGGCTCGATCCTGCCGGGCCGCGCAAAATTGTCCGACGGCACCGAGCGCGACGTCACGATCATCGACGCGTTCGAGGCCGTCGGCGCATGCGCCCGCGGACTCATGTCGCGCGAAGACGTCGACGCGATCGAGCGCGCCATCTGCCCCGGCGAAGGGGCCTGCGGCGGCATGTTCACCGCGAACACCATGGCCAGTGCGGCCGAGGCGCTGGGCATGTCGCTGCCCGGCAGCGCCGCCCCGCCGGCCACCGACCGTCGCCGCGACGGGTTCGCCCGCCGCAGCGGCCAAGCCGTCGTCGAGCTGCTGCGCCGAGGCATCACCGCCCGCGACATCCTCACCAAAGAGGCGTTCGAGAACGCGATCGCCGTGGTGATGGCGTTCGGCGGATCCACCAACGCCGTGCTGCATCTGCTCGCGATCGCCTTCGAGGCCAACGTGAAGCTGACGCTGGACGACTTCACCCGCATCGGCGCCAAGGTGCCGCATTTGGCCGACGTGAAACCGTTCGGCCGGCACGTGATGTTCGACGTCGACCGGATCGGCGGAGTGCCCGTGGTGATGAAGGCGTTGTTGGATGCCGGGCTGCTGCACGGCGATTGCCTCACCGTCACCGGCCAGACCCTGGCGGAGAACCTGCGCCACATCGACCCACCCGACCCCGACGGCAAGGTGCTGCGCGCCCTCGACAACCCAATCCATCCGACCGGCGGCATCACGATCCTGCACGGCTCGCTCGCCCCCGACGGTGCGGTGGTCAAGTCGGCCGGGTTCGACTCCGACGTGTTCGAAGGCACCGCAAGGGTTTTCGAGCGTGAGCGCGCGGCGCTGGACGCTTTGGAGGACGGCACGATCCAGGCCGGCGACGTCGTGGTGATCCGCTACGAAGGCCCGAAGGGCGGCCCGGGCATGCGTGAGATGCTCGCGATCACCGGGGCCATCAAGGGTGCCGGGCTGGGCAAGGACGTGCTGCTGATCACCGACGGCCGCTTCTCCGGCGGCACCACTGGCCTGTGCGTCGGGCACATCGCCCCCGAGGCCGTCGACGCCGGCCCGATCGCGTTCGTGCGCGACGGCGACCGGATTCGCCTCGACGTGCCCAACGCCACGCTCGACGTGCTCGTCGACCCCGACGAATTCGCTTCTCGCCAGCAGGGTTTCACGCCGCTGCCGCCTCGCTACACCACGGGTGTGCTGGCCAAGTACGTCAAGCTGGTTGGCTCGGCAGCCCACGGCGCCGTCTGCACCTAGCCCGGCCTTTTCCCGCGAGCGCGCGTGTCTGTACACCGACACGCCGCGAACCAGTGCGCAACTGTGCACGCTCGCGCCGAAGCGATGCCGACGGCCGCGGTGGCCGCCCGGGTGGCGTCGAGCACGGGGTCGGCGCCGATCAGCAATCGGTCGAACATCGCGTCCACGTCCGCCGGATCGGGCTCACTCACGGTGTCACGCTAGCCGCGCACGCCTTCTTTCATGTACACGACGCGCAAGACGTGTTCGACCTCCGGCCCCATCACGATGCCGGCCAGCTCACAGAACGCGCCGACGAACGGCGGCCCGTGCGCCGGCGTCACGTCGCATAGATGGTGCGCGATCTCGTGCAGCACAACGAGTTCCCGCAAGGCCCAGCGGTCGCGGGCAGGCACTGCTATCACCGCGTCGGCACCTCGGTGTTCATAGTGCGCGGCGGTCTCACCGCGCCGGGGCCGCACAGACACCGCACGTGTATCCGGCCAACGCCGTTGCACCGCAGGGTGATTCAGAACGGAGTCCACGTAGCTCTGCACCGACTCCACGGACGCGAACCGCGCTTCGGGCGGAAGGGTCAGCGCGGCGCCGAAAAACTCCACCGACCACGACCCCCGCTCGTCGGCCCGGTCGAACAGCGTGCGCACGAACTGTTCGGCCGCATAGACCTTGGCCCGCTGACTGTCTCGGGTCATCGCCTCTGCAGCGGAGTGCGCCCATTGGGCAATTCGGTGCTGCCGCCGAGCCGGGCGTGTCGGGCCGCCCTGTCGCCCGCTCGCCTGGCCGCCGACGAGAAGCCGGCCGACGCCCGATGAGCCTGCCAGGTGCCGCGCGCCTTCGACTCCCGGCCGTAGAAGTCCGTCAGCTCGATCTCTTTGTTGCGCAACGCGATTGCGGTGCCAGGCCGAGACGAGGCGCTGTTTCGCACCTCGCGCGTCGCCTCCTCCCGCGCCTGCGCCAGCCGCTGGCCGATGCGAGCGCCAAACGCCAGCTGGAAGTTCAGCCTTGCGGTAATGGTGGGCGTCGGCCGGTGTGCACCACTTGCCAGGTATGCCTCGGACGCGCGCACCATCTGCATCACCAGGCTGGCGTACAGCGCATGGCTGGCGTCGATGTCCTCGGGAAAACCGTACGCATAGACGAACGAGGAGTTGCTGGCAACGTCGACCTTCACGTCGTTGGCGGCGGCGATGACCGCGAACAGCTGCACGTAGGTGCGTAGCCCCTTGGTGCCGGCCGCCCCGATGGTGATGGTTCGCTGCACAGGGGCCTGCGCTTTGGTGCGCACCGCCGCGTGAGCGCGCGCGACGGCCAGATCGATGGATGTCGCGGTGGCCAGCCGTTGCGCCGCGGCCATGAACGCCTCGGCTTCGTGCGGATTGTCGGTGCCCTCGGCCTGGCGCAGCAGGGCCGCGATGCGCCCCAGCATCTTGTCGTCGGTCATGGAGGCCACGCTAAGCGACCGATCCGACAAAGGCGTTCAGCGCGCCGACCACCTGCGCCGACAGCGGCTGGCCGTTGGCGTAGTCGGTGATGTTGTCGGTGGGGTCGTCCTTGAGCACGTGGTTCACGCCGTGCAGTTCGACGAACGTCAGACGGGTGTGCGCGAACGCGCCGGCCAGCGGCCGCATCGCGTCGCAGCGGGCCTGCGCGTCGGAGTCGCTGCACGTCAGCAGC
Source organism: Mycobacterium sp. NGS39 (assembly GCF_059812765.1). Lineage (NCBI taxonomy): Bacteria > Bacillati > Actinomycetota > Actinomycetes > Mycobacteriales > Mycobacteriaceae > Mycobacterium > Mycobacterium sp. NGS39. The sequence goes on along the minus strand of NZ_JCALDH010000001.1, from coordinate 159,445 downwards.
ACGGCGGTGCCTGACGGGACGCGCGCCGCCAGTGCCAGCGGGTCGATCGCGTCGGTCGCCAGCACCGCCTTGACGTTGCCGGGGTTGAGGATCGCGCTCAGCCCGTTGGGCAGCTGCGCCGGCACGGTGCCGTCGGTTCGCGCCGACGCGACCGCCGCCGTCCACGCCGCGATCACGTCCTGGCCCTGCTGCGGTGTGGCGCGGCCGGCCTTCACTTGGGCGTCCACGTCGGCCCGCACCCGCGCGCTGATCAGGTCGAGGTAGCGGCCGGCCAGCGGCGCAAACAGCCCGAGCGCGTGGATCTTCGGTGCGCCCGGGCCGGTGTCGGAGGCCAGCATCATCGCGTGGACGGCGCCCTCGCCATGCCCGAACACCGCGATCCGGTTCGGGTCGACGTCCCGCTGAGCCGCCAAGAAGCGGACCGCGGCCTTGGCGCCGGCGGTGTACACCGCGCTGTCGACGTCGGCCGGGCGGCCCGCATACGGCCCCAGGCCGGTGCGGCCGGTGCCCAGCTTGTCGTATCGCAGGCTGGCCACGCCGCGATCGGACAGCAGGCTGGCGAGGGTGCGCTGCGTGCCGATCTTTCCGGCGACCGCGTTGTCGCCGTTGCGGTCGGTGTTGCCGCTCTCGGAGATCAGCAGCGCCGCCGGGCCAGGCGGCGCGTCGGCGCGGTGCCGATAGGTGCCGTAGATCGTCAAGCCCTCGGCGCCGAAGCTCACCTCGTCGTCCACCCAGACCGGCGCCCGGTGCGTCGACGAGCAGCCGCCGACCCACACCAGCGCCACGATCAGCCAGGAAAAGCCAAGCGCCGCAACCGCTTTCACAAATAGGTTTCGATCCACGCGGTCACGTCGTCGAGCACGAGCTCCTTCTCGGGTTCGTTGAACACCTCGTGGTACAGGCCGGGGTAGACCTTGAGCACCACCTGCGGCGAGGCGACATGCTCGACCAGCATGCGGCTGCCTTCCACGCTGATCAGCCGGTCGTCTTCACCGTGCACGATCAGCAGCGGAGCAGTCACCTTGGCGGCCAGCTGCGGCTGATGTTCGCCCACCTCCAGCAGCGCGCGCGTGATTCCGGCGGGCAGCCAGCCGTGGTAGACCAGCGGGTCGGACTCGTAGGCGGCCACCACCTGGGGGTCGCGGGACACGGCGTCAGCGGGAAGCTTGCGCATCGGCAGCCCCGGGAAGAGCCTGCCCAGCGCCTTGCCGAGGACCGCCAGCGGTTTGGGCGCTTCCAGATGCGCCGCGACCGCCGGCCCCGACAGCACCATCGCGGTGTAGGTGTCCGGGTACTGGGCGCCGTACGCGAAGACGATTCCGCCGCCCATGCTGTGACCGACCACCACTCGCGGCAGGCCCGGATAGTCCGAGGCCGCAATCGCGACGAGCTTCGCGAAGTCCTCGGTGTAGTGCGACAGGTCTTTGAGCCACACCCGCTTGCCGCCGGAGCGGCCGTGGCCGCGGTGGTCGAGCGCGTAGGTGACCAGGTCCGCATCGCCGAAACGCCGGGCGACGTGGTCGTAGCGGCGTGCGTGTTCGGCGTATCCGTGGGAGAGCACCACGACGCCGCGTGGACTGGTCTCCGGCGTCCACACGTCGTAGACGATCCGCACCCCGTCGACGCCGTCGAAGGACCGCTCGGTTCGGGTGGTGAGCATGGGGCGAGCGTAGTGGCGCGCGTAAGCTCGGCGCCGTGAGCGTCCTCGCCCGCGAGTCTGACGACGAGTTCCTGGTCCGTGCGGAGCCACACCGGCGTGAGCTGCTGGCGCACTGCTACCGGATGACCGGATCCCTGCACGACGCGGAGGATCTGGTGCAGGAGACCTACCTGCGCGCGTGGAAGGCGTACTCGGGCTTCCAGGGCAAGTCGTCGCTGCGCACCTGGCTGTACCGGATCGCGACGAACACGTGCCTGACGTCGCTGGAGGGACGGCAGCGGCGGCCGCTGCCGAGCGGACTGGGCGGACCCGACGCCGATCCGGCCGACGAGCTCGTCGAGCGCCGCGAGGTGCCGTGGCTGGAGCCGCTGCCCGCCGACCCGTCGGAGATCGTGGAGAACCGCGAGTCGGTGCGGCTGGCGTTCGTCGCCGCGCTGCAGCACCTGTCGCCGCGGCAGAGGGCCGTGCTGGTGCTGCGCGACGTGCTGCAGTGGAGGGCCGCCGAGGTGGCTGAGGTGATCGGAACGTCGACGGCGGCGGTGAACAGTCTGCTGCAGCGGGCACGCGCTCAGCTCGAGGCCGTCGGCCCCGACGATGCGCTGGCTGCCCCCGATTCACCTGAGGCGCAGGACCAGCTGGCGCGCTACATCGCGGCGTTCGAGAAGTACGACATCGACGCGTTGGTGGAAATGTTCACCGCCGAAGCGGTGTGGGAGATGCCGCCGTTCGTCAACTGGTACCGCGGACCGCAGGCCATCGGCTCACTCATCCATCTGCAGTGCCCCGCAGAGCAACCCGGGGACATGCGGCTGATTCCCGTCACCGCCAACGGGCAGCCGGCCGCCGCGATGTACATGCGCGAGGGCGACAAACATGTGGCGTTTCAGCTGCATGTCGTCGACTTCACGGCCGACAGGGTGGCACATGTGGTGGCGTTCCTCGACACCACGCTGTTCGCGAAATTCGGCTTGCCCGACTCCCTGTAGCCACGGCACGGCGCCGCCGGCGGAGATCGTTCTACCCTGGGCAGCGTGAGCCCAGACGTGCGCCGCGCGGCCGACCGCGCCGTCACCACGACCGACTGGCTGACCTCGCGACACTCGTTCTCGTTCGGCGACTACTACGATCCCGCCAACACCCATCACGGCCTGCTGCTGGTCAACAACGACGACATCGTGAAACCCGGCGCAGGGTTTGACACCCACCCGCACCGCGACATGGAGATCGTCACATGGGTGCTCAGCGGGTCGCTGGCACACCGCGACTCGGCGGGAAACGCGGGCGTGATCCGGCCCGGCCTCGCGCAGCGGATGTCGGCCGGCACCGGGATTTTGCACTCAGAGAAGAACGGATCCGCAACGGAGCCAGTCCATTTCGTGCAGATGTGGGTGGTTCCCGACGAGACCGGCATCGAGCCGGAATACCAACAGCACGAGGTGGACATCACCGGCGGGTTGGTGCCCATCGCGTCCGGCAAGAACCCCGATGCTGCGGTCGCGATCCACAATCGCCACGCCACGCTGCACGGTGCGCGGCTGCAGCCCGGCGACACCGTCACGCTGCCCCAGGCGCCCTATCTGCACCTGTTCGTGGCCCGAGGTGCCGCGACGCTGGAAGCAACCGGCTCGCTGGACGAAGGTGACGCCGTCCGGCTCACCGCGTCGGACGGCCAGCAGATCACCGCGACCGCACCGGCGGAGATCCTGGTCTGGGAGATGCATGCGGGCCTGGCGGCGTAGCGCGGCAGCCATCGCGGTCACCGCAATCGCGGCCGGATGTTCGACGGTGCCGACGCCACCCGCGGCGCCGGGGCAGAACCCCGCGGGTCTGGTCCCGGTGACGGTGCAGGTTCCACCGCAGCTGGCGCAAGCGCCGTTCGATGTCGCCCGCCAAGCGCTCGTACCGCCCGGCTGGACGATGGCGTTGTGGGCCCGGGTCCCCAAAGCGCGGTTGGCCGCGTGGACGCCGGACGGCGCGCTGCTGGTGTCCGTGCCGGCCGACCGCAAGGTGCTCAAGTTGACACCGGGGCACCAGGAGGTGTTGCTCGACGACTTGTCCGGACCGCACGGGCTCGCGTTTCGCGGCTCGACGCTTTATGTCGCGGAGAGCAACCAGATCGATGCCTACACCTATGCCGACGGCCGGGCCGCTGGTCGACGTGTGGTCGCCGCCGGACTGCCCGACATCAGCAGCCCCGAGCTGCACGGCGCCTATGAGCACACGCTGAAAAGCGTTGCGGTGGGCCCAGATGGCGCCGTGTACTTCTCGATCGGCTCTACCGGCAACGTCTCCGTCGAGGACCGCTCGGCGACCCCGGAGCGGGCCACGATCAACCGGATCCCGCCGCAGGGCGGTCCCTTCGAGGTCTTCTCGCGTGGAGTGCGCAACGGCACCGGGCTGGCGATCGCGCCGGACGGCTCGGTGTGGACCGCGGTGAACAATCGTGACAATGTCGCCGACCCGCGCCCCGGACCGTCGTACGGAAAGGTGATTCAGGACTACGTCGACGACCACCCACCGGAGTCGTTCGCGCGCCTGCGTGCCGGTCGCGACCTCGGCTGGCCGTTCTGCAACCCGGACGGCGAAGGCGGCCCGGTGCCGCTGGTGCGCGATGTGCAGACCAATCCCGATGGCAGACAACTGGATTGCGCGCGGCTACCGGCCATCGAGCAGACGCTCGGCGCGCACGCAGCGCCGCTGGGCTTGTCCTTCGTCGACGGTGGCTTACCGCCGCCGTACGCGTCGGGCGCGCTGGTCGGTGTGCACGGGTCGTGGAATCGGCAGTCACCGCGCGCCCCGGAGGTGTCGTGGTTTGCTTGGCAGAACGGCACTTTGGGCCGGCAGCAGACTTTGGTCGGCGGATTTCAGGCGCGCGACGGCTCGCGTTGGGGCCGTCCGGTTGCCGCGGTGGTGGGACCCGACGGCGCGGTGTACATCACCGACGACGACGCTGGCGCGGTGTACCGTGTCGCGCCGCCGGGTCGCTGACTGACTACGCGCGGGGTGTTCGAGCGCCGCGACCGGTGACTCCGACGTAGATCGCGATCAGCACGATGGCCGCGATGATCCCGACGAAGAACGGAATCCACTCGAAGCCTGCATTGCTGTTGGAGTAGCCGACGGCATGGGTGACCCACGAGCCGATCAGCCCGCCGATGATGCCGAGCACGATCGTCATCAGCACGCCGATGTTCTGCTTACCCGGCATGATCAGCCGCGCCAGTGCACCGATGATGATTCCCACGATGATGGCACCGATTATCGATCCGAACACTGTTGCTCCTTTGCCCGGGCGTCGGGTTGACGCCGACGTCAACGTGTTCCCTTCCAAGAGCCACTTCTAACCCCGCGGACACACGGTCGCGCCACCGGGACCAGACCGTGACGGTTTCGTGACTGAAGTGGCAACTGTTGCTGTTGGGATGGACCCGTGCCGATGTCCACAGCAATCCTGCTGCGCCTGGCGGCCGCATTCGCCGCGACGACGCTGTGCACGATGCTGTCCGCGACGCCCATTGCGCGCGCTGACGACGCCCGCTCGGTGCTGCTGGCCGCGATCGCCAACACCAAAGGGTCGTACCTCGTCTACAACTTCGGCGGGGATTTCCCGGCCCCGTTCCGCAACGCCGCCGGTTCGGAGTACACGCTCGCCAACGGCGGGCATCTGATGATCATCAAGAACGCCTCGACACGCCTGAGCCCGCGGCTTCTCGTCGACACGCACCAGAGTTTTCAGGCCCGCTGTGAACGCGACCCGCGGGCGCGCACCAACGAAGGACTGTGGCAGGCGTCGGAAACCTATACGCCTCTGCAGGCGTGGCAAATGCTGGGCCGCCCGGTCATCGCTGTCAACGCCAATTTCTTCGACGTGCGCGGCCAGAAAGGCGGCTCGTGGAAGCAGACCAACTGCAGCTCGCCGCTGGGCGCGTACGTCGACAACACCAACGGGCTCGGCCGCGCGAACGCCGCGGTCACCGGCACCGTCGCGTACGCCGGCAAGCAGGCGCTGTCCGGCGGCGACGAGGTCTGGACGGCGCTGGCCACCATGATCCTTCCGGTGGGCGGCACCCCGTACGTCGTGATGCCGAAGGACGACCGGGACTACGACGCCGCCTCCCCGGAGATTCAGCGCCTGCTCGACGCAGGCACCCGGTTCGTCGCGGTGAGCGGCATCGGCCTGCTGGCCCCCGGCGCCACGGGACAGCTGGGCGACAGCGGTCCGAGCGCGGCACGAACTGCCCTGGGCTACAACCGAACTCGCGACGAAGTCTATGTGTTCCAGGGCGGCAGCTACACGCCCGACAACATGCAGGATCTGTTCCGCGGTCTGGGCGCCGACAGCGCAGTGCTGCTCGACGGCGGTGGATCGTCGGCGATCGTGCTGCGCCGTGACACCGGCGGCATGTGGTCAGGGGCCGGATCCCCCAGAGGCAACTGCGACACCAGGCAGGTGCTGTGCGACTCCCACGAGCGGGCGCTGCCGAGCTGGCTGGCGTTCAACCTCTGAGCGCGTCTTTGGCCGCCGCTTCGGCCTGCGCGCAATAGGCGCCGCCGAACAACACGACGTGCGCCAGAAGCGGATACAGCTGATGCAGTCCGACGCGCTCACGCCAACCCGCAGCCAGGGGCCGCACGGACTGGTACCCGTCCAGAACGGCATCGAGATGCGGGCATCCGAACAGCGCGAGCATGGCCAGGTCGGTTTCGCGATGGCCGCCGTGCGCGGCGGGATCGATCAGAACGGCGCCGCCCGACGTCCACATCACGTTGCCGCTCCACAGGTCGCCGTGCAGCCGCGCCGGGCGGTCGCCGTCGTCGAATTCGCCCGCGCCGCAGCGTTTTGCGACGTCGGTGACCGCGGCACGGCCAGCGGCCGACAACCGCGGCGCGGCCAGCTCTGCCATCGGCGACAGCCGTTCATGCGCATAGAAGACTCCCCAGCTGTCATGCGGTGTCAACGACATCGGCAGCGGGTGCGTCAGCGGCCCGAAGAAGCCCGGCCCGCTCCAGCCGTCAGGCGGGGCGCCGAACGCGGCGGCACCGGCGTCGTGGGTGACCGCGAGCCGGGCGCCGAATTCGCGGGCCGCCGCACGGGTGGGTGCCGTCGTGTCGAGTCGGCGCAGCGTCAGGCTGGTGTCGTCGTAACCGAGCACCTGCGCGCACGGCACCCCACCGTCGACGGCTGCGAGCCAGCGCAGCGCGGCGGCTTCACACGCGAAAAAGCCATGCGGCGCAGCGGGATTGCGTTTGACGAACTCGCCGCTCACCCCGCCTCAGGGCGCCAGGCGGGTCAGGTCTTTCGAGGTGATCCACGGCATCTTGGTGATCACCCAGTCAGATCCCTTGCGCTGCATGCTCAGCCGGTAGGACACCAAGAAGAGCTTCGGCACATCCTTGGTGCTGGCGCTGGTGTAGCTGATGTTGGCGTACACCATTGCGGTGGCATCGCTGCCGTCCACCGACTCCACTGCCGTGCCGACGACTTCGGCGCTGCGCTTGACCTGGTTCTGCTTGTTGGTGGCGGCCAATGCGTCGATCTGCTTGGCGTACGCGTCTTTCAGCTCGCCGCCGAGGTACTTCGACGACCGCGCCGGCAGCTGATCCATGTCGTCGGGGGTGTACGTGAACAAGGTCGTGATCGCATCGGTGGCGGTGCGCGCGATCGTCATCTTGGTCGCGGCCGCCGCACGGTCGGCGAGGTAGGGCTGCAGCATCGAGCCGGCGAACGCCCCGGCGATCACGAACAGCACGGCGGCCACGGCCACGGCGATCGTGATCCGCCGGCCGGCGGGCTTGCGCTCGATGAACTCGACGGGCTCGTCGTCGCCTTCTCCTTCACCCGCGGCCTCGGTCGCGACGTCAGCCGACGGTGCAGCATCCGATGCGGCCCTCCGTCGGCGAAACCAACTGCGGCCCTTGGCTTCTGGTGCAATCTGCGGATACGCGTCGGATGCCGGCTCCTCGACCGCGGTGCTCTCGGGTTCCTGTGCCGACGGTTCGACGTCACCCGCCTGCGGGCCCTCCGCAACGGATGCCGGCTCGTCCGCCGATTCCGCGGTGGCCGCAGTGCCCGCCGGTGTGACCGTGCGCGGCCGGAAGTATCTGTGCCGGCCGCCGCGCTTGCCCACCGGCACCCGACGTGCGGTCGGCTCGTCACCCTCGGTCGCCGACTGGTCGCCGGCGTCTGCGTCGGTCAGATCACTTGTGTCAGTTGGCTGATCTTCCACTGCTGCCCTTCCTTGACGGCCGTGACCACCCACCGGTTGCCGCTTTCCACCGGCTTCCTCGGCTCGCCGGCGGTGGTGTCGATCTTCGTCGCCACCAAAACGCTGACGCTGCCGTCGTCGTGCCACTTCTCGATGCCGGCCTCGATGACCGTGCCCTTGGTGGGTTCGGCCCTGGCGACCTGAATCAGGATCTCGTTCTGCTTGTCCTTGAACTCCTTGGCGAACTGGCCCGTCGCCTCCGCGAGGATGCGGTCCCCATAGTCGTTCGCGTGGAACGGATCCAGGCTGGTGTACTCGGTCATGAAGTGACCCACATAGCCGAGTGCGTCGGCGTCGCGCGCGTTGGCCCTCTCGTCGGATACGTGCGACCACAGCATCAGCCCGCCCAACGTGATCGCTGCCGCCACCACCAGCGATGCCAGCACGCTCAAGCCCGCCAGCCCCAAGACATAGCCGAGCCAGTCCCGGCGGCCGCGGGTGACAACAGCAACAGCGACCTGCTCTGCGCCCGGCTCGATCCTGCGCCGCGGACTCATCGCGGACCTCTGTTCAATGCCGGCTGCGGCAACACGGTCAGCTCCGAGACGCGCCAGGTGCCGTCGCGCGATTTCTCGAAAGCCACCTTTGCGGTGGCGGTGATGAAACGGACTTCTTGCTGCTGGGCTTGCCGCTGCCCCTGCAGGAACACCAGCATTGTCGCGTGGTCCGGTGTGGTGCCGGGAAGCACAGAACTGGTCACGGCCCAGTATTCGTTGTTCGCGGCCGCGTTCTTCTCGACGACGTGCTGCTGCTTCACCAACTCGTCGCGGTAGCTGTCAGTCACGAGGTTCTGCGCGCGCGCGAAGTCGTCCTTCATCGAGCCGGCGTTGTAGGTCAGGATCTGCTCGACGATGTGCGGGCCCTGATCGGCAATCTGGCTGCGAGCCGTGTCGACGGCCTTGTCGTGCCGGTACACCGTGAGATACGTCAGCCCGGCGCCGGCCGCGGCCAGCAGCGCTCCGACGGTCAGCACGGCCCCGACGGCGCGGCGCACCGGAGGCTGCGCACCGACGCGACGGACTTCGGTGCGCAGCAGCAGGTCTGCGAACGTGCGGTTCCGCGAATCCCACAGCGGCCACAGCCAGCCGACGAACAGCGCGGCGGTATCCAGGAGATGGGCCACATCGCGCGCCACCAGCCGGCCGATTCCAGCAGCGTCACCGTCGCGGCGCACCACCCTGATGCCCAACAATGCCCGGCCCAGCGTCCAGCCGGTGACGGCCGGCACCACCAGACGGTTCAGCAGCATCGCCACCAGAACCAATCCGCCGGCCACGATCGACCCCCACCACGACCAGCTGTACATCTGTGCTGTCGTCACCGCCAAGGCCACCGCGGCGACGACGCCAAGAGGGAACAGCACGTCGAGCGCAAAAGCGCCTGCGCGCGACCACCACGACGCGACGGACGGGCTTTCGATCTGTTCGGTGACCGACTGCGCGCGCGTCTCCTCGGCGACGAGCACGGTCAAGTCATCACCGGGTCGAGCTTGGCGATTCTGTAACGGCCGTCTTCAGGAGCCATCTGCGCACGCAGCCGCAGGCCGGTTTCCTGGTTCTGGGCGTCAGGATTGGACGGCACCTTGAACCGGAATGCCACCAGCACGTCGATGGTGCCGTCGTCGTTGTGCCGTTCGACCGCGGCGCGCATGTTCGTCACCTCGACCTTGACGTTCGCCGCCTGGTACGCCTCGACCATCATCGGCGCCATCATCTTGGCGTACGCACCGAAGTCTCCGGTCGAGCAGTCGATGATCTTCTGCACGCTGGCCGCCATTGTCGCCGGGTCCGGCGCGTTCGTCGCCGACACGCAGTCCTTGGCGGCGCTGACCGCCTCCTGCTCGGCGCGCGCCGATGCCCTCGCGTTGGCGTGCGATCGCAGCGCCAAGTAGCCGCCTGCCCCCACTCCAAGAGCAAGCACCAGCAGCACCGCGAACATCGCGACGAACCAGCCGCGGGTCAGCCGTGACGGTCGGTCCTCAGACGGTTCCTGCGCTTCGGGAGACTCGGGAGCCGAATCGGCCGGTGCCTCGGTGACGTCCTGAGCGGTCTCGTCGGTCTCGTCGATCTCTTCGGCCTCGGCGGTGTGCGTCGGGTTCAGCCGGCTGGCGCCAGCATCTCCTTCCATCCGTCGTCTCCTGTATTGGTTGAATCCTTCACGCTGTAGCGTGACCCGTCCGGCGCGACCACCTCACCACTTTGCGGGTTGTACACCGCGGTGGGCACCTGTGCCGGTGTGTAGGTGCACGGGTTGGGCTGCTGGCCGCTGCAGGTCACCGTACCCTGCCCGGGCCGCGACAGTTCATCACTGACCGGCGGCACCGGCGGCGGCAGCAGATTGGCCGGCAGCGGGTTCATGCCGTTGTTGATACTGGGCGCCGGAATCACCCGGCCCGGATCCACCGGCTGATCACAGCGCGCCGCCGGCGCCGGACACGTCAGAATCTGGTTGGGGTCGCCGTACCAGGGGTTGGTGCCCATCGGCACATACGGCTGATCGCTGCGGCACTCGATGGGCGTGGCGGCCCGCTTGTCCGGCACATCCGCGCACGGATAGTTACGCGCGCCGCGCACTGCGAGCCCCTGATAGTCCTTCGGGATCTTGCAATAGGTGCCGGTCGGCAGCGGCGCTGTCGACGTGTCGGCGGGTGAGCGCCACTGCGACGGCGGCAGGAAACCGGTCAGACACGGCGGCGGAACGTTCAACGCAGAGCCGAAGCCCGGCGGCACGGCCTGCATGGTCAACGCCCCCGCACCGATGCCGACGAACAACGGACCCAGCCCAAAGTTGATGATGGCGTACCCCGGATAGATCGCGGTGGCGGCCTCGGCGATCGTCGCGCCCTGCGGAAGGATCACCAGCGACTGTTCGACGCCTTTGTGGTAGCGCTTGAGCAGGTCGATGACGATCTCGAGGTTGGCCAGCGTCTGCGGCAGCGAGTCACGCACATCGGAGAACACCGAGTTGAGCTGATCGGCGGTCGGGGCGGCCTGCTGCAGCCCGCTGCGCAGCGCGGCATCCTGCTCAGCAGCTTGTGTCCCGATGGAATTCAGGTTCGCCGCCCAGGTTTCGATGTTGTCGCGGGAGTTGACCTGCGAGTCCAGGATCGGCGACGAATGCGCGATGATGTCGTTGACCGGGGTCAGGTTGTCGCGGAAATCGCTGGCGATGTTGGTGGTCGAATCCACCAGCCGCTGCAACGCCGGCCCTAGTCCGCCGACCGCCTGCGATGTCTCGTTGAGCAACGTCGCGATCTTCTCCTTGGGCAGCGCGTTGAGCCCGCGGTTGGTGGCATCTAGCGCCGGTCCCACATCCGAGGGCACCGTGCTCTTGGTGATCGTCTGCCCGTCGCGCAGATACTCCTTGGAGTTGCCCGCCGGCACCAGGTCCAGATACTGCTCACCGACCGCCGACACCGAATGCACGTTCGCCGACGCGTTCTGCGGAATCTTGTAGCGCTCGTCGATGCTGAGCGTCGCACGCGCCCCCCGCTCGGTGGGCTCCACTTCAGTCACGCGCCCGATCGCGATGCCCCGGTACGTGACGTTCGCCGTTTCGTACAGGCCACCCGAGCGCGGCAACTCCGCGTAAAGCGTGTACTGCCCGATCCCTATCAGCCGAGGGATCCGTAGGTAGTACCAGCCGAGGACCAGCAGCGCGATCACCGTGAGTACAACGAACAAGATGAGCTGGATCCGGATGAAGCGCGTGATCATGGCTTACTCGTGCCTCTCCACCAGCGGCCCGTTCGGCGCGTCATGCGGGTTCGGGCTGAACCGGACATCCGGGATCATCGTCGCCGGGTCACGTCCCCACGACTGCTCGAGTGCGCGCAGCATGCCGGAAAGGCCCGTACCTGACAGCTGCCCGTTGTCGATTGCGCTCAGCGTGAGGTCCGCGACGATCGACACGTTGATGTAGTCACCACGAACGGCTTTCGGCACGTTATCGATGTTGAACGGCGCCGTCAGCATTAGCTTCAGCGCACCGATCAGATACGGCGCGGCTTTGCCGAGTTCGCGCAGCGGTCGCTGCAGCAGCTGCAGGTTGGTGTGCAGCTGCTCGCGCACGGGTGTCAGCGTCTCGTCGGCCGCCCGGCTGATCCGGCCGATCGCCACCACCGCGTCGGCGAACAGGTCGCGGGTGCCGTTGAAATGCTTGATCAGCGGCGGGAATTCGGTGAGCAACCGATCCAGCGTCTCGTTGTTCTCGGCGACGATCGTCAGCAGCCGGTTCGACTGGTCGATGGCGCGCGTCAGATCGTCGCGCTGCTGGTTCAGCTCATTGGTGAACGTATCGAGCCGGTTGAGGAACTCGCGGATCTGCGGCGCGCGGCCCTGGAGAATGTTGTTGACCTCGGTCTGAATGACCTCCAGATCGGGAATGCCGCCGCCGCGCAGGATCATCGAGATCGCCGCCAGCACCCGCTCGGTGCTGGGGTACGCCTCCGACCGCGACAGCGGGATCACGTCACCGCTCTTCAACGGCTGCGGCGACGGATTGGGCGGCACTCCCAGTTCGACGTGCTGTGAACCCAGCAAGCTGGTCTGGCCGATCTTCGCGGTCGCGTTGGCAGGCAGCTTCACGCCCGGCTGCAGGTCGAGCTTCAGCCGCGGCACCCAGTTGCGCAGCTCGATCGCCTTGACCGAGCCCACGTAGACGTCGGCGACGCGTACGCGGCTATTGACGTTGAGCGCCAACGTGTCCGGCATGTCGACGTAGACGGTCATGTGGTCCGGTCCGGAACCGGGGCCGCCGGGCAACGGCACATTGGCGATTCCGCGCCAGCCGCAGGCCGTCAGCATCAGCGCCGTCGCGACCAGCGCCACGCCCCGCCGGCCGTAACGGGTGATCCGCACGCGAGTCATCAGCCCGCCCCCTCAGCTGGATAGCCACCCGGCGGTGGCGGCGCTGCCGGCGCCGCGGGCGCACCCACCGGAGCCGGCGCGACCATCGGCACCTGAGACACACCGGGCGCTGGCGCCGGCGGCGGACCAGGTTGCGGATACCACGGCGGCGGAAGCGGTGTGTTCTCGCTGTAGGCGTTCGGCGGACCGGGCAGGTTACCGCCCGGCGGTGCGCCGAACGTCGGCGGCGCGGCCGGCGGCACGATGTCGGGGCCGCCCATCAGCTCGGCCAGCGACTCCGGCGTCAGCATGTTCGCGGTGAACGGCTGCACGTCCAGACCCTGCATCCCCGGAGCCACCACCCAGCCGGGCTCATGGTTGCCGTGCGAGAATAGGGTGTCGCGCGAGAAGATGCCGGGCACGGTGGTGTCCTTGTAGCCGGGCGGCGGTCGTAGCCGGTCCTCGGAGTAGGCGACCATCTTCGGCAACGTTTCGGCCGTGTAGGCCGTGTTCACGCCGAACGGCAGATAATTGAACTTGATCGCGTCGAGGATCGGTGCCAGGTACTGGGCACACAACTCAGCCGACTCTTGGTAGCCCAGCCGGCTGCCGGCCTGAATCGCACTGCAGATGAACTGCATCGGGTTTGCGAAGCTCGCCAGCACCGGCAGCCCGACGATGCCGCTGGAAATCGGCGACGTGATGTTGACGAGGTTCGACGCCAGGTTGGGGAACACGTGCAGAGCTGTCTCCAGGCCGTTGCGCGGCTCCGGCTGCAAGATCGCGGTGGTGACGTCGGCGAGATTGTTGATGTCATGCACCAGCACTTCGCTGTTTTTGTCCAGGAGTGAGCGAGTGGTGGTCAGCACCTGATTGATGTCGCGCAACGCGTTGGCGACTTCGCGGTCGGTGTTGTTGAACTTGTTGGTGATGCTGGCCAGTTCGTTGTTCAGTGCGACGAACTGCTGATCGCTCTTGTACAGCGCATTGACGAAGAGCGCCAGACTGCGCACCACGCTGAAGAAGTCACCGCGTCCGGAGTTAAGTGTGGTGAGTGCTTCCGACAGGCTGTTGAGCGTCTTGTTGATCTGCTCACCCTTGCCGGACAGGCCGTCGGCGAACGACTCGACGACGTCACCGAATGGACCTTTGGGCTGTTCCTTGGTGGGCCCCAGGCCGCTGAGGATCCGGTCGATCGCGTTGCGTAGCTCGTCGTATTCCACGGGAACCTGAGTGCGTTCGAGCGGAATGACGGCGCCGTCCTTGAGCACCGGTCCACCGGTGTAGGGCGGCGACAGCTGGATCACGCGGGACGCGACCAGGGTGGGGTTCAGGATCGACGCGGTGGCGTTCGCGGGCACCTTGTACTTGTTCTGGTAGTGGAACGTCACTTTCATCTTGTCGCCGGCCGGCTCGATCTTGTCGATCGTGCCGACCCTGACGCCCATGATCTGCACCTTGTCACCGGGATACAGCGCTAGCGCCTGGCTGAAATACGCGACGACTGTGTTGTTGGTCAGCTTCTTGTACACCTGGAAGCCGATGACCGCCGCAACAATCGCCAGCACGACCACCACCGCACCGACGGCTAGGGCGGCCCGGGAAACGTTGGGCAACTTGAGGCTTCGGATGTTGAAGATCGTCGACATCGGTCAGCGGCCTCCAATGTCTACGGGTCCAGGCATGCCGGGCGGCGGACCGTCCGGCACCTGCGGGCCGGGTCCGGGCGGTGGCGGAGGCCCCGGTAGGTCTGCCGGGGGCACCGGAGGCGCCGGGAACGGGTTCGACACTGGCCCAAGGGGTTCCGTGCGTGCACCGGGCGGGGCCGGCGGCAGCGGAACGGGAACGCCCTGCAGATCCGGCGGGCTCTGCCCCGGCACCCCGGCGCTGGTGATGCCCGGCGTGTAGCCCGGACCGTTCGGGTTCGGCGGCGACGTGGCTACATCAGGTCCGGTGTAGTTCGGGCCGAACGGGTTGTCGCCGTAGGGGCCGACGCTCAAATGCGAGCAGGGCAGCGGATTAGCAGCGGTCGGCACACCGTCCGGCGGCGGGGTGTACGAGCACGGCGAGCCTGGCGGCACCGCCGGGCCGGGGAAGTCCGGAGTGCCTTCCAACGGCGTCGGGGCCGGTGGCGGCGCACCGTTGGGGAACCTGACACCGTTGGGGTCGGGCCAGCGGAACGCAGGCAAACCCGCACCGCGCCAGAAGTTTTCGGGGTCGATGCCACGCTTCTTGAACGCCGCGTCGACGAACGGCTGCAGAATCTGGTACGGCAGCAGGTTGACCAGCAGCACCTTGAAGTATGGGCCCGATGCGAGCGCTTCGCCCAGTGACGCCGTGAACTTGCTCAGCGTGGTCAGCGCGTCGGCCAGATCCATCTTGCGCTGAACCAGCAGGTCGCTGACCGTGCGCAGCTGCTCGAGCACGTGGTTCAGGTTCGGGTTCTCGTCGATGAACGCCTTGAGCTGCTCAGAGAACGCCGACACGTTCTCCAGCAGATACGTAATCGCCTGTCCGCGTTCGTTGATGGCGGCCAGCAATGTCTTCGCGTTCACCAGCAGGGCGTTGATCTGCCCGCCGCGATTGCCCAGCACCCCGGCGATCTTGTTGGCGTTGGCCAGCAGCTGCTTGATCTGGTCGTCGCGCTTGCCGATCGTGTCGGAGAACCGCTCCACCCCCTGGAGCGCTGCGCTCAGATGAGGATACGTCTGGTCGATGGTCTGCGACAGCACATTCAGCGACTGCTTGACCGTGTCGATGTCCCAGCCCGATGCCGCCTTGGTGACGTCGAACACCGCGTCATAGACCTGGTACGGCGTGCTGGTGTTGCCCAGCGGCAGAACACCGTTGGCGTGCAACCAGTCTGAGCCACGCGGCTCGATCGAGATGTTCTTGCGGCCCAGGATCGTGTCGGTCCGGATCGCGGCCCGGCTGTCCTTGCCGATCTGGTTGGGGCCCAGCTCGAAGCCCACGACGATGTGGTCGGCCTGGATCTGCAGCGACTTCACTTTTCCGACCTCGACGCCGGCGACTTGCACCTTGTCGCCGGGCTTGATGCCACCGGCATCCTTGAACTGCGCAAAGTAGGTGGGCTGCGCGAACAACTGCGGGATACTGACGAAGGTTTGCCCGACGGCGACAACCAGCAGCACCACGATGATGCCCATCAAGCCGACGCGCAGGCGGTTAGAGCCCTCCAAAGTTCTCATTGCGGCGTGCACCTGCCTGTGGGCTGAGTGGTGATGCGCACCGTGCGCACCGGACCGCCCGGCTGCAATCCGTTGAGCTTCAACGAGATGTCGCAGGCGTAGAAGTTGAAGAAGTCACCGTAGACGCCACCGGCGCGCCCGATGATCTTCAGCGCCGTGGGCAATCGCACCAGGATGTCGTTGAGCTGATCCTTCTGGTCGATCAGCGGCCCCTGAATGGTTTCGAGATGTCCCAAGGTGTCGTGGAGCAGTGGCCGGTTGTCCGACAGGATCCCGGCGAGGGTGCCGGCCGCGTTGCTGATCTCGGCGGTGGAGTCGGCGATCGGATCGGCACGATTCTTCAAGCCGGTGATGAGCTTCTCGAAGTTGTCGACCGTCTCGTCGAACTGCTTCTGGTGGCGAACGGTGGTGTCGAGCACCGTGTTGAGGTTCTTGATCACCTCACCGACCGCCTGGTCCCGCTCAGCCAGCGTCGACGTCAACTGGGCTGTCTGGTCAAGGATGTCGTTGATGGTGCCGCCCTGGCCCTGGAACACGGTGATGATCGACTGGGCGATGTTGTTTACCTTCTGCGGGTCCAGCGCACGGAACAGCGGGCGGAAGCTCCCGATGAGCGCGTCGAGATCGAGGGCCGGCTTGGTCCTCTCCAGCGGGATGGTGCTGCCGACAGGCAGCCGCTTGTTGCTGTCGCCGCGTTGCAGATCGAGGTAGCGGTCGCCGATCAGGTTCAAATACCGGATGGATGCCGTGGTCCCGTCGTACAGCGGCAGCGAGCGGTCGACGCGAAACTCCACGCGGGCCCGTCGGCCGCCGTCGATGAGTTCCACTTTGGCGACCTTGCCGACCTCCACCCCGGAGGCGCGAACAAACTGGCCGCTGCGCAGACCACTGGCATTGGAGAAAATCGCCGAGTACCCGCTGGTCCGGTCGAAGCGCATCTGACCGAACACCACGATGATCACCGCGCTGAAGAGCAGGAGCACCACCGAGAATGCTCCGAGTTTGATCGCGGTACCTGTGATTTTCATGGGTTGATCGTGTACTCCCCGATTTGGCGTCCCCACACGTACTCGATGGCAAAGGGCGAGCCGAGTTCGAAGTGGTTGTAAGGCGCGAGCGACGCACCGGTGTCCATCACCAGATATGGCGCCGGCCACAGGTCGCGGTTTACCTCCTGCCAGCAGCCAGGCTTGCCTTCCGGCCCACCGTGAGCATTGACGCGCGGCAGATTGTCCGGATACACGTACGGGTTGCCCGCACCCACCACCTCGGAGTGTGTGCGCAGCGAATAACCGTTGCCGCCAAGCGAATCGGCGATCTTCGGTGCGATGTTGTGGAACTTGCGGATGGTGCAGAACAGCGCCGGGCTGTACTCGTCGAGCAATTGTGAACTCGGAATGAGGTCTTGGACACCGCGCTTCAGGTACGGCCCGCCGCGTTCGAAGACCTCGCCGCCGGTGTTGCCGAACCCGATCGATGCGGTCAGTGCCGCGTCGAGATTGGCTTGCTGCTCGTTGAACGTGTGCGCGGTGGTGACCGCACCGCGCAGGAACGCCCACAGATCCTGCGACGCGTTGGCATACACCTCGGCAAGGTCTCCCAGCCGCTGCACGTCGTAGCGAATCTGGGGCATCTTCGGGTTCACGTCGGCCAGGATGTCGTTGCCGTGGATGATCGACTGTCCGAAGCGATCTCCCAGACCGCTGAGTCCCTCTGCAGCCGCGGACAGCGTCTCATTGAGCTTGACCGGGTCCACCTTCTCGGCGATCGACAGCAATGTCTCGAACAGCGTGTTGAACTCGGTGGTCACGTGCGACGCCTGGATTACATCTTTGGCCGAAACCCGTTGATTCACTGGGGTTTTCGGCGACGAGAACGACACGTACTTGTTGCCGAACACCGTAGTCGCCTGGATCGTGGCGTCGACGTTGGCCGGGATCAGCCTGATGTACTTGGGTTTGACGTCCAGGGTCAGCTTGGCCTTCGGTTCCCCGTTGACGTTCACCTCGGTGACGTCGGAGACGCGACCGATCTCTACGCCGTTGTAGGTGACCTTGGAGCCGGGGTCCATCACCAGGCCGGCCCGGTCGGACATCATGGTCAGCTGGGTCTTCGGCTGGAACTTGCCGCGGAACTGCAGCCCAACCAGCACCACCACCAACACGAAGGCCAGCAGCAGGACGATCCCGGCCAGCTTGTACGGCGGTGTGCGGCTGGGGTTCAGGGGTGCGGTCATGGCGCTACACCGTCAGGTTGAAGTTCGGGTTGGTGCCGTAGAGCGCCAACGAGGCGAACAGAACAACGATCACGATCGACACCAGCGATGCCCGCATGGACCGGCCGACGGCCTCGCCCACGCCGACGGGCCCACCGCTGGCGTTGTAACCGAAATAGCAGTGGTTGAGCATCACGATGATCGAGATGATGACTGCCTGGATGAACGACCAGAACACGTCGTCAGGACGCAGGAACGTCCGGAAGTAGTGTTCGTAGGTGCCGGTCGACTGACCGTAGAAGAGCGTGGTGGTGACCTGTGCCGACAAGAACGACAGGATGATCGCCATCGAGTACAGCGGCACGATCACCACGAGGCCGGCCAGGATGCGCGTCGACACCAGGTAGCAGACCGACCTGATGCCCATCACCTCGAGCGCGTCGATCTCCTCGCTGATCCGCATCGCACCTAGCTCGGCGGTAGCACCGGCGCCCACCGTGGCGGCCAGCGCCTGACCCGCGACCAGCGGTGCGACGACGCGGACGTTCACCAGGGCGGCGACGAATCCCGTGAACGCCTCTACACCGATGTTGCCCAGCGACGCGTAGCCCTGGATGGCGATCAGCGAACCACCGGAGAGAGTCACGAAACCGACGATGGCGGTGGTACCACCCACCACCGCCATTGCGCCTGTGCCCATGCCGATCTCGGCGACCAAGCGCAGCATGGCGCGGCGGTAGTGCAGCAGCGCGTTGGGAATCTGGCCGATCGCGGTGACGACGAACCAGGCCAATCGGCCTGTGTTGTCCAGGAACCGGCCGGGTGCGCTGCCCCATCGGGTCGCTCGGTCGTAGGCCCGGGGAAACCGGCTGCGAAGAACGGTCGCGGTACTCATCTCAACGCCCCGTTCCGTACCGGACGCCGATGGTGGTCAGCACGACGTTCACGGCGAACAACGCCACCACCGACAACACCAGAGTTTCGTTGACGGCTGTGCCCAGTCCTTTGGACCCACCCGACACCGTGAGCCCGCGGTAACACCCGACCAGGCCGGCGATCAGCCCGAACGTGAACGCTTTGACGATCGAGATCACCACTTCGGGCAGGCCGGTGACCAACGTCAGCGTGGACAGGTATGCACCCGCCGAGACGTTCTGGAAGTACACGCCGAAGATGAAGCCGCCGACCAGACCGATGATGATCACCGCGCCGTTGAGCAGCACGGCGACGAACGTCGCGGCGACCACGCGCGGTACCACCAGGCGGTGGATCGGGTCGATGCCGAGCACTTCCAGCGCATCGATTTCTTCACGGATGGTGCGGGCGCCGAGGTCAGCACAGATCGCGGTGGAGCCGGCGCCGGCCACCACCAGCACGGTCACGATCGGCCCCAGCTGAGTGACGGCGGCCAGCCCCGCGCCCGCCCCGGACACGTCGGCCGCGCCGAACTCCACCAGCAACAGGTTGAGCGTGAAGATGATCAGCACGGTGTCGGGCACCGCAAGGGCGACGGTGGGCAGGAACGTCACCCGCATCAAGAACCAGGATTGAAGGACGAACTCTCTGAACTCGAATGGCCACTTGGTGGTGGCCTTGGCGGTGAGCACGCACATCCGGAAGAAGCCGCCGACCGCCTCGAGCGGCGGAGCGGCACGATCCCGCAAATAACCAGTGAATGCGGTCGTTGCGGTCATTAGCGCACCCGCACGTTGGAGCCGCGTGTCCCGCGGCGCAACGGCAGATCCTGTCGCACTCCCCCTCCTAGCCCAGCTCCGAACATGACCTCCGTCTCCCTACCGGTTGGTAGTAAGACGGACCACAGGACTGTACCCGATGGATTCTCGGCAGTACACCGCATCCGCGCGATTGAGACTCGATCCGTTAGCAAACTTGTCTCCATCGATCAGCCGTCCGCTGCCCCGGCAGAAACTGTTGCCGCAGAGTCGCTTTGGCCCGCCCCGCTGGGCGCACCGCCGCTGAAGCGGCGGCGCAGTTCCGTTTTCAGGACTTTGCCCGCAGGATTGCGGGGCAGCGCGTCGACGATCTCCAGCGCCTTCGGGTGCTTGTAGCGAGCCAGCCGATCGGTCAGGAATTCGTCAAGATCAGCCAGCGTGAGCTTCTCGTCAGCAACCGCGGCCACGGCCACCGGGACCTCGCCCCACTTCTCGTGCGCACGCCCGATCACGGCGACTTCGACGATTGCCGGGTGGGCGGCCAGCACGTTCTCCACCTCGGCGGAGTAAATGTTCTCTCCGCCGGAGATGATCATGTCTTTCTTGCGGTCGACCACCCAGATGTAGCCCTCGTCGTCCCGGCGGACCAGGTCACCGGAGTGGAACCAGCCACCGGCGAAGGCCTCCGCGGTGGCCTCGGGGTTGTTCCAGTAGCCGGCCATCAGAGTGGGTGCGCGATAGACGATCTCGCCGACCTGGCCCACGGCGACGTCGTTCATGTCGTCGTCGACGATCCGCGCGGCGACCGTCGGAATCACCTTCCCAACGGAACCGAGTTTGCGAATTGCGTCCTCTCCCAACAACATACAAGTCACCGGCGACATCTCGGTCTGCCCGAAAGCCGCCAGGATCTGCGTGCCCGGGAACGTGTCCGACATCTGGCGCAGCAGCGTATCCGACGCCGGTGCCGCCCCCCAGGACAACACCCGCAGCGCGAGGTTGCGCGGTCTGGCCTGCTGTGCGGCGCACACCGCCTGCCACTGGGCGGGCACCAGGAAGATGCCCGTCACCTTCTCGGCCTCGAGCACGTCGAGCAGCTCGTTGGGGTCGAATGCGCCCAGCGGGTAGATCACCGTGGGGCGTCCCAGCAACAATCCCGGAATGGTGTTACCGATGCCGGCGATGTGGAACAGCGGGACGCCGATGAAGCCGACGTCGTGGTTGATGTCGGCGCCATTGGTGAACAGGAACGTCAGCGCCTGGCCGGCCAGGTTGGTGTGGGTGAGCACCGCGCCCTTGGGCCGTCCGGTGGTGCCGGAGGTGTACATGATCAGCGCCGGCGAATCGTTGGGGATGTCGACGACCGGATGGGCTTCGCCCTCTTCCGCGATCAGGTCCTCGTAGCCCACTACGCCGTCCTCGGTCGGCGAGCCGGCGGCGACGACCGTGGCCAGCGTCGGGTCGATGTCCCGCACGGCAGTGGCTACCTTGGCGAGCACCGATTCAGTGATCACCACTTTGGCCTCGCAGTCGCTCACGAGGAACGCGATCTCCGCGGGCGTCATCCGGAAATTGACCGGCACCGCGATGGCGCCGAGCGTGTTGGCGGCCAGGTACGACTCGATGAACTCGGGCCGATTGAGCATCAGGATCAGCACCCGATCCCCGAAACCCACCCCGCGCCGGTGCAGCGCGTCGGCCAGTGCGTCCACCCGCCGCTTCAGCTCGGCCCAGGTGATGGTCTGGCCCAGGAACCGCAGCGCGGTGGCATCGGGCTGCATCAGCGCGTGGCGCGCCAGCTGATTGGTCCAGTTCTGGCGACGGGCCAGATAAGGCTGCTCGGTGGCCAACGAGCGGTCCTGCGAAGAGATTCCGTTTGACGGCTGACTGCTCACCTAATCTGCTCCCGCGGTTCTCAGGGTTGCGCCGAGTTGATATTTGATCAAAAATTCTCGTGCCCGGTCACACTATGGCCTCGGCCGCGAAGGGACAAGCCTCTTGCGAGCGTGCGATCGTCGTCATGCGGGGAGGGACCGGTGAACGCACCCGCGGTGCCGGGCAAGCCGAAGACTGTACGACGCGAACAGCTTTCCGACGAAGTCGCCGCGCATCTTCGCGCGGAGATCATGGTCGGCGCACTGCTGCCCGGAACCTTCATCCGCCTCGACGAGACGGCGGCGCAGCTGGGCGTCAGCATCACCCCGGTGCGTGAGGCGCTGCGCACCCTGCGCGGCGAGGGCATGGTGGTGCTCGAACCGCACCGCGGGCACGTGGTGGCGCCGCTATCGCGCCGCGACGTCGAGGACATCTTCTGGCTGCAAGCCACGATCGCCAAGGAGCTGGCCGTCAGCGCCACCGAGCGGATCACCGACGCCGAACTCGACGAACTGGCCCACTGCGCCGACGCCTTGGCCGACGCGGTCGCCGGCGCGGACGCAGACGCGGTGGCGACCGCGGAATTCGCGTTTCACCGCACCTTCAACCTGGCGAGCGGGCGCATCAAGCTGGCGTGGTTCTTGCTGCACGTGGCGCGCTACATGCCGCCGCTGATCTACGCACGTGACCCGCAGTGGGGCGCGCTGGCGGTGGACAACCACCGCCGGCTGGTGGCGGCGCTGCGTCGTCGCGACACCGCTGAAGTGGTGGCACTGACCACCTGGCAATTCGACGACGGCGTGCACCGGCTGATGGCGCGTCTGGAGTCGTCGGGAATCTGGGCCTGACCTACGCCGAAACGGTATTCCACGCGGCCGTCACTGGAAAACCCCGCGCCAATTACCGTTTCGGCGGGTGGCGCTCGGCACGTTTCTTGAGGTTGTCGGCCAGGTAGTCGAGCGCGTCGTTGACCACCTTCTTGACCATGGTCTTGGGGACCGCCATCTTGGTTTCGACGTCCAGGTCGACGGTCAGCAGCGAGGTCGCGCCCATGCCCACCACCGAGAAATTCTGCTGCTGCTTGGAGAACAGGTCGCCTTGCTGCAGCACCGTGTAGATCTCAGCCGGACTCGGGTAGTAGACCGCGCAGATGTAGGTGCCGTCCATGCCCTGGATCGACACGTCCACGCGCAGCTGGCTGGGCCGTCCGTCGTCGTAGCGGGCCAGCACCCAGCAGCCCTTGACCTCCTCGTTCCATTCGGGATAGGCCTCGAAGTCGGCGACGATCGACATGATCGTCTCCGGCGTGGCTGCCACCTCGACGGTCTTGCTGACTAGCGGCATCAGGGCTGCGGCTCCGGCGTTGGCACCGCACCCAGCGGCACCCCGAGGGGCGAGTCCTCTCGCACGGCCGGGTCGCGGATCAGGCCGCGCAGTAGCGCAGTGCTGAATTCGATCGCAATCTCCTCGGCACTTCGCCGGCCGGTCGGCCGCAGCCAGCGGTAAGCCCCCAACACCATCCCGATGTAGCCCAGAGCCAGCACGTGAGAGTCGCACTCGTAGAACTCGCCGCTGGCGATTCCCCGGTCGATCACGTCGCGCACGTGCTCGTAGACCGTGGTCTCGGCCGCCCGGACGTAGGCCACCTGGTCTTCGGTGAACCACTCGGTGATGTAGGGACTCTCCTGGAAGTAGACCGCCGCGCCTTCGATGTTGTTGGCGATGTTCTCCAGCAGCCGCCGGGTGAAGTGGAAGATCGCCTCACGGGCAGACCATCCGGGCTCGTCGTGGACGGCGGCGACCGTGCGGTCGGCGGCTTCGCGGTAGATGTCGAACAGGATCAGCGACTTGCTGGCGTAGTAGTGGTACACCGTCGCCTTGTTGAGCCCGACCACGTCGGCGACGTCGTTGATCCTGGTGCCGTGATAACCGCGCGCCGCGAACAGCTTGGTGGCGACGGCCAACAGCTCCTCGCGGCGCGAGAGCTCCGCTCCGTTCTCCTGTGGTGAGCTGCTGGATCCTCGCATGGCGATTCACTATATTTCCCGCCGCGAGCCTCAGCTCGATCAACCGGTTGGATTGCACACTTCTTCGCGTCCGGGGTGCGGGCTAGACTCGGCGCGGAAGCCGACGACGAGGGGGTGCTCCGTGGATCCGAACCCGGACTACGATGCCAGCGACGAGATCGAGTACTTCTTCAACTACCTGGGCTGGGCGTTGCGCGGGGTGTCGGGCCCGGGCGGCGGCTACCCCCCGCCGGCCTATCCCCCGGTCTGACGCCAACGTCGGCCGCGAACGTGAACGTGCTTCACGTTCGCGAATTGACACCTAGCGCAACACGCTCGCGCCGCCGTCGATCGGTATCACCGCTGCGGTGATGTAGGTGCTGGCGCGGCTAGCCAGAAACACTGCTACTCCGGCCATGTCGTCGGGCCGACCGATGCGCCCCAACGGCAGCGCGGCGCCCACCGCCTCGGCGCCCGGCGCCAGGATCGCTTTCGTCATCCGGGATTGAAAGAGGCCGGGCGCAATCGCGTTCACCGAGATGTCGGGTGCGAGCTCGCCCGCAAGGTGCTGGGTGAGCATGTGCACGCCCGCCTTGCTGGCGCTGTAGGAGAAGTTGTCGCGACCGCGGGCCGGTGGCCGGATGCCGTCGATGCTTCCGGTGTTGATCACCCGCGCGGGATCCTCGGGCGTCGACGCCGCCTTCAGCAGCGGAACCAGCGCCCGGG
Source organism: Mycobacterium sp. NGS39 (assembly GCF_059812765.1). Classification (NCBI taxonomy): domain Bacteria; kingdom Bacillati; phylum Actinomycetota; class Actinomycetes; order Mycobacteriales; family Mycobacteriaceae; genus Mycobacterium; species Mycobacterium sp. NGS39. The sequence goes on along the minus strand of NZ_JCALDH010000001.1, from coordinate 134,968 downwards.
TGAGCATGAAGACGCCCTTGATGTTGACCGCCAGGATCCGGTCGAAGCCCGACTCGGGGAACTCGTCGAACGGGGCGCCCCACGCCATGCCCGCGTTGTTGAACAGCGCATGGACCGCGTCCTCGCGATCGGCCAGCGCCGTGACGAGGGCGTTCACCCCGTCGGCGGTGCCGAGATCGGCCGGGATGGCCGCCACCGAACCCAGCGGCGACAACGCCTCGACCGCCGCGTCGAGTTCGTGGGCCTTGCGGCTGGACAGATACACCTTCGCGCCGGCCTCTAACAGTCCCCGCGCGATCATCAGACCGATCCCCCGGCCGCCGCCGGTGACTACGGCGACCTTCCCGTCGAGCCGGAACAGTTCAGCAACCATGGGCACCAGTCTGAGGCCCGGCCGTTTCGGCTGACAGACTGGTCCGGTGCGGGGAGAGGCCAAGTGCTGGCTGACCGATATGGATGGCGTGCTGGTTCGTGAAGAGCACACGTTGCCCGGCGCGGCCGAGTTCTTGCAGCGGCTCGTCGACAAGCAGCGCAGATTCCTTGTGCTGACCAACAATTCGATCTTCACGCCGCGTGACCTGGCTGCCCGCTTGGCCCGCTCCGGCTTGCATGTGCCGGAGGAGTCGATATGGACGTCGGCGCTGGCGACCGCAGCCTTCCTCGACGACCAGTTGCACGCAGGGTCGGCGTATGTGATCGGCGAAGCCGGGCTCACCACGGCACTGCACGAGGTGGGCTACACGCTCACCGACATCGACCCCGACTTCGTGGTGCTCGGCGAGACGCGCACTTACTCGTTCGAGGCGATCACGAAGGCGATCCGGCTGATTCTGCGCGGCGCCCGGTTCATCGCGACCAACCCCGACGTGACGGGCCCTTCGGCGGAGGGGCCGCTGCCGGCCACGGGCTCGGTGGCCGCGCTGATCACTAAGGCCACCGGGCGCACCCCGTACTTCGTCGGCAAGCCGAACCCGATGATGTTCCGCAGCGCACTCAACCGCATCGAAGCGCACTCCGAGAGCACAGTGATGATCGGCGACCGGATGGACACCGACGTGGTCGCCGGGATCGAAGCGGGACTGGAGACAATCCTCGTTCTCACCGGCTCGACGACGCTGGAGGACGTGGAGCGCTACCCGTTTCGGCCGAGCCGGATCCTGCAGTCGATCGCCGACGCGATCGAACTGGTGTAGCCGGGTTGCGCGACCGCGGGCCGCGGCCACGTTCTATGGTGGGCTGTGCCCGAATTGAATCGCCGTCGCATGATGCTGATGACCGGGATGGGACTGCTGGGAGTCGCCGCGACCCCGGTGCCGAACGTCCTGCCCACCGCAAAGGCTGCGCCATCCAGCGGCCAGTCGGGGAACTACATCTTCCACGACGAATTCGACGGCCCGGCCGGTTCGGCCCCGGATCCGTCGAAGTGGATGATCGCCAAAGCGCGCGAAACTATGAAGGACCCCACGTACTGGGAGCTGCCGGAGAACGCCGGCCAATACCGCGACGACCGCCGCAACGTCTTCCTCGACGGCAACGGCAACCTCGTCATCAAAGCCTTCAAGGAAGGCAACACCTACTACGGCGGCAAGGTCAACACCACCTGGGAAGGCGGCATCGGCCACACCTGGGAAGCCCGGATGAAGCTCGACTGTCTGACGGCGGGCGCCTGGCCGGCCTTCTGGCTTTCCAGTGATTCCGACGGCGAGATCGATGTCGTCGAGTGGTACGGCAACGGCAACTGGCCTTCGGCGACCACCGTCCACGCGAAGGCGAACGGCTCCGAGTGGGCGACGCAGAACATCGCGATCGACAACGCCTGGCACACCTGGCGCGTCCAGTGGGACGAGGCCGGGATGCGGTTCTGGAAGGACTACACCGACGGAGCCCAGCCGTACTTCACCGTTGCGGCGAACTCGCTGGCGGACTGGCCGTTCAACAATCCCGCCTACAAGGTGTACCCGATCTTCAACCTTGCGGTTGCCGGTTCCGGCGGCGGCGATCCCCGGCCGGGCACCTACCCGGCCCAGATGCTGGTCGACTACATCCGGGTCTGGTAGCCGCTACAGCGCTTTGAGCTCTTCGGTGACCTCGCTGACAGACTTCTTCGCGTCCCCGAACAGCATCGTGGTGCCCTCGCTGTAGAACAGCGGGTTGTCGATGCCGGCGAAGCCTGAGTTCATCGACCGCTTCAGCACGATCACCGACTTCGCCTTGTCGACGTTGAGAATCGGCATGCCGTAGATCGGCGAGCTCGGCTCGTTGCGGGCCGCCGGGTTGGTGACGTCGTTGGCGCCGATGACGAGCGCGACGTCAGTGCGGGCGAACTCGTCGTTGATGTCGTCCATCTCTTTCATCGCGTCGTACTCGACGTCGGCCTCAGCCAGCAGCACGTTCATGTGCCCAGGCATCCGGCCCGCGACGGGATGGATCGCATACTTCACCGGTACACCCTTGTCCTCCAGCAGCGAGGCCATGTCCTTGACCGCGTGCTGCGCCTGCGCCACCGCCATGCCGTAACCAGGCACCACGATCACCTGGTTGGCGTAGGCCATTTGAATCGCCGCGTCGGCCGCCGAGGTCGACTTGACCGTGCGGTCCACGCCGTCTGCACCACCGACGGCCACTCCACCGCCGCCGAATCCGCCGGCGACGATCGCCGGGATGGACCGGTTCATCGCCTTGGCCATCAGGTTGGTCAGGATCGAGCCGGAGGCGCCGACGATCATGCCGGCGACGATCATCGCGGTGTTGTTGAGCGCCAAACCCGCTGCGGCAGCGGACAATCCGGTCATCGCGTTCAGCAGCGAGATCACCACAGGCATGTCGGCCCCGCCGATCGGCAGCACAACCATCAGCCCCAGCACTCCGGCGGCGGCCAGCACGCCGATCATCCACCACAGCGCAACGCCGCCGTCGGGGTGAGCGCCCAGGCCGACCACGATCGCACAGGCAATGGCCCCCAGCAGCAGCGCCGCGTTGAGCACCTGCTGTGCTCTGCCGGGCAGGCCGATCGGCCGCTGCGGCAGAGTTTCCTGCAGTTTGCCGAACGCGATCAGCGATCCCCAGAACGAGATCGAGCCGATGATCGCGGCGAACAACGACGCCACGACGATGTGCGCCGTCGGCTCCTCATTGTGCGTGAATGCCGAAAACCCATGCGTCTCAATGAATTCCGAAAGCGAAATCAATGCGACGGTGCCGCCGCCGACGCCGTTGAACAGCGCCACCAGCTGCGGCATCGCAGTCATCTTCGTCAGGCGCGCCGGCGGTACACCCAGCACCACGCCCAAGAGCAGCCCGGCGATGATCAGCGGCCAGTTGGTGGTGTGGCGGATCAGGATCAGCGTCGCGATCACCGCGACGGCCATGCCGGCCGCCGCAATCCAGTTGCCGCGCACGGCGGTCTTCGGCCCAGTCAGTCCCATCAGGCCGTAGATGAACATCGAGAACGCGACGATGTAGAGGACGGCGATCAGGTTGTTCATCGGCCCTGCCCGTTCGTCTCGACCTTCACCGGCTTCTTGCCCTTGAACATCCCGAGCATGCGGTCGGTGACGACGAACCCGCCGATCACGTTCAGCGTGCCGAACACCAGCGCGACGAACAAGATGATCTGCAGCGCGATCGACGGGTGTTCGAGATTGCCCAGCACGATCAGCGCGCCGAGCACGACGATGCCGTGGATGGCGTTGGTGCCCGACATCAGCGGTGTGTGCAAGGTGTTGGGCACCTTCGAGATCACCGCGAAGCCGACGAACCCGGACAACACCAGGATCGCCAGATTGGCTAGTAGTCCCCCGTACATCAGTTGTCTCCTCGAGTGACACAGGCGGCCGCGACGATCTCGTCGCCGAAGTCGGGCGCCAGCGCGCCGTCCTTGACCAGCAGCTCCAACAGCGCGGTGATGTTCTTCGAATACAACTCGCTGGCATGCTCGGGCATGGTCGCGGGCAGGTTCAGCGGCGAGGCGATGGTCACGTCGTGCTTGACGACGGTGCGGCCCGGCTCGGTCAGCTCACAGTTGCCGCCCGCCTCGCTGGCCAGGTCCACCACCACGCTGCCGGGCGCCATTCCGGCCACCGCTTCGGCGGTCACCAGCCGCGGCGCCGGGCGACCCGGCACCAGTGCGGTGGTGATCACCACGTCGAAGCCCTTGATCGCCTCTTCGAGCTTCTTCTGCTGCTGGGCACGCTCCTCGTCCGTCAGCTCGCGGGCATAGCCGCCCTCGCCGGCCGCGTCGATCCCCAGGTCCAGCCACTGAGCACCCACCGACCGCACCTGCTCGGCGACCTCGGGACGCACGTCGTAACCGGTGGTGCGGGCACCGAGCCGCTTGGCAGTGGCCAGCGCCTGCAAGCCGGCAACCCCGACGCCGAGCACCAGCACGGTCGCCGGCTTCACCGTGCCCGCCGCGGTGGTCAGCATCGGGAAGAACCGCGTCGCCTCGCTGGCGGCCACCAGCACCGCCTTGTACCCGGCGACATTGGCCTGCGACGACAGCGCGTCCATCGCCTGTGCTCGCGAGATCCGCGGGATCGCCTCGAGCGCGAACGCCTGCACACCCGCTTTCTTCAATGCCTCGACCTGGTTGTGGGCGTCCCGCGGAGCGAGGAACGCGATCAGGGTCTGGCCGCTGTGCAGCCGGCTCACCTCGGCGGCCGTCGGCGGCGCCACCTTCACCACGACGTCGGCGGCCCACGCATCGCCGATCGTCGCCCCGGCCTCGGTATACAGGTCGTCGGGAAGCAACGCGCCCTCACCGGCGCCGGCCTCGACCACCACCGCCAGCCCGCGCCCCGCGAGCCCACTGACCGCTTTGGGCACCAGCGCCACCCGCCGCTCGCCCTCGGCCGACTCTCGGACCACCCCGATGCTCAACTGCTGTTCTGTCATGTCGCCCTAATGTTGCTGCATGCCTGTCGACCGCCTGCTGCCGTCCGAGGAGGCGGCTGACCTCATCACTCTTGTCCGCGACATTGCCGACAAGGTGTTGACGCCAATCGTCGACGCCCACGAGAAAGCGGAATCATATCCCGAGGGCGTATTCGGCCAACTCGGCGCGGCCGGGTTGCTGAGCCTGCCGCAGCCCGAGGAGTGGGGCGGCGGCGGTCAGCCGTTCGAGGTGTACCTGCAGGTCCTCGAGGAGATCACCGCCCGCTGGGCCGCCGTCGCGGTGGCCGTCAGCGTGCACAGCCTGCGTGCCATCCGCTGTTGACGTTCGGCACCGACGACCAGAAACAGCGCTGGTTGCCGGGCATGCTGTCGGGTGCGCAGATCGGCGCGTACAGCCTGTCGGAGCCGCAGGCCGGCTCCGACGCGGCGGCGTTGCGCTGCGCGGCCAAACCCGTCGACGGGGGCTACGTGATCAACGGATCGAAGTCGTGGATCACCCACGGTGGCCGGGCCGACTTCTATGTCTTGTTCGCTCGCACCGCACCCGGCTCAAGGGGCGTGTCCTGTTTTCTGGTTCCTGCTGGGCTCGAGGGTCTGACGTTCGGCAAACCCGAGGAGAAGATGGGCCTACATGCCGTGCCCACCACGTCGGCGTTCTACGACAACGCCCGCCTCGACGCCGACCGGCTGATCGGCGAGGAGGGCCAAGGCCTGCAAATTGCGTTCTCGGCCTTGGACTCCGGCCGGCTCGGCATCGCCGCTGTCGCGGTGGGTTTGGCGCAGGCGGCGCTGGACGAGGCATGCGCCTATGCCAACGAGCGAACGACGTTCGGGCGCAAGATCATCGACCATCAGGGCCTGGGCTTCGTGCTCGCGGACATGGCCGCCGCGGTGGCCAGCGCGCGGGCGACCTACCTCGATGCGGCCCGCAGACGCGACCAGGGCCGCCCGTATTCCACCCAGGCCAGCGTCGCCAAGCTGATCGCCACCGACACGGCGATGAAAGTCACCACGGACGCGGTGCAGGTGTTCGGTGGCGTCGGCTACACCCGCGACTACCGGGTCGAGCGGTACATGCGCGAAGCCAAGATCATGCAGATCTTCGAAGGCACCAACCAGATCCAGCGCCTGGTCATCGCCCGGGCGCTGAGCAGACGCTAGCCGCCGTCACTCCAACAGCTTGCGGCGCATCGCTTCGGCGACCGCGGCCGCCCGGTCGCCGACGCCCAGCTTGTCGTAGAGCCGCTGCACATGGGTCTTCACGGTCGACGGCGCCAGATACAGCTGCTTGGCGATCGCGGGAATGGTCAACCCGTCGGCGATCAGCCGAAGCACTTCCCGCTCGCGAGCGGTGAGCGTGGGCCCGGCCGGCTCGGCGCGGCGCCGGATCTCCGCGGCCAGGCCCTCCGCCAGTTCGGGCGGCACCACGTCGCGACCCTTCGCACAGTTGAGGACCGCGGCGAGAATCTGTGAGCGCGACGACTCCTTCGGCAAGAAGCCCGCCGCCCCTGCGGACAGCGCGTGGTAGACGATCGCGGACTCGTCATGGGCGGACAGCAGCAGCACCCGGGTGGGCAGTTCGTCGCGCCGCACCGCCGCCGCGACCTGGGTGCCGTCCATCTTGGGCATGCGGTAGTCCAGCAGCGCGACGTCGGGCTGGTGCTTCTTGATCAGATCGAATGCCGCTGCGCCGTCGTCGGCCTCCCCCACCACGTCCACTTCACCGCTCGTGGAAAGCGCACGCACCACACCCTCGCGGAACATCGGGTGGTCGTCGCCCACCACCAGCCGCACCTTGGGTGTCATGCGAAAAAGCTTGGCACAGCTATTGCAGCAGCCCTCGGCGCATTGCCTCCGCGACCGCTGCGCCGCGGTCGCTGACGTTGAGTTTCTCGTACAGCCGCTGGACGTGGGTCTTGACGGTCGACGGCGCGACGTAGAGCGTCCGCGCCATCACCGCGATGCTGGTGCCTTTGGCGATCATCTCCAGCACCTCGCGTTCGCGGGAGGTGAGCAATGCAGATGTGTCTTCGTTGCGCCGCCGGATCTCGGCGACCAGACCCGTGGCCAGTGCGGGCGCCAGCACATCGAGCCCTCTCGCGCAGTCGAGCACCGCGTTGACCATCTCGCTTCTGCTGCTCTCCTTCGCCAGAAAACCCGCGGCGCCTTGTTGCAGCCCGTGGTAGACGATCGGTGGGTCGTCGAATGCCGACACCAACAACACGCGGGTGGGCAGGTTTTCGCGTCGGACCGCCGCGGCGACCTGGGCGCCGTTGAGCACCGGCATCTGGAAGTCGAGCACGGCCACATCGGGTTCAAGGCTCCTGATGAGGTCCAGTGCCGACGAGCCGTCGGCGGCTTCGGCCACGACTTCCACGGCGCCGCTGGACACCAAGGCGCGCACGACGCCGTCTCGGTAGAGCGGGTGATCGTCGCCGACGATTACCCGTACCAACTCGTTCACCGGGGGGCAGCTGATCGTAGGATGCGGACAGTTTCCCACCGCCGTCGTCTCTGTCGCAAACGAATGTCTGAGACGGCCAGGAAATACTTTCGGCCCGTACTGCCGAGGCTGCTTATTCCACCAACCCGCGCCGCATGGCTTCCGCGACGGCCGACCCGCGGTCGCTGACGTTGAGCTTCTCGTACAAGCGCTGGATGTGTGTCTTGACCGTCGATGGCGCCAGGAACAGGTCCTCGGCGATACCGGCGATACTGCGTCCACGCGCGATCAGATCGAGCACCTCCCGCTCGCGGGAACTCAGCAGCATCTGCGGTTCGCCGCGCCGCCGGATTTCTCCCACCAGACCGCTGGCCAGGGCGGGCGTCAAGACGTTGAGGCCCTTCGCACAGTGCAGCACCGCGTTGACCATCTCCGTTCTGCTGGTTTCCTTTGCCAGAGACCCTGCCGCGCCCTGTTGCAGCGCGTGGTAGACGACGGGCGGCTCGTCGTACGCGGAAACGAGCAGCACGCGCGTGCGCAGCTGCTCACTTCTCACCGCCGAGGCAACCTGCGTACCGTCCAGGATGGGCATCCGGTAGCCCAGCACGGCGACGTCGGGCTCATGTAGCTTGATCAACTCGAGCGCCAATGCACCGTCACCCGCTTCAGCAACGACGTCCACGGCACCGCATGCTTCCAGCGCGCGCACCACACCATCGCGGTACAAGGGATGATCGTCAGCGACGACAACGCGCACCATCACTTGGCCAACGGTAGTAGCAAATCGTCCCCCCGGCAGTCCACCAATCGGCCACTACCGCCATCCTTTCGGTGGATGACGAGTACTCCTCTTGTGGAAAAGTCGACCGTTTGCGTTCAGCAAAAGCCCAGAAATCCATGGGGTCCTCTCGGAAAACGCCTGCTGGGCTGGTGGCGTCGTGCAGCAAATGCCGTGGCCGGAGAACCCGCGCAAAGCCCCGATCGACCAAAGGGCTAACCCGGATTCATCCTGTCCGTCAGCCGTTTGCCGACAGACAGGCTCGCGGCGATGCCGGAAGGTGAACACAACGATCTGGACCGGCAATGAGGCCGAGCCGGTACGGCTCGTCCCCGCCGCATTGCGGCCGAACGCGAAGGACCTAATGATGGTTGAGACTGCGGCGCCCCCACGAGGCGATCGACTCACCGCCGGCATACTCGGCGGACGCGAGGCCCGAGATCGGCCGGCGATCCCCGCCGACGGCAGATTGCGCTCGGCGGGCATCCTGCGTCACCAAACCGTCGGCCCGGATGCGCGTCCCGCCTCCGACCGTTGGCTCCCGTCCCATTCCGCACCGGAGCGCCCGCACGTCGATACGGGCGTTCTGATCGTCGACGACTGCATGCTGCACCTCGACTCCCTCGCGGGCAAGTTCGCCGAGAAATCGGGCGTCCCACCGGTTATCGCGTGGAACGTGTGGTCGATGCTCGCCGCCCTCGAAGAGTGCGAGCCCGCTGTCGTCCTTTTGAACATCGATACTCACGAAAGCGTCCAACTGCTGCGCCAGATTCTCGAGGTAGGGCAGAGCACACGGGTGATCGTGCTCGGAGTGTCCGAAGACGACGAAGCACAGATCGTGGCCTGCGCGGAGGCCGGTGCCGCCGGCTATCACCTGCGAACGGAGTCATTCGACGATCTTGTGGCGCTGATGCGCAGGGTTGCCGCCGGAGAGTCGTCGGTTTCGCCGCGAGTATCGGCGATACTGCTTCGCCGGCTGTCGGCGCTGGCCGCGAAGGGACAGCCGCTCGGCAAGCACACCGTCCTCACAGCGCGGGAAGCCGAAATTCTGCGCATGCTGGAAATGGGCCTGTCGAACCGGGACATCGCACATCGACTGTGCATCGCCGTCCACACGGTCAAGAACCACGTGCACAGCTTGTTGACCAAACTCGGCGTCAGCAGCCGCGCTGAGGCGGCTGCGCTGTCCCGCACCGACCGGCACCGCTCCGTTGCCGACCCTGTGGTGGCGTAGCCCCGCCTGCGCCACCTGTCCGTAACGGCCTTGACCCCGCCCGCGACCGCCGGTCCGGGGCCCGGCACCGAGTGGCCTATCGTTGGGCCGGACGGGTGCAGGTGAAGGGATGGCGATGGACTTCGCAATGTCGGCCAAGGCTCAGGACTATCACGACCGGTTGACGGCCTTCATGACCGAGTTCGTGTTTCCCGCCGAAGCCGAGTACGAGCGATTTCGCCTGGAGAAAGGGCCCGACGACCACACCGTGCCACCGGTCGTCGAGGATCTGAAGAAGCTCGCCCGCGAGCGGGGGCTGTGGAACCTGTTTTTGCCCTCGGTGTCCGGTCTGACGAACACCGACTACGCGCCGCTGGCGGAGATCACCGGCTGGAGCATGGAACTCGCCCCGGAGGTCACCAACTGCGCCGCCCCCGACACCGGCAACATGGAGACCCTGCACCTGTTCGCCACCGAACAACAGCGCAAACAGTGGCTGGAGCCGCTGCTGAACGGTGAGATCCGCAGCGCGTTCTCGATGACCGAGCCCGCGGTCGCCTCCAGCGATGCCCGCAACATCGAGACCTCCATCGTTCGCGACGGCAGCGACTACGTCATCAACGGGCGCAAGTGGTGGACGTCGGGCGCATCCGACCCACGCTGCAAGCTGCTGATCGTGATGGGCCGCACCACCCCCGACGCCGCAAGCCATCAACAGCAGTCCATGGTTCTCGTGCCCATCGACACGCCGGGCGTGCGGATCGTGCGCGACCTGCCCGTGTTCGGCTGGCACGACCAGCACGGTCACGCCGAAGTGAGCTACGACAACGTGCGGGTGCCGGTCGAGAACTTGCTCGGCGAGGAAGGATCCGGTTTCGCGATCGCGCAGGCGCGGCTGGGTCCGGGGCGTATCCATCACTGCATGCGGGCGCTTGGTGCCGCCGAGCGCGCGCTGGCGCTGATGGTGGACCGGGCCCGCAAGCGCGTGGCATTCGGCAAGCCACTCGCTGAGCAAGGCGTCGTCCGCGAATCGATTGCCAAGTCTCGCAACGAGATCGATCAAGCCAGGCTGCTGTGTCACAAGGCGGCGTGGACCATCGACCAGTACGGCAACAAGGCCGCGCACCTGTTGGTCAGCCAGATCAAGGCAGTCGCACCGAAAGTGGCTTGCGACGTCATCGACCGCGCGATCCAGGTGTACGGCGGCGCGGGTGTCAGCGACGACACGCCGCTGGCTCGCCTATACAGCTGGCACCGGGCGATGCGAATCTTCGACGGCCCGGACGAGGTGCACATGCGCACCGTAGCGCGCGCCGAAATCGGCCGTGAGAAGAGCGCGTTGGCAGCGGCGGTCACCTGAGGATGCCAGAGCTCAAGGGCGCCTGGAACTTTCGCGACGTAGCGGAGGCCACTGGCATTCGCCCGGGTCTGTTCTTCCGATCCAGTGAGCTCAGCGCGCTGGAAGACGACGGCCAGAAGGTCCTGCGACAGCTGGGGATCTTCGACGTCGCCGACCTGCGCTCGCCGCGAGAGGTAGAGCGCCGCGGTCCCGGCCGCGTACCCGACGACGTCGCGGTCCACCTGCTGCCGTTTCCGGATCTGGCCGAATCCCCGGATGGTGAGGCGCCGCACGAACATTCGTTCACCCGCATGCTCACCGAACCCCCGGGCGACGAGCCGTCGGAGGAGTCGGCGGTGCGCTACATGAGCGAGGAGTATCGCCGCTTCCCCACCCTTAGTGGCGCGAAAAGGGCTGTCCGCCAAGTGGTTTCGGTGCTGGCCAGCGGCCGCCCGGTGATCACCCATTGCTTCGCCGGCAAGGACCGCACCGGATTCACCGTCGCTGTCGTGCTCGAATCCATCGGCGTGGACCGCGACGCGGTGACCGCCGATTACCTGCGCAGCAACGACGCGGTACCCGAATTGCGGCAACGGATCCTCGACATGGTCCACGAACGTGCCGGCTCCGAGGTGACGCCCGAAGCGGCGATGTGGGCGGAAGCCAAGCTCACCGACGAAGTTCTCGGCGTGCGCGAAGAGTACCTGCACGCCGCCCGCAAGAGCATCTCCGAGACGTATGGTTCACTGCAGGGATTCCTGCGCGACGCGGGCGTCTCCCCGGCCGAGCTCGACGCGCTGCGGGCGGCGTTGCTCAGCTGACCAGGACGGCGAGAAGCCAGATCGCCGCGGCGACGAGCGCACCCGCCAATTCGATACCCATCGACAGAGCCACCGCTTTGACCGCGTGCACCGTCGACCGCCATGCCGCTCGGCCGTCGCGCCATCGGCCGATCTCCGCCAGATACACGCCGAGGACGAATCCCACCGCCAGCCCGACCACCGGAATCACAAAAAAGCCGATCACCCCGAGCAGTCCCCCGACAACCAGAGCCGTCGCCGGCACGTGCGCCCGGCGCATCCGGCGCGCGGGCCACAGGTACTTGACCGCGGTGGCCGCACCCACCACCAGCGTGACGATGGCCAATGTCACCCATGACACGACGGTGTGCTCGGCCACCGCCCACACCAGGATCGCGGCGTACACCAGCAGCAGGCCGGGCAGCAGCGGCACAACGATTCCGACGATCCCCACCGCGATGGCCAGCGCCAGCAGCAGCGTGCCTGTGGCATCCACCAAATCAGGTTAGACGCAGTCAAGCGCGAGCAGCTCTGACCGGAACGTGGTTTCCAGCCAGCGCAGCGTTCGGTGGATTCCTTGGGCTAGGTCTGTGGTGGGCGCCCAGCCCAGTTCAGCTGTGACACAGGGGTTTTGGGGCGACGTTCTCTCGGTGCCGACGGGCGGGGCGGGGGCGTCGTCGAGCACCGCGGAGATCGTCTCGCGCGCCTCGGTGACCGAAACATAGCGGCGTGTGCCGATCGGGTAGGTCCCAGCGGTCGTCGACGAGGCGGCACCTGCTCGCACGAAGGCGTCGACCACGTCGTCGATGTAGACGAAGTCGTGGGCGGTCACGCCGTCGCGGTACACGGTGAAGGGCTGGCCGGTGATCATGGCGCCGCACAGTGCCGCGATGACACCCGCGGCACCCTGCGGCTTCTGGCGAGGCCCGTAGACTTCGGCAAGCTCCAAGCAGATGGTCGCAAGTCCGTACTTGTCGCCGTAGGCGCGCACGTACAGGGCACCGGCGATCTTCGCCACCGCATGCGGCGAGAGCGGTTCACAATCACTTCCACCCGACGTGGCATACACGATGCGACGAATTCCGTTGTGCCGGCACGCTTCGCACAGGTTGATCGTGCCGAGGACGTTGTTGCGGGCATCGGATTGAGGATCACAGAACGATGCCGCGATGTCGGCTTGGGCGGCCAGGTGAGAGACGACGTTCGGATTGGTGCCGGCGACCAGATCGGTGAGTTCCGGCGCCTGCACGTCGCACTGGAAGAAGCTGAAGCGGTCGGGGTAGCGGAACGCATTGTCGAGTTTGGTGACGATGCCCGTGCTGAGATTGTCGATACCCACTACAAGGTGGCCGTCGGCCAGCAGCCGGTCGACCAACGACGAGCCGATGAATCCGGCCGCCCCCGTGACAAAGACCCTCATGATCGACCGCCCCTGGCTCGCCTATGGCCGCTGACCGCGGAATGGCTGGCCGCCAACCGACCCGGCGAATCCCGGTAGCACCAGATAACTATCGCGAACTTCGCAGTGGTTGCGCATGAACCGTTGGAGCGATCTTTGCGAACTAGTTCGGTCAGCCTGCCGGCTCGAGCACCAACTTGCCGAACACCCCGCCGTCGGCCAGCAGCTGCAGCGCCTCGGCGGCCTTGGACAAGGGATATCGGACCGGCGGCGGAGGCCGAAGCCCCGCTTGCACCAATCGGCTGACACCCCAGCCGAACAGCTGCTCGGCGCCGGGATGGGTGAGGAAGTACTCACCCCACCCGACCCCGAGCACACCGACGTTGCACATTAGCAGCCGGTTGACCTTGACCGTCGGGATGCGTCCTGCGGCAAAGCCGATCACCAGCAGCCGGCCCTCGGGCGCCAGCACGCGAACCGCGTCGTCGAACACGTCACCGCCGACCGGATCGACCACCACGTTCACGCCGCGGCCGCCGGTGTGTTCACGCACGGCCTGCGGCCACCCGTCGGTCAACGGCAGCACCACGTCGGCGCCCAGCGATCCGACGTAGCCGGCGGCCTCCGCGCGGTGGTACGCAGCGATCACGTTGGCGCCCAGAGCCTTCGCGATCTGGACCGCCGCTGTGCCCACGCCGCCCGCCGACCCCAGCACCAGCACCGTCTCCCCCGGCCGCAGCGCGCCACGCCGCGCCAGCGCGAAGTACATGGTGTGGTAGTTGCGCAGCAGCGCAACCGCTTCCGCGTCGTCGAGCGCCGCCGGCGTCGGGAACACGCTCTCCGGCGCAACGGCGATCCGCTCGGCGTAGCCGCCGTTCATGGTCACCGCCGCGACCCGGTCACCCGGCGTGAGGCTCGACCCCTCCGGAGCAGAGACCACCACACCTGCGACCTCCGCGCCCGGAATGAAGCCCGCAGGCGCCTTCATCTGGTACTCGCCGCGGATCACCAACAGGTCCGGATACAGCACACCGGCCGCCCGCACGTCGATGACCACCGCGCCGTCGACGTAGTCCGCGATGTCTTCGACGTCGCGGTAGACCAGCCCGGACGGACCCGAAAGCTCCTCGGCGACAACCGCTTTCACGCGATGCTAGCCAAGGGAGAAGTTGGCCTGCTTCGCCGCGGACAAATCGTCGATCTCGTTCCAGTGGGCGGCCACCTCGTCGACCGACGGCACGTGGTCGAACGTCACGCCGTCGTTGCCGAACAGCGCGACCCGCTGCACCTTGCCGCCGCCGACGATGTACACCGACGCGGTGTCGGGCACTTCTTCGGTCATCAGGTAGGCCACGATCGGCGCGACATACTCGGGCGTGAGCTTCTCGAACACCTCGGGCGGCAGGATGTCCTGCGTCATGCGGGTGGCCGCGATCGGCGCCACCGCATTGGTCTTGATGTTGTACTTCGCGCCCTCCTGGGCCAGCGTGTTGATCAGCCCGACCAGCCCCAGCTTCGCCGCGCTGTAGTTGGCCTGCCCGAAGTTGCCGAACAGCCCGCTGGTGGACGTCGCGACCACCACGCGGCCGAAGCTCTGCTCGCGAAAGTGCGGCCAGGCCGCCCGGATCACGTTGTAGCCGCCGTAGAGGTGCACTTTCAGCACCGCGTCCCAGTTCTCGAACGACATCTTGTGGAAGGTGCCGTCGCGCAGGATGCCGGCGTTGCTCACGACGCCGTCGATCTTGCCGAACTCGTCGAGCGCGGTCTTGATGATGTTCGCCGCACCGTCGGAGTCGGCGACGCTGTCATAGTTGGCAACCGCCCGGCCGCCGGCTTCTTTGATCTCGTTGACCACCTGATCGGCCATCGAGTGGCCGGCACCGGTGCCGTCACGCGCGCCGCCGAGGTCGTTGACCACGACGCTGGCGCCCTCCCGGGCGAGCGTCAGCGCGTACTCGCGGCCCAGCCCGCCTCCGGCTCCGGTGACGACGATGACCCGGTCCTGCACTCCTGGCATGAGTATCCTTTCGTAATAACGTGCGTCAGAACAGCTTTCGTGCGAGCTTCCACGCCTTCTCGGTGTACGGCGGGTAGATCATGGCCGTGAGGTCGGGGCGGGTGGGTTTGGTCATCACCGCCTTGCGGTGGCTGAATTCCTCGAAGCCGAACCTACCGTGGTACGCGCCCATTCCGGAGGGACCGACGCCGCCGAACGGCAGCTTGTTGGTGGCAAAGTGGAAGACCAGGTGGTTGACCAGCATGCCGCCCGCCGACACCTCCTTGATCACCCGCTCGCGCACCGCCTTGGCCTTGGTGAACAGGTAGGCGGCCAGTGGCTTGGGCCGCGAGTTCACGAATTCGATTGCCTCGTCGAGTGATTGGACGGTCAGCACCGGCAGGATCGGGCCGAAGATCTCGTCGGTCATCAGCGGCTCGGCCGGGTCGGGATCGACGACGACGGTCGGCTCGATGCGGCACGCAGCGGCGTCCGCGCCGCCGCCGACTGCGACCTTGCCCTTGGTGGCGGCCAGCGCAGTGGTCAGGCGGTCGAAGTGCCGTTGGTTCACGATCGGTTTGCCGCTCTCGCCGGCCTCGAATGTCATGACCGCGTCTTTGATCTTGTCGACGAGCTCGTCGCGGATCTTCGCGTCGGCGAGCACATAGTCGGGAGCGATGCAGATCTGCCCGGAGTTCAGCAGCTTGGTCCATGCGATCCGTTTGGCGGCCACGTCGAGGTCGGCGTCGGCCGACACGATCACCGGACTCTTGCCGCCCAGCTCCAGCGTGACCGGCGTCAGGTGCGGCGCCGCGCTCTCGTACACCTTGCGGCCGATCTCCGTGCCGCCGGTGAACAGCAGGTGATCGAAGCCTTGCGCGATGAGTTCCTGGCTCACCGAGCCGTCGCCCTCGATCACGGCGATCGCATCGTTGTCGAGGTATCGGGCCACCAGCTCGGCCATCAACCGCGATGAAGCGGGCGCCACCTCAGATGGCTTGAGCACCATGGTGTTTCCCGCCGCGATCGCGCCGACGGCAGGACCCAGCGTCAGCGCGAACGGGAAGTTCCACGCGCCGATGATCAGCACCGTGCCGTACGGTTCGTACTCGACCCAGCCGCGGCCGGGCAGCTGCGAGAGCTCCAGCAACCGGTACCGGCGCCGCATCCACTTGCGGACGTTCTTGGCGGCGTCCTTCGCTTCGCCGGCCACGCTGGCGACGTCGGCGAGCCAGGCCTCGAACGGTTTGCGGCCGAGGTCAGCGGCCAGCGCGTCGGCGATGGCGGGCTCGTTCTCGACCATCAGCTTCTCGAGCTGGCGTAGCTGGTCCTGACGCCACTGGACCGGACGGGTCCGACCGCTGGCGAAGGTGCGACGAAGCCGGGCGACGGTTTGGGGGATTTCGGAGCTGGGCGCTGCCGCTTGTTGCGCGGACGCGACGGATTCGGTGGTCATGCCCGGTCCTTCCTGGAAGGGATGAGCGCGATCCTAACCAACCGGTTGGCGACGTAGTTCGGCGCGGCAGGGCCGCTGCCCGCCGCTCTAGTTCTGTGCCGACGGGACCCGCTGGGCGGTGACGAACGTGGAGAACGTGTCGCCGTCGTTGATCGCGAGGTCGACGTGGCGACCGAGCCGGCGCTGAACGTCGTCGGACGCTTCGGCGGTTGCGGTCCAGCCGTGGCTGTCGAGCCACTGCGCGACGTCGGCGCGGTCGGGATCGTCGTATGTCAGGTCCGAGATGTCGGGGCCTTCCGGCATGCCTAGTTGCTCGCGCACCCGTTCGAAGCGCTCGCGCATCTGGGCACGCCGCTCGGGCGCGTGGCGGCCGGCCGTCTCGACCGCGATCCGGCTGCCCGGCGCCGACAACTCGGTGACCTGCTCGAAAAGCCGGTCCTGAGCGGCGGCGGGCAGATACATCAGCAGCCCCTCGGCCAGCCACGCGGTGGGCTTCGACGGGTCGAAGCCGGCGTCGCGCAACGCCGCCGGCCAGTCGTAGCGCAGGTCGACCGGCACCTCGTGGCGCGCCGCGGCCGGCTGGGCGCCGTGTGCCGCCAGCGTCGCGGACTTGTACTCGAGGACCTTGGGCTGATCGATCTCGAACACGACGGTGCCCGCCGGCCAGTCCAGCCGGTATGCGCGGGAATCCAGACCCGATGCCAGGATCACGATCTGGCGGATGCCGGCGCGCGACGCATCGGCGAAGAACTCGTCGAAGAAGTGTGTGCGCACCGCCTGATAGCTGCGCATGTGCTCGAAGACGGCGGCGACTTCCGGATCGGCTTCGGCGAGCTTGGCCGGCACCGAGTCGTCGAGCATGAACTCCCAGATGCCCGTACCGGCGCCGGCAACCAGCACCTCGGCGTACGGGTCGTTGATCAGCCGGTCGGGCCGGGCGGTCTCGGCGGCACGCGCGGCGGCGACCATCACCGCGGTGCTGCCCACGCTGGTGGCGATGTCCCAGGTGTCGTCGTCGGTGCGCAATGCGCTCATCGAACCTCTCCTGAATTGTCTTGTCTGAAGCGAGATCTACCCGTCAGAGCCGGGCGGTAAGCAGCGTGCTGGACACGCTGTCGTCGACTAGCTCCTCGGGGACCGGACGACCGAGCCGGGCCATTTCGTCGTGGCTGTCGACGACGTCGACCTGCCAGCCGTGCTCGGTCAGCCACTGCGCGGCGTCGGCGCGGTCGGGTTCCTGGTAGATCAACGCCTCGAAGTCGTTGTCCAAGCCCAGTTGCCGACGCAGCCGCGCGGTGCGTTCCCGCCAGGCGGCACTTTGCTCCTCGGTCTGCGACGTGTGCGGGCGGAACGCCTCGACCGCAATCTGGCTGCCCGGTGCACTGAGCGCTGACACGTTCTCGAACAGCCGGTCCGCGGCGTCGGCGGGAAGGTAGGGCAGGAGCCCTTCGGCGAGCCATGCGGTCGGCTGACCAGGCTCGAAGCCGGCCTCGATGAGTGCAGCAGGCCAGTCGTCACGCAGGTCGACGGGCACAGCGCAGCGGGTTGCGGTTGGCACCGCGCCGTGGGCGTCGAGGGTGTTCCCCTTGTAGGCGAGCACCTTGGGTTGGTCGATCTCGAACACTACGGTGTCAGACGGCCAGGTCAGCCGGTATGCCCGCGAGTCCAGGCCGGCCGCGAGGATCACGACCTGCCGGATGCCGTCGCGGGATGCGGCACCGAAGTACTCGTCGAAGTAGTGGGTCCGGACGGCCTGGTAGCTGCGCGACATCGATCGATCGCGCGACCGCGCTCGTCGTCGCCGTACATCGTCGCCGTCCCGGCGGCGAGTTCGGCCCACGCCGGGCCGGCGGCCGACACCAGAAGATAGGCGAACGGGTCGCGGATCAGCGGATCGGGTTGAGCCGTTTCTGCGGCCCGTGCTGCCGCGACACCCAGTGCAGTTGCGCCGACGCTCTCGGTGATGTCCCAGCTGTCGCCGGGCGCGCGTGCTGACGAGACGATGTCGGCGGGCGTCTGCAGCTCAGTCATTTGGTAGACATACTACACAATAAGTTAGGGAAGCTATGGGGTGTGTGGCCCAGATCACCGGCTACGAGGTGGGGTTCCAGCGCCAGAGCTTTCCGACGAGCAGCCATTTGAACTCGTCGGTGATCGTTTCCAATTCGTCGTGGCTGCCCACGAACCCGGAATAGAAGCCCAGGCCCCAGAACATGGCCACCATCATCTCGACGAGCGGGCCGACCGGGGTATCGGTGGTGAGCTCGCCACGTTCGATGGCGCCGGTGATCGCCCACGTCAGGAACTGCCGCGTACCGCGCAGCGCGTCGTGGTCGTCGCGACGAAGTTCCGGGTGGCGTTGCGACTCGAGCACCGACGTGACCAGGAACGCCGCCGCGGAGCGGTCTTCTGAATCCGCGCCCACGGCGGCACTGATGAAACTGTCGAGCTGACCGATCAACGTCGTCGCGTCGACCGCCTTTTTCATGCTTTCGACGACGATCATTTCGTTGGTCCGCTCGACCACTTCGCGGTAGAGCAGCTTTTTGCTCTTGAAATAGTGGTTGATTGCCGGACGCGTCAGGTCGGCACGGACCGCGATTTCCTGGAACGTCGCCGCGTCATAACCCAGTTCGCTGAAGACCTCTCGTGCTGCACGCACAATGCGGTCACGCGTATCGGCGGCTTTCGCCGCCGGGGGTCTGCCCGGCCCCCTGGATGCCTTCGGCACCCACGCATTCTCGCATACGGTCTTTTGCAGACTTCGCCGGTCGAGCATGGGATTTACCTTGCTGCCAATCCGATGCCGATGCGCAGGAAATTGCCAGAATCAGCTGGTTTTCTGTGCGGCGCCAGTTGCGTTTCGCTTGCCAGATCGCGACGCGCGGTGCGGCATCAGCGCGTTCGACGGGATCTCGCCGAACCGGCCTGCTTGATAGTCCTCGAGGGCTCGGATGATTTCGCTCTTCGAGTTCATCACGAACGGCCCGTAAGCGAACACCGGCTCGCGAATCGGCTTGCCACCCAGCAGCAGCACCTCCATTGCGGGCCGGTTGCCGTCCTGAGCTGGGGCCGCGGCGACGGTGATGCGGTCTCCAGCGCCGAGCACCGCCAGCTGACCCTGTCGGATCGGATGAGCGGCGGGCCCGACGGCGCCGCGGCCTGACAGCACGTACACCAGCGCGTTGAAGTCGTGGCTCCACGGCACGCTCAGCGCAGCACCCGGCTGGATGGTCGCGTGCGCCAGGGTGATCGGCGTGTATGTCGAGCCGGGACCGGCCTGGTCACCAATGTCGCCGGCGATGATGCGGACCAGCGCGCCTCCGTCATGCGACGCGACGAGCGCAACCTGATTGCCCTCGATGGCCTGGTATTTGGGCGATGCAAATTTCGCGGCTCGGGGCAGGTTCACCCACAACTGGACGCCATGGAATACGCCGCCGCTTTCGACGAGCTCGGCCGGGGGCGTCTCGATGTGCAAGATGCCCGACCCCGCCGTCATCCACTGCGTGGCCCCGTCGGTGATCAGACCGCCGCCGCCATGGCTGTCCTGGTGCGCGAACCTGCCGTCGATCATGTACGTCACGGTCTCGAAGCCGCGGTGTGGATGCCACGACGTGCCGCGTGGTTCGCCCGGCTGGTATTCCACCTCGCCCATCTGGTCCATGTGCACGAACGGGTCGAGCGCGGCGGCGGGCACACCGGCGAATGCGCGGACGACGGGAAAACCCTCGCCTTCGTAGCCGCGCGGCCCAGTGGTCAGCGATCGCACCGGCCGTTCCACGTCGCCGAGTTGGGCTGCCGGGATGCGCGGCAATGTCGGCAATGTCACGGTGTCTGCGGTAACTGCTGGCATGCCAGGCATAACCGGACTGCGGTCCGGCCTATTCCCCGACCTCTTCGCCTGTCAGCCGAGAACGTGCAACGCTGCCGCTCGCGCGGCTGTCGGATCGTCGGTGGCCAGCACGGCGTCGGCGACATCTCTGCACTGTTGCAGCGACACCGAGGCCAGCTTGGCGCCGACGCCCGCAACGGCCGCGGCGGCCGCCGACAACGACGTGACGCCCAGTCCTACCAGCACACAGGCCAACAGAGGGTCCGCCGCGGCTTCTCCGCACACTCCGACCGGCCTGCCCGCCCGCGCGCCTGCGCGCGCAGTGCCGGCCACCAGCGTGAGCACGGCCGGCTGCCACGGATCGGTGAGCGTCGCCAGTTCGGCCGACATCCGGTCCGCTGCCATCGTGTACTGGGCCAGGTCGTTGGTCCCGATCGACATGAAGTCCACGTGCCCCAGGATCTTGTCGGCCAACAGCGCGGCCGCGGGCACCTCGATCATCACCCCGGGCGTCAACCCGTAAGACCGCGCCAGCCCGGCGAACGATGCGGCCTCCTGCGCCGTGGCGATCATCGGCGCCATCACCCAGGGCGAGCAGCCGGTCTGCGCGCCGGCGGCCGCGATCGCCTCCAGCTGGCGTTCCAGCAAGCCAGGATTGCCGCGCCCGATCCGGAATCCGCGAACTCCCAGCGCCGGGTTGGCCTCCTCGGGGTGCCGGACGAACTTCAGGGGCTTGTCCGATCCGGCGTCCAGCGTGCGTATCACCACCTGGCGCCCGGAAAACGCTTGCAGCACTTCGGCGTAAACGGCGGTCTGCTCGGCCACCGAGGGCTCGCGGCCGCGGTTGAGGAAGCACAGCTCGGTGCGGAACAGGCCGACGCCTTCGGCGGGGGTCTGCCGCGCGGCGCGCGCGGCGGCGCCGTCCGCCACGTTGGCCAGCACCGCGACGGGATGTCCGTCGACAGTCGCGCCAGGGCCCGACCAATTGGCAAGGAGGTCCGCGTCGCGGCGGGCCTTCTCGACGGCCGCAGCGGCCACCGCCTCGTCCGGTGACAGCGTCACGGTGCCCAGGGTGCCGTCCACCAGAGCCATTGCCCCGGCAGCGACGTCGTCGAGGCCGTCGACCGCTACCACGCACGGAATGCCCAACTGCCGCGCGATGATCGCGGTGTGGCTGGTCGGACCGCCCAGTGTGGTGGCCAGCCCGACGATCAGCGACGGGTCGAGTCCGGCGGTGTCGACGGGCGCCAGGTCCTCGGCGCACAGAATGGACGGCTGCGCGGGCTGCGGCACGCCGGGTTCGGCGAGACCGGACAGCTCTGCGACCACGCGGTCGCGGATATCGCGCAGGTCGGTCACCCGCTCGGCCATCAGGCCGCCGATCTGGGTGAACAGGTCGACGAACTGCTCGACGGCCTGCACGGTGGCCCGCGCTGCCGGGGCGCCTGCGGCGATGCGCTTCTCGGCCGCGGCCAGCCACGCGCGGTCCTGGGCCAGCGCTGCGGTGGCCGCCAGCACCTCTGCCGCCGCGCCGCTGGCGCGCTGCGAGCGATCACGCAACCGGCGGGCCACGGCGGCCGCCGCAGCAGTGAACCGCTCGGTCTCGGCTTGCCGGTCGGCTTCGTCGACGTCGGGAAGCGCGTCGACGTCGTGCAGCACCGGCAGCCGCCCAGGTCGGATCACCGGCCCGTATGCGACTCCGCCCACCACCGGAACACCTCTCAGCACCGTGTGTGACGTGGGCGGCGACGAAGCGGTCATGTGAACCAGGTTACGAACACACCGTTGACAAGTCAACATAAACAGGCGTAAAACCACATATATCCAAATTGATCGCAGATGACTCCACAGGGATCGCAGGTGTATCCGGAAGAACGGCAGCAGGCCATCGCCTCGCTGGTGATGAGCAGGGGGCGGGCGTCCGTCGCCGACCTGGCCCAGGCCTACGACGTCACCACCGAAACCGTGCGTCGCGATCTCGCCGCGCTGGACCGCGCCGGCATCCTGCGCCGGGTCCACGGCGGCGCGGTCCCCGCCCGCGCCCTGCATGTGGTCGAGCCCGGCGTCGTGGAATGCGAAACCACCCGCGCAGGCCACAAGGACGCGATCGCGCGCGCCGCACTCGACTACCTGCCGGCCACCGGCGGCAGCGTGCTGCTCGACGCGGGCACCACCACCGGCCGGATCGCCGCGCAGCTGCCCACAGACCGCGAGTTCGTCGTCGTCACCAACTCCGTGCCCATCGCAGCCCGGCTGGCCGCCATGCCGTCGGTCACGCTGCAGTTACTCGGCGGCCGGGTCCGCGGCCTCACCCAGGCTGCGGTCGGGGAACCGACATTGCGGCTGCTGGACACGCTGCGCGTCGACGTCGCGTTCATCGGCACCAACGGCATCAGCGTCGAGCATGGCCTTTCCACCCCCGACAGTGACGAGGCGGCAGTCAAGCGGGCGATGGTCCGCGCCGCGAACTATGTCGTCGTGGTGGCCGACTCCTCGAAGATCGGCCGGGAAGACCTGATGAGCTTCGCGCCGATCGACCGCGTCGACGTGCTCGTCACCGACGCCGAGCTGTCCGACGCCGACCGCACCCGGTTTGTCGACCGGGGAGTCGAGGTCGTCGTCGCATGATCGTCACCGTCACCCCGAACCCCAGCATCGACCGGACCGTCCTGCTCGACTCGCCACTGGTCCGCGGCGCCGTGCACCGGGTGGCATCGGTAACGGTCGAAGCGGGTGGCAAGGGCGTCAACGTCGCGCGGACACTGACGCTGGCCGGTGTCGACGCGCTCGCAGTGCTGCCGGTCGCCGCCGGCGATCCTCTGCTGACAGCACTGGATTCAACCGGCCTGAGCTACCGCGCGATCCCCTGTTGCGCAGCAGTGCGGATGAACGTCACCGTGACCGAATTCGACGGCAGCACAACCAAACTCAACGAGCGCGGACCAACCCTGGACGCCGCGACAGTCGACGCGTTGACCGCAGCCGTCGTGCAGGCCGCCGAGCGGGCATCGTGGGTGGTGCTGTCCGGGTCGCTGCCGCCGGGCGTGCCGCCCGGCTGGTATGCCGATGTCGTGTCGCTGTTGGCGCCGCTGGACTGTCGCGTCGCCGTCGACACCTCCGACGAGCCGCTGGCCGCGTTGGCGTCCTCCTTCGAAAGTGCTGCACCAGATCTGGTGAAGCCGAACGCCGAAGAACTCGCGAGCATCACAGGTTCATCCGCTGCCGCAATGGAAAGCGCTGCAGCGCAAGGAAATCCAGAGCCTGTGGTCGCGGCTGCCCGCCAGATCGTCGACCGCGGGGGGTGCGCGGTGCTCGCGACTCTTGGCGCTGCCGGCGCTGTGCTGGTGGACCGGACCGGCGCCTGGGTGGCGGCCGCTCCCCCGATCGCCGTGCGCAGCACGGTGGGTGCCGGCGACGCCTCGCTCGCCGGTTATCTGTACGCCGACGCGGCCGGTGCCGACGCACCGGACCGGTTACGCACGGCCGTCGCCTATGGCAGCGCGGCCGCGTCGCTGCCCGGGTCTGCGTTGCCGGCGCCGCACGAAGTCGACGTCGACGCGGTGACCGTGCACCCGATCTCCCGTCAGCCCGTCAACTAGCACCGAAGGTAGCCCCATGCCCGAATCGATCATCAGCCCCGACCTGGTGTTGCTCGACGCCGACGCCGGCGCGGACAAGGAGGCGGTGATCGGCCGGCTCGCCCGCCAACTCGCCGACACCGGGCGAGCCACCGACGCTGACGGGCTGATCACCGCGATCATGGCCCGCGAGGCGCAGTCGGCGACCGGCTTGCCCGGCGGCATCGCGATCCCGCACGCCCGTTCGCCGCACGTGGGCACCGCGTCGATCGGCTTCGCGCGGTTGCAGCCCCCGGTCGACTTCGGCGCCCCCGACGGTCCGGCAGACCTCGTGTTCATGATCGCCGCGCCGGAGGCGGGCGGTTCGGAGCATATGAAGCTGCTGTCCAGCCTGGCGCGCGCGCTGGTGCGGCCCGACTTCGTCGAGTCGCTGCGCGGCGCATCGAGCCGCGACGACGTGGTGCGGCTCGTCGAGAGCGTGGTGAAGCCGACACCAGCTGCCCCGGCCGCACGAACCGAACAGCCTGCGGCACAACTCAAGTCGCTCGTCGCCGTGACGGCGTGCCCCACCGGCATCGCGCACACGTACATGGCCGCCGACGCGTTGGTCGCCGCCGCCAAGCGGGCCGGTGTGACGCTGTCGGTGGAGACGCAGGGCTCATCCGGCAGCACCCCGCTGTCGCCTCACACCATCGCCGACGCCGACGCAGTCATCTTCGCCACCGACGTCGGCGTCAAAGACCGTCAGCGGTTCGCCGGCAAGCCTGTCGTCGCCTCCGGCGTCAAGCGGGCGATCAACGAACCGGACCGGATGATCGCCGAAGCAGTTTCGGCCGCAGGTAACCCCGCCGCCGCACGGGTGCAGGCCGCCCCCGGTGACGCCACACCTGAAGCCGCTTCGGCGGGTGGTGTCGGGTGGGGCACCCGAACCCGGCAGATCTTGCTCACCGGCGTGAGTTACATGATTCCGTTCGTCGCCGCGGGCGGTCTGCTGATCGCGTTGGGCTTTCTGTTCGGCGGCTACGAGATCGCCAATACGCCAAGCGGCGCCACCGACGCGCTCGGCAACATCATCGCCAGAACCAACTCGCTGACCGATCTCCCCGACGGCGGCCTGCTCCAGTATCTGGGCGCTGTGCTCTTCGCGCTCGGCAAGCTGGCGTTCGCGTTTCTGGTACCCGCGCTCGCTGGCTACATCGCGTTCGCGATCGCCGACCGGCCGGGGCTGGCCCCTGGATTCACCGCGGGCGCGGTCGCAGTGTTCGTGGGCGCCGGGTTCATCGGCGGTATCGTCGGCGGGCTGATCGCCGGGTTCGTCGCGCTGTGGATCAGCAAAATCACTGTGCCGGAATGGTTTCGCGGCCTGATGCCGGTCGTGGTGATCCCGTTGTTCGCGACGATGATCGTCGGGCTGTCGATGTTCCTGCTTCTCGGCCGGCCGCTGGCGTGGGTCACCACAAGCCTGACCAACTGGCTCAACGGAATGTCTGGAACGTCGGTGATCATCCTCGGCATCATCCTCGGGCTGATGATGTGCTTCGACCTCGGCGGCCCGGTCAACAAGGCCGCATACGCGTTCGCGACCGCAGGGCTCAACGTCGCCGACCCGGCCACCCTGCGGATCATGGCGGCCGTGATGGCCGCGGGAATGGTGCCGCCACTTGCGATGGCACTGGCATCGACCGTGCGGCCTAAGTTGTTCACCGAACCGGAACGGGAAAACGGCAGGGCCGCATGGCTTCTCGGCGCGTCGTTCATCTCCGAGGGCGCAATCCCGTTCGCGGCGGCCGACCCGCTGCGGGTGATTCCGTCGATGATGGCCGGCGGAGCGGTCACCGGTGCCCTCGTGATGGCGTTCGACGTGACGCTCAAGGCACCGCACGGCGGCATCTTCGTGTTCTTCGCGATCGGCAACCTGGTCTGGTTCGTGGTCGCGCTGGCCGCCGGCACTGCTGTGGGTGGCGTCGCCGTGATCTTCGCCAAGCAGTTCATCGGCGCCAAACCGCAGCCGTCGGCGGCCGAACCCGCATTGGCCGCTGCCTGAATCCCCCTGCAAATCAAGGAGTATCGCTCATGTACACGAAGACCGTGATCGTCGGCTCAGCCATCGGCCTGCACGCCCGGCCAGCGGCGATCATCGCCGATGCCGCTGTGAAAGCCGGTGTGCCCGTGACGCTGGCCGTCGACGGCGGCGAACCCGTGGACGCGGGTTCGGCGCTGATGATCATGACGCTGGGCGCGGGCAACGGCGCGCAGGTGACCGTGGCATCCGACGACGAGCAGGCCGTGCAGACCGTCGCCGAGCTGGTGGCGCAGGACCTCGACGCCTGACGCTGTTTCATTGCGCTGGCGACGGGTATGCCGGTACCCACCGAGAGGAGATCGCCATGGGTGCCGCCGACAAAGTGCGCAACAAGATCGACCAATTCGCCGGCCGGGCGAAGGAAGCCCTCGGCCGCGCCAGCGGGGACCGCGACATGGAAACGCGCGGCCGCGGCCAGCAGTCGAAATCGCACCTGGAGGACGCCGGCGAGAAGATCAAAGACGCGTTCCGCCCGAAGCGTTAGCTCGCAGCGTCAACTCGCCGAAACAGGCGCCTCCGTCGTGGTTTCGCGCGAACCACGCCTGAACGTGTCACCACGGTCGGCAACCGCCGAATCACCCAGTACCGCGCGCACACTCGCATCGGGCCTCAGGTCCAGCCGGCGCAGCAGCTGAGCATTGACGGCCACCACCACGGTGGACATCGACATGAGCAGCGCACCCACCGACATCGGCATCACGAAACCGACTGGTGCCAGCACGCCGGCTGCCAACGGTACCGAGAGCAGGTTGTATCCCGCTGCCCACCAGAGGTTCTGCTTCATCTTGCGGTAGGTGGCCTTCGACAGCTCGATCACCGACAGCACCGAGCGCGGGTCGGAGCTGCCCAGAATCACGCCCGCCGAGGCGATCGCGACGTCGGTGCCCGCACCGATCGCGATCCCGACATCGGCCTGCGCGAGCGCCGGGGCGTCGTTGACACCGTCGCCCACCATCGCGACTTTGTATCCCTCGCTTTGTAATTCGCTGACTTTCGCGGCCTTGTCTTCCGGCCGCACTCGCGCGAACACCCGGTCGATGCCCAGCTGCGCGGCCACCGCATCGGCGACCGCGGGCGCGTCGCCGGTGATCATCACGACACGCAGGCCCAGCCGGTGCAGCGCGTCGACGGCCTGGCGGGATTCCGGCCGGATCTCGTCGGCAAGCTCGAGCGCACCCACCACATCGCCGTCGACGACCACATGCAGCACGATCGCGCCTTCGTCGTGCCAGGCCGCCGTCTCCGGCAGTTCGTCGAGGCCTGCTTCCTCGAGCATGCGCGGCCCACCGACGCGCACGGTCCGCCCGTCGACCGTCGCGGTGACGCCGACCGCCGGCGCGGACGTGAAGTCGGTCCACCGGGGCAGCGACAACTCACGACGGCGAGCCTCGTCGACGATCGCGCGGGCCAGCGGATGCTCGCTGTCGGATTCGGCGGCCGCGGCAAGCGCCAGCACCTGATCCGCGCTGCCGACCGCCGCAGCGATGCCCGTGACGGCCGGCTCACCCTTGGTCAGCGTGCCGGTCTTGTCGAACAGCACCGTATCGACCGTGCGCATGCTCTCCAGCGCCAGCCGGTCCTTGACCAGCACGCCGCCGCGCGCCGCGCGCTCGGTGGCGATCGACACCACCAGCGGTATCGCCAGGCCCAGCGCGTGCGGGCAGGCGATCACCAGCACCGTGATGGTCCGGATCACCGCCTGGTCGGGGTGCCCGATGAAACCCCACACGATCGCGGTGATGATCGCCGAGCCCAGCGCGAACCAGAACAGCCAGCCGGCCGCGGTGTCGGCCAGCCGCTGGGCCCGCGACGACGAGTTCTGCGCCTCGGTGACCAGGCGCTGGATGCCGGCGAGTGCGGTGTCGTCGCCGACCGCCGTCACGCGGATACGCAGTCCGGAATCGGTGGCGACGGTGCCGGCGACCACCCGCTCGCCCGGTCCCCGGGACACCGGGCGGGATTCGCCGGTCACCATCGACTCGTCGATCGCGGCGGCTCCTTCGACGATTTCGCCGTCGGCCGGCACGCTGCCGCCGGGTCGCACGATCACCAGGTCCCCGACGCGAAGCTGCGCCGGCGCCACACGCACGGTCGCGTCGCCGTCGACGCGCTCGGCTTCGTCGGGCAGCAACGCGGCCAGCGAGTCGAGCGCCGAACTGGTTTGCGCCAGCGACCGCATCTCGATCCAATGGCCGAGCAACATGATCACGATCAGCAGCGCGAGTTCCCACCAGAAATCGAGTTGATGGCCGAGCACCCCGAGGCTCGCGCCCCAGGACGAGATGAACGCCACTACGATCGCCAACCCGATGAGCAGCATCATTCCCGGTGCGCGCGAACGGATTTCGCTGACCGCGCCGGTGAGGAAGGGCCGGCCACCCCACACGAAGATGACCGTGCCCAGCACAGGCGACACCCAGCGCAGCCCAGGAAGCTCAGGAAGTGAGTAGCCGAGGATCATCGCGAACATGCCCGAGGCGGCCACCGTCGGGATTGCGAGCAGCAGCATCAGCCAGAACAACCGCCGATATTGCGCGACGTGGTCGCTGTGGTCGCCGTGGCCGCCACCACAGTGGCCGGCCGGGGCGGCGTGCTCGTGGTGTCCGTGATGCTCGGTCATGCGGTCACTATACCCCTAGGGGGTATCAGCGGATGGCTCTGGCGGGGCGAAGGCGCCCTGCTGGTCAGTAGATGATCGGACCGCTGCCCGTCGAGGTGGGCGGCTTCACCGGCCCTACGGTCGGCCGAGAGATCGTCGGCTTCGAGGGTTTGACAGGACCGGCCGACGGCGACGGCGGCGTGGTGGAAACAGGCGGCTCCTCGATCACCGACGGCGTGGTGGTCACGGGCGGCTGCGGCTCGGGCTCTTCCGACGTCGTCGACGGGGTGAACACCGGAGCGGCCGATGTCCCCGACGACGGGCCGGCCGGCGGTGGCCCGGCGGGCGCGGTCGTGGTGACGGCAGGCGGCGCCTCGGATGGCTGCGCCGTCGGCGGAAGCGTGGTCACGGCGGGGATCGTCGTGGTGAGGTCGTCCGACGGCGGCGGTGCTGCCGGGGGGCCGGGCGGTGACGGCGCGACGACGCGCGGAGCCTGGAGCTGCCCGGTCGGCGGCGGCGCGGGCTTGGTGAGGTTCGCCGGCGCGATGTGCTCGTTGCGCTGGTGAAGCCACGCGATGGTCAGCCCGAGCACCAGAAGCAGCGCCAGCGCGGCAAGGGCGGCCGGCAGCGCCGTGCGCCGCGAGAACAGTGCCGGCTCCTCGCCTGCACCGGCTTCGGCGAGTGCCATCGGCTCGTCGCCGTCGGTGAGCGACGTGCTGGCGCACGTGAGGTTGACGTGGTCCAGCGTGCGGTCGCGCAACCATGCCGGGGCGGGAATGAACACCGGCACAGCACCCAGCAGCGCGACGGGGTTGACCATTCGCCGCCGCTCCTCGTCGCACACCGGGCACGATTCGATATGGCGCGCAATACGTTTGCGCATCAGCACCGTGAACTGGCCGTCCCACCCGGCCAAGATCTCACCCAATTCGGGGCATGCGTTCGGATTGCTGCGCACGCCACGCGACACCAGCAGCGCACCCAGTGAACGTTCGATGGTGTCACGCAGCCGCTGCGCCATCTTCTTCGCGTTGGCGGCGCTGACGCCCAGTGCCTCGGCAAGTTCGGGCCCGTCCAGCCCATGGCGGTACGCCAGCTCCAGCACCGCACGGTCCCGGTCGGACAGCCCTCCGGCCGCCTCCGCGATCAGGTCCGCGAGCTCACTGCGGGCGGCCAGGGTGTCCGGGCCGGCATCCGTCGACTCCACCTCCGGCAACTCGTCCGACGCACGTTCGCGGCTGCGCGCGCGGATGCAGCGCAGGCACTCGTTGCGGGCGATCGCATACAGCCACGGCCGCAGCTTGTCGGCCTCGCGGAGTTGGGGAAGCCGCGTGGCCGCCGCACAGAACACGTCCTGCACGCAGTCCGCAGCGGCGTCGCGGTCGCGCAGCATGCCGATGCAGAAGTCATGCAGCCGGTTGGCGTACCGGTCGTAGATCGTCGCGAACGCGCCACGGTCACCGCCCGCCGCAGCAGACGCCAGCTCGGCGTCGCTGACGAGGTCCCAATCGGGCAGAGCCGTCATCGCGGTGGTCCCCTCTGACTGCGTACTGATCGTAGTTCGCGACAAGGACACGCTGGACCCATCTGCAGAAGTTCAATCCGGCTAGCATCCGCTGCATGCTGGCCTCGCTGCGCTCGTCCGCCGGCCGAGCCCGGCAGTGGGCCAGCGCCTCGATCAACCGCGCGGGTTATCTGCGCAAGTGGCTGATCCTCGGTATCGCGATCGGTGTCATCGCCGGACTCGGCGCCGTCGTGTTCTACCTT
The DNA here is from genome assembly GCF_059812765.1 of Mycobacterium sp. NGS39. Lineage (NCBI taxonomy): Bacteria > Bacillati > Actinomycetota > Actinomycetes > Mycobacteriales > Mycobacteriaceae > Mycobacterium > Mycobacterium sp. NGS39. The sequence goes on along the minus strand of NZ_JCALDH010000001.1, from coordinate 104,789 downwards.
GCGCTGGACTACGCCGGCCGCGTGCTGCTCGGCTACCTCGCCGACTACCACATCCCCAAACCCGTCGGTGACGGCGGCGACCCCGGCTCACCGCGCTTCACCAGACCCTGGGCGATCCCTCTGGTCACGGTCGCTGGAGCGCTCGCGTCCGCGGTGCTGGTGGCCAGGTTCGCGCCGGAAGCCGAAGGACACGGCACCGACAGCGCAATCGAGGCCGTGCACACCGATCCGCGCGCAATCCGCGGCCGCGCGATCGTCGTCAAGACCATCGCCAGCGCACTGACCATCGGCTCCGGCGGATCGGGAGGTCGGGAAGGCCCGGCAGCGCAGATCTCGGCGGGCTTCGGCTCGCTGCTCAGCCGCCAGCTCAACCTGACCGACGAGGACGGTCGCATCGCGGTGTCGCTGGGCATCGGCTCGGGCATCGGAGCGATCTTCGGCGCCCCGCTGGGCGGTGCGGTGCTGGCCGCATCGATCGTCTACCGCGACGACTTCGACTATCGCTCGCTGATTCCGGGGTTCATCACGTCGGCCACCGGCTACGCCGTGTTCGGCTCGATGCTCGGCTTCGAGCCGCTGTTCGGCGACGTGGCGTCGTCGTTCCAATTCCACCAACCGCTGCAGCTGATCTGGTTCGCGGTGTTGGGAATCGTCGCCGCGGCTGTGGGCTACCTGTACGCCAAGACGTTCTACGGCACCGTCGCGCTGACCGCGCGGCTGCCCGGGGGCACTGTGATCAAGCCGGCAGCCGGCGGGCTGGCCGTCGGGCTCCTCGCGCTGCTGCTGCCCCAGGTGCTGTCCAGCGGCTACGGCTGGGCGCAGAAGGCCGCCGCCGCGCAGACGCTGATGGCGATCCCGCTGTGGGTGGTGCTGTTGCTGCCGGCGGCCAAAATCGTGGCCACCTCGCTGTCGATCGGCACCGGCGGCTCGGGTGGCATCTTCGGCCCCGGTGTGGTGATCGGCGCCTTCACCGGAGCAGCGATCTGGCGGCTCGCGGACGCCCTGCACGCGCCCGGATTACCGAGCAACCCCGGCGTGTTCGTCGTCGTCGGCATGATGGCGTGCTTCGGCAGCATCGCGCATGCCCCGCTCGCGATGATCATCATGGTGGCGGAGATGACGACGTCGTTTTCGGTGCTGCCGTGCGCGATGGTTGCAGTCGGCATCGCCTACCTGCTGATTTCGCGTACGGACGTGTCGATCTACCGGGCGCAGCGGCGCAACCGCGAGACCGCCGGCGAAGAGCGCCGCGCCTAGCTAGGCGCTCTTCTTGTCCGACTTCGCTGCCTGCGCCGCGCCTTTCTCGGTCTTCTCACCCGCGTGCGTCAGCGCACCGCCGGCGTTCTCCAGATGCGCGCGCACGAACCACTGGAACTTCTCCAGCTCGGCGGCGTGGTCGATCAGCATGTCCTGGGTGACCAGGTCGAGGTCTTCGAGCTTGTCGATGTTCTTGCGGGTGTCTTCGATCACGCCGTTGTACACGAGGTCGAGCGCGGCCAGGTGCGCCTGCACGGTGTCGCGGTCGACGGAGTAGTCGTCCCAGGTGCGGTCTTTGATGATTGCCCCCGGCGTGCCCTTCGGCGAGTGGCCCAACGCGGCGATTCGCTCGGCGACCTCGTCGGCGTATTTGCGCACCAGCTTCACCTGCGGGTCGATCATCTCGTGGACGCCGATGAAGTTGGGCCCCACCACATTCCAATGGATGTGCTTGAGCGTCAGGTGCAGGTCGTTGTACCTGCTCAGCTGCTTTTGAAGCAGCTTGGCCACCTCCGCCCCTTGCTTGTCCGACATGCCCGGAACAGTGAACTGACCCATTGCCACTCCTCGTCCTGCGTTTCTTGACTCGGTCCAGCAAGGGCTACCCATGACGCCCCCCAGGAAAACGGACCCTTACAGCTTCGAAAGATTCTTGATCGCCTGCCGCGGGCCGAAGCGTTCGTAGCGGGCCATCCCGCTGACCTCCAGCAGCCGGACCACGCGATACCGGTGCGGCCGCAGCGGCTCCAGCAGCGTCACCATCTGCGCGTCGTCGATCGGATAGCCGAGCAGCGTGCGGCCGATCACCCGGGCCAGGTGGTAGTCGCCCACCGACAGTGCGTCGGCGTCGCCGAAGGCGCGTTGTGCGGTCTCGGCGGCCGTCCACACTCCCACCCCAGGCAGTGAAGTCAGCGCCTCGCGGGCCGCTTGCGGGCTGCGGCGGGTCAACCGCTCCAGCGCCGACGCGCGCTGCGCGCATCCGACGATCGTGCGGGCCCGGCCGGGGTCGACGTTGGCGCGGTGGAATTCCCAGGACGGGATGCGCCGCCAGACCTGCGCCGACGGCGGCACGCGCATGCGGGCAGGGGCCGGACCCGGCGCCGGTGCGCCGTACTTGGTGACCAGCACCCGCCACGACCGGAACGCGTCCGCACCGGCGACCCGCTGCTCCACCACCGCAGGAATCAGCGCCTCGAGCACGCGGCCGGTACGGCCCAGGCGCAGATGCGCCGCCTTGCGCCAGGCGGCGGTGATCGTCGGGTGCTGCGGCGCGAACCCGGCCGCGTCGTCGTCGAGCCCCAGCATCGCCGGCAGCGCGTCGGCGAATTCGGCAGCGCCCGCACCCCAAGCTTCGCAGTCCACCACGCACGGCGCCGACTTCGTGATCCGGGCCGTCACCGGGCCGCTGGGCATCAGGCTGGTCCGCCAGAGCGCTCCGTCGGGCGCCACCACGAAGCACGGATCGCCCCGGCCGCGTCGCAACGGGTCCAGAGTGGCCCGCGGTCGCGCCGGAGCGGGGAACGTGACGCTGCATTCGCATTTGATGAACCAATCGTGACATCCGTTGCGCGGGCTGAGCGGTCGGTGCGCCGCTCCGATGTAATGAAGCCTGGTTGTCCGCCAAGGTGACGGGGTAGAAAAGGTCGATGGGGTTCCGGGGTCCGAGCGCGCGGCGGCTCGAGCTGCTCGACGCGCCCGCCGGCGGCGGCTCGGGGGCCGTCACCGGTACCGAGTCTTTCGACGCGTGGTGGGACCGCATCCGCCGCACGGTGCGCACACACGTCCAGGACTTCGTCGACGTGCGATGCGCTGCCGACTTGGCCGGCGCCGGTGTCGACGTGGCCGTCGATGTGCTGGCGCAGTTCGTCTCAGGCGGGAAGTGCCTGCGCTCGACGTTCGCGTACCTGGGCTGGCGATGCGGCGCCGCCGAGGACACCCGCGCGCTGCGCGCCGCCGACGATGATGCCGCGCTCCGCGCGGCGGCCAGCTTCGAGCTGCTGCACGCCTTCGCGTTGCTGCAAGACGACGTGATGGACGGCTCGGCGCTGCGCCGCGGCCGCCCCGCCGCCCATGTGCAATTCGGCCACTGGCACCGTGACCGCAAGCTGTCCGGGTCGGCGCGCCGGTTCGGCGAGTCGGCCGCCATCCTGCTCGGCGACTTGTGCCTGGTCTGGGCCGCGCAGATGCTGCGTGAAAGCGGCCTGCCCGGCGAGGCGCTGAACCGCGCCTGGCCGCGGTACGACGCGATGCGCACCGAATTGGCGGTCGGCCAATTCGCGGATCTGGTGAACGACGCGCGGGGACTGCCCACACTGGACGACGTGCTCGACGTGGCGCGCCGCAAGTCCGGCAACTACACCGTGCGCCGCCCACTGGAAATCGGCGCCACGCTGGCCGGCTGCGACAACCGGACGCTGCTGCTGCTCGGCGGCTACGGCGCCGCGGTGGGCGAGGCCTTCCAGCTGCGTGACGACCTGCTGGGCATCTTCGGTTCGACCGCGGTCACCGGGAAGCCCAGCGGCGGCGACCTGTCCGAGCACAAGGCCACCAGCGTCGTCGTCGCGGCGCACCGGATGGCCGACCCGACGATCCGCCGCCAGCTCACCGAACTGATGCACAGCGACGAGATCGACGACGACGACATCGCCCGCTGGCGGACGCTGATCGTGGCCACCGGCGCAGTGCAGTGGATCGAGGAGATGATCGACGAGCGGGTCGCCGCGGCGCGTCAGCAGATCGGCGACACCCGGATCGACGAGTCGGTGCGTGCAGCGCTGGCCAACATGGCGACCGTCTGCACCGCGCGGACCGCATGATGATCCGCACTGTCGGAGGGCACGCAGATCACGTCGTCGTGGTCGGCGCGGGCCTGGCCGGTCTCTCGGCCGCGCTGCACCTGGCTGGGCGCGGCCGCCAGGTGACCGTCGTCGAACGGGAGCCGGTTCCAGGTGGCCGGGTCGGTCGGGTCGACGCGCGCGGTTATCTGCTCGACACCGGCCCGACGGTGCTGACGATGCCCGACATCATCGACGACATGTTCGCCGCGGTCGGTGAAAGCCGTTCTGCCCGGCTGGATTTGGTGCCGGTTCAGCCGGCGTATCACGCCGCGTTCGCCGACGGCAGCGAGCTCGACGTGCACACAGAGCCGGGCGCAATGACCGCCGAAGTCGAAGCATTCGCCGGGCCGGACGCGGCAGCGGGCTATCTGCGGCTGCGCGAATGGCTGACTCGGCTTTACCGCACCGAATTCGACGGCTTCATCGCCGCGAACTTCGATTCCCCGCTGGGCTTGCTCACGCCGCAACTCGCGCGACTGGCCGCGCTCGGCGGCTTTCGCCGGTGGGCACGGGTGGTGCAGCGGTTCATCGACGACGAGCGGCTGCGGCGGGTGTTCACGTTCCAGTCGCTGTATGCCGGCGTGCCGCCGCACCGGGCGCTGGCCGTGTATGCGGTGATCGCCTACATGGATACCGTTGCGGGCGTCTACTTTCCGCGGGGTGGGATGCGTGCGCTGCCCGACGCGCTCGCCGCGGCGGGCGCTGACGCCGGCGTGCGGTTCGAGTACTCGTCAGCTGTCACCGCGCTGGAGACGTCCGGCGACCGGGTCAGCGCCGTCCACACCGAGCGCGGCAGCCGCATCGCCTGCGACGCGGTGGTGCTGACCACCGAACTGCCGCAGACGTACCGGCTTCTCGGTCGCACACCGCGCCGGCCGTTGCGGCTGCGTCCCGCGCCGTCGGCCGTGGTCGCCCACGTCGGCTGCGCCGCAGTGCAATCCGGTGCACACCACACGATCCTGTTCGGGCACGCGTGGGAGCAGACCTTCGACGACATCATCCGCACCGGCCGACCGATGACCGACCCGTCGCTGCTGGTGACCCGGCCCACCGCCACCGACGCACCATTGGCGCCGCCGGGTCGCGACCTGCTGTACATCCTGGCTCCGGCACCGAATCTCGCCCGCGGACAAGTGGATTGGGACACCATGGCTGACGGTTACGCCGCACGCCTGCTCGACACCGTGCGGAACAGACTTCCCGGTGTCGGCGACGACGCCGAACTGCTGCACCTGGTGACTCCGGCCGATTGGGCCCGGCAGGGCATGCTGGCGGGCACGCCGTTCGCACTGGCGCACACGTTCGCCCAGACCGGGCCGTTCCGGCCTGCCAACACCGTTCGCGGAGTGGCCAACGCGGTGCTCGCGGGTTCGTCGACGGTGCCGGGTGTCGGGGTGCCCACCGCGTTGCTGTCGGGGCGGCTCGCTGCCGACCGGATCACCGGACCGCTGCAGCAGCCCGCACGCAGGATCATCGCTACCGAAGGCAGCAAAGCATGATCCGGTCCGAGCTCGACGCGGCAGGGGTGACGCAGCCGCGGCTACGAATGGCCTACTGCCGCTGCCGCGATCTCAACGCCCGCCACGGCCGCACGTTCTTCTTGGCCACCCGGCTGCTGACACCGGCGCAGCGGCCCGCCGTGCATGCGTTGTACGGGTTCGCCAGGCTGGCCGACGACATTCTCGACGACTTTGATTCGCCGCTCGACACCGAGGCCAAAGAGGCGGGCCTGCAACGACTTTCGGATCTCTTTTTCGAAGGCGGCACCGCTGACGACGAGGAGACGGACCTGGTGCTCACGGCGGTGCGCCACACCGCGGCGTTCTACGGCATCGCCCCGGAACTGTTCCGCGACTTCTTGGCGTCGATGCGGATGGACCTGACGGTCACCGACTATCCCGACCGCGCGGCGCTGGAGCGCTACATGCACGGCTCGGCGGAAGTCATCGGCTTGCAGCTGCTGCCGGTACTCGGCACGGTCGGCCCCGCCGACGAGGCGGCTCCCTACGCTGCGGCGCTGGGTCAAGCGTTTCAGCTCACCAACTTCCTGCGTGACGTCGACGAAGACTTGGCCAGAGAGCGGGTGTACCTGCCGGCCGATGAGCTCGCCTCGTTCGGCGTCGACCGCGAGTTGTTGACGTGGTGTCACGAACACCGGCGCACCGATCCACGGGTGCGCCGAGCGCTGTCCGCGCAGCACCACATCACCCGTGGCATCTACCGGTTCGCCGCCGAGGGTGTGCAGATGCTGGCGCCGTGGTCGCGGCCGTGTGTGGCCACCGCACTGACCCTGTACTCCGAGATCCTCGACTGCATCGAGGAAAGCGATTTCGCGGTGTTCAGCCAGCGCGCCCGGGTCGGCACCGCGCGTCGGCTGCAGGTGGCCGGCGGTGCGCTGATCCAGGCGTGGCGGGCGCGGCGCGGGCAGGCCGCGTAGCCGTGGACCGATGGCAGTACCTGCTGGTGCTGGGCGCCTGCCTGCTCGTCACCGCGCCGCTGGAGTTTTTCGGTCCCGGCGTATACCGCCAGCCGTGGCGCACCGTTCGGTCGGTGCTGCCGGTCGCGTTGCTGTTCGTCGTCTGGGATGCACTGGCGGTCGCGGCGCACGTGTGGACGTACAACCCGCGCTACATCAGCGGAGTTCACGTCGGCTTCGGCATTCCGCTGGAGGAATTACTGTTCTTCATCGTGATCCCGTTGTGCGGCCTGCTCACCTACAACGCGGTGACGGCGATGCTCGGCCGGCTCAGGCGCCGCTCGTGAGCGGGCTCGGCTATACGCTTCCCGCGGTGGTCGCGGCCGCCGCCGTCGTCGCGCTCGAGGTGGTGGTGTGGCGCACCGGGCTGTTCCGCAAGACCGCGTACTGGCTGTCCATGTCGATCGTGATCGGCTTCCAGGTTCTCGTCGACGGCTGGCTCACCAAATTGAGCGCACCGATCGTCGTCTACGACGACGCGCACACCGTCGGCGTCCGGTTTCCGTTCGACATTCCCGTCGAGGACTTCCTGTTCGGGTTCGCGTTGGTGACGGCGGTGCTGTTGCTATGGGAGCGGCAACGTGACAGTCGGTGACGCCGGCCTGCCGCGCGACGCGGTGCCCTCGGCGTTCGACGTCGGCGCACAGGCCTATGACCGCATGGTGGGTGCCAATCCCGGCTACCACGAGCATCTGCGAATCTCAGTGCAGCGCATGCGTATTCCGAACCGCGGGCGCGGATTGCGGCTGCTCGACGCCGGGTGCGGCACCGGGGCGTCGACGGCGGCGCTGCTCGCCGCGGCGCCGGAAGCTCAGATCGTCGCGGTCGACGCGTCGGCCGGGATGCTGCGTGAGGCGCAAGCCAAGACGTGGCCGCCGTCGGTGCAGTTCGTCCACGGCCGCATCGAAGATCTCGCCGACCTCGGCGTCACCGGACCATTCGACGGCATCCTGGCGGCCTACCTGGTGCGCAACCTGGCCGACCCCGACGCGCAGCTGAAGCGCTTCCTGACGTTGCTGCGGCCGGGCGGAACCCTTGCGGTGCACGAATATTCGGTACGTGATTCGCGCGCGGCGACGCTGACGTGGAGCGCGGTGTGCTGGGGCATCATCATCCCGTCGGGTTTCCGGCACACCCGCGACACCGCGCTGTACCGGCACCTGTGGCGCAGCGTGCTGGCGTTCGACGGCGCCACCCGCTTCCGCCGCCGGCTGGCCGACGCGGGGTTCGTGGCCGTGCACAGCGAGACGATGACGGGCTGGCAGCGCAACATCGTCCACACCTTCCTGGCCGACGCTCCCCATGACTAGCAACGGTTTTCGCGATCCGCGCCGTGTGACGCACGCCGCCGAGCCCGGCTTGCCGAACGTAGACTCACTGGCGTCCAGACCGCACGCGGTGGTGGTGGGTGCGGGAATTGCGGGACTGGCCGCAGCGACCGGACTTGCCGAGCGCGGCGTGAGCGTCGAGGTGCTGGAGCGACAACGGTATCTCGGCGGCCGGGTCGGCGGGTGGTCCGAGACGCTGCCCGACGGCACTTCCGTCGCGATGAACCGTGGCTTCCACGCGTTCTTCCGCCAGTACTACAACTTGCGAAACCTGTTGCGGCGCACCGATACTGCGCTGAGCCAACTGACCGCCGTCGACGACTACCCGCTGGTCGACGCCCAGGGCCGCCGCGACACGTTCCGCGGGCTGCCGCGCACCCCGCCGTGGAATGCGCTGTTGTTTGCACTTCGCAGCCCCACGTTCCGGCTACGGGACTTCATCGCGCTCGACGCCCGCGCCGCCGCACCGCTGGCCGCGGTGTCGGTGCCGGACATCTACCACCGTCTCGACGACGTCGACGCCGAAACGTTTCTGCACCACATCAACTTCCCCGACGCAGCGCGGCACCTGGCGTTCGAGGTGTTCTCGCGCAGCTTCTTCGCCGAGCCCACGGAGCTGTCAGCGGCCGAGCTGGCGACGATGTTCCACATCTATTTCCTTGGCTCCAGCGAGGGCTTGGTGTTCGATGTCGCCGCCGCCAACTTCGACACCTGCCTATGGGAACCGTTGCGGCAGTATCTGTCCGACCGGGGTGTGCAGTTCCGCACCGGAGTATCGGTGTCGTCGATCGGCACCGACGGCCCCAGAGCGTTTCGCGTGCATGGTGATTCGATCGACCCGGTCGACACCGACGCTGTCGTCCTCGCCCCCGACGTCAGCGGGCTGCGCGCGATCGTCGGCGCGTCACCGGATCTCGGCGACGAAGCGTGGCGCGAGACGGTGGCGGCCCTGCGGACGGCGCCACCGTTCGTCGTACAGCGGCTGTGGCTCGACCGTCCGGTCAAGCCGCAACGGCCGGCGTTCCTCGGCACCGGGGGACTGCCGCCGCTGGACAACATCAGCGTGCTGAACCGCTATGAGCGCCAAGCGATCGACTGGTCACGGCGCCACGGCGGCGCCGTCGTCGAGCTGCACTCGTACGCCGTGCGTGACCGCGACGGGCTGACGGAGCGGTTGCTCACTCGGCTGCATGAGCTGTACCCCGAGACCCGCGACGCAAAGGTGGTCGCCGAACGAACCTTGTGGCGCGACGATTGCCCCCGGTTCGCCCCGGGCGATTTCGCCCGCCGGCCACCCGTCACCACGCCACACCCTCGGCTGATGCTCGCCGGCGACGGCATCCGCATCGACCTGCCGGTGGCGCTGATGGAACGCGCGGCCACTACCGGGTTCACCGCGGCCAACAAGCTGCTGGCCGGCTGGGGGCTGGCCGGGCACCCACTGCATACCGTGCCGACGCAGGGCCGCATTCCGCTGCTGCGCCGCCTGGCGGGTCAAAGGCAACAACTGGTCGTGAGAGGGCACAGCTCGCCGTGAAGTGGCCGAAAAGCTTTCCAATCCAAGTCCTTCCGCGCACTCAGTGGGCGCAGCAGCCACCCACCTACCGCGACGCCGAACCGGCGATCATCGACGCGGCGCTGCGACGCGCACAGCGGCGGCCGTCGGGCAACTGGTACGCGTTCGCCGCCAGCAGCAACGTGCGAAGCCGGCGCCCGTTCGGCACGACAGTCGCCGGAGTGGAGATCGTCGCGTGGCGCGACGGGAACGGCGGGCTGCACGTCGGCCCCGCCACCTGCCCGCATCTGGGCGCCGATCTGGCTACGGGAACGGTGGACTGCGGGGCACTCGTCTGCCCGTGGCACGGGCTGCGCCTCACCGGCAGCCCCGAGTTCGGATGGAAGCCGCTGCCAAGTCACGACGACGGCGTGCTGGTGTGGGTGCGACTGGACCGCATCGGTGGCGAGGAGTCCACCCCGCAGCCGGTAATTCCGTTGCGGCCCAGCGGGATTCGGCTCGACGCGGTGACGCGGCTAGTCGGCACCTGCGAGCCGGACGACGTCATCGCCAACCGGCTCGACCCGTGGCACGGCGCCTGGTTCCATCCGTACTCGTTCACCCGGCTGGAAGTCCTCAGCGCGCCGCCGCCCGACGCCGACGACGACACCGACCGCTTCCTCGTCGCCGTCACGTTCAAGATGGGCCGGTTCGGCGTACCGGTGATCGCGGAGTTCACCAGCCCGGAGCGGCGCACGATCGTGATGCGGATCGTCGACGGCGAGGGCGCCGGCAGCGTGGTCGAGACGCACGCGACACCACTGGGCGCAGGGCCCGACGGGCACCCGCGCACGGCGGTGATCGAGGCAGTGATCGCCCACTCCGACCGGTCAGGTTTCGCCCGGACCCGACACGTCGCCCCGATGATCACGCCGCTGATGCGCTACGCCGCCACTCGGCTGTGGCGCGATGACCTCGCCTACGCCGAGCGCCGCTATCACGTGCGCACCCGTAGCTAGCGCGATCTCCACGCTCGGCGCACCCGTGGCTAGCCGACGGTGATCTCGGCCTTGTCCGGATAGAACGCGACGTGGCCGGCGATCGCGGCCACCTCCTCGTATGGGTGCTCGTAGGTCCAGATCGCATCTTCGACCGTGCCCGCAGGGGTCACCACGCTGTAGTAGCTCGCGTCGCCCTTGAACGGGCAGTAGGTCGCGGTGTCAGTGGGCCGCAACAGGTCGTGGTTGACGTCGCTGCGCGGGATGTATTGGACGGGCGGATACGTCGACTCTTGCAGCGTAAGCGCGTTGTCGGTGTCGGCCACCACCTCGCCGTTGACGCGGACGGTGACGTGTCCGACGGTCGGGGTGATCGTGATCGGGTGGCGGGCGCTCGGTTGCAGACGCGGCTTGCTCATAGGACAGTCAACGCCGCGTCGGGAATAAGATTCCCGGCTAGCCCGCCTTCGATTTCCTGGCCGCTGCCCGCAAATCCACCCAGAACCGCGCCGCGGCGCGAATCGAATCCTCGACCGGCTGCGGCTGCCAGCCCAGCTCCCGCACCGCCTTGCTGTGGTCGAGTGGCGCTTCGGCCCGCATCAACCTCAGCGACCGCAGGGTCAGCATCTCGCGGCTGCCGCGGCGCGACTTGAGGCTTCCCATCGCCGCCATGCCGTACAACACGGGCAACGACACGGATCGGCGGGGCACCGGCGCACCGGCCGCCTCCGCCGCGATCCGCACGATCTGCGCGTTGGTCATCATCTTCTCGGAGACGATGTAGCGCTCGCCGTTGCGCCCGCGCTCGGCGGCCAGGATCATGGCCCGCGCCGCATCGTCGACGCCGACGACCTCCAGGGCGATGCCGTTCATCACGAACGGCACCTTGCCGAATGCGGCGCCGGCGATCATCGCGCCGTGCGGCGTCATCGCCCAGTCGCCGGGCCCGTAGGTGGTGGACACGCACATCGCGACCGCGGGCAACCCGTGGTCGGCGGCGTAGCGCAGTACCAACTGCTCGGCCTGCAGCCGCGACAACACGTACGGGCCCAACGACCGCCGCCAGTGCAGCTGGTCCTGCTCGGTGGCGACGTGCCCTCGGCGGCGGCCGATCGTCACGTAGCTGCTGGTGAACACGAACCGCCGCAGTGGCATCGTGCGAGCCACCTCGAGCACGTTGCGGGTGCCCTCGACGTTCGTCCGAAACAGCGGCGCGGGATCCCGCAGCCAGGCGCGGGTGTCCGCCACGCAGTAGTAGACGACGTCGCAGCCGGTCATCGCCTCGCGCAGCACCTCGGTGTCGAACACGTCGCCGTGAAACCGTTGCACCGCAAGATCGTCGATGCCTTTGGTGTTCGCGCCGCTGCGCACCATCGCCCGCACATCGGCGCCGCTTTCCACCAGCTGGCGGGTGACGTGGCTGCCCAGGAATCCGTTCGCGCCGATCACCAGAGACGTCGTCATCGGTATTGCTCCATCCAGCGGGCCGCCTCGTCGGGCAGCGTGCCGAGCTGTTGTGCCTTGCGGCACCACTTCATCGTCGCCTTGAGGAACCGCAGCGGGTTGTAGACGTCCTCTTGACGGCGCCACAGCCCGTCGCCGGCGTAGGTGATGATCGAGATGTTCGTGGCGCTGATGATCGTGCCGTCGCCGGGGTCGGCCATCGGGTTGTCGAGCTCCATGATGATTCGTCCCGTCGGCTCGTCGACCACAGACCACAGCGTCGGAAACGCGGTCATGTAGCTGCCCGGGAACGTGGTCATCGTCTTCCAGATCCACTCCCGCACTTCGTCGCGGCCCCGCATCGTGCCGGCGGCATGCTCCACATATTCGACGTCTGCGGTGTACTGCTGCACCCACGGGTCCCAGTCGCGGGTCTCGGCGGCCCGCGCCACGGTCTGCTCGAAGTGCTCGAACGCCGCCGTCAACTCGTCGCGGCCAAAACCGGTCACAGCTCAAAACTAGAACACGTTCTACCAGCGTTGTCGAGGGGCGACATATCGGTGTAAGGAGGAGCCATGACCTACAAGAAGGCGATACTGGCCGGCGGCTGCTTTTGGGGCATGCAAGAGCTGATCCGCAAGCAGCCCGGGGTGGTCAGCACCCGCGTCGGCTACACCGGCGGCGAGAACGCGAACGCCACCTACCGCAACCACCCCGGTCACGCCGAAGCCGTCGAGATCATCTACGACCCAGAGCAGACCGATTTCCGCACGCTGCTGGAGTTCTTCTTCCAGATACACGACCCGACCACGAAAAACCGGCAGGGCAACGACGTCGGCACCAGCTACCGCTCGGCGATCTTCTATCTCGACGACGAGCAGAAGCAGATCGCGCTGGACACGATCTCCGACGTCGAAGCGTCGGGACTGTGGCCCGGCAAGGTGGTCACCGAGGTCACCCCGGCGAGCGACTTCTGGGAGGCCGAGCCGGAGCATCAGGACTACCTGCAGCGCTATCCCAGCGGCTATACCTGCCACTACGTCCGTCCGGGCTGGAAGCTGCCCAGGCGCGCCGGCAGCACTCAGTAATCAGCTGCACTGCGGCAGCGAGCGCAGCGCATCCGACTCGAAAGCCACGCGCTCACCGGAGTCGTCGAGAACCAGTTGCAGTTCGCCTGATTCGACGAACCGCCGACCGTCATCGGCCGACAGCAGCCATTGCGCACCGTCTCCCGGCCACCGGCCGCCGACCACGCGGATCTTGCCGTCGTCGTCCGACTTGACGCAGCTCACCGGCAACTGCGGTGGGACCTGCCGGAAATACACCGCGAGCCGTTGCCGATTCAGGTTGGTGCCCACCGGAATTCCGATCACCGGAAGTTCGGTTCCGCTCGGCCGGTCGCTGAGTGCCTTGCGTACCTCGCGTGAGCCCATCCCGGCACCGAACCAGTTGAGCGTGAACACAGTGGAGAGGTAGTCGACGATCGCGAACGCCAGCAACCCACCCGCCCCGGCCGCGCCCACACCCGCAGCACCGACGGCGGCCGTCACCGGCAGCGCCAGCAGACCGACCACCGCGGCCACTCCCACCGCGGTCGCGGCGTGGCCCGCAGCGGTGAGGCTGAAGTTAGGCTGCACAACGGGTTTGGCCGTCTGGCTGGGCCGCACACCCACGGTGCGCGGTAGTTCGGCGATCCGGTCGTTGGCCCGCTTGACCTCCGCCTCGTATTCCTCTTCGCTCAATTCTCCGGCGCTTCGGCGTTCGCCGGCCTGCTGCAGTGCGCGCTGCAACTCCTCCATCGTCTCGCCGGTGAAGGTTCTGGTCTCATTGCCCACCGCATCGCGGGGGATGTCGTCGAGCACCATGTCGTAGGTGATCGTGAACGCCGCGTCGAAGTCGTAGAACTTGCTGTGCGCGTTGACTTTTCCGTCGATTACCAGGCGGCCGTCCCCGGTGCGGGGCGTGATGTCGGCGTCCAGTGATTCGAGCACACGCTCGTCGCCGCCGATCATCACGGTCTTCGGGCCGTTGAGCAGACACGGCGCGTCGGGGTCGAAGTCGGACTCGTCGAGATTGAACGTCGACTTCACAGTGTCACGCACCTCGCGCAGGATGCTCCACCCGGTGACGGCTAAAGCCGTGTGCTCGCCGGGGTTTTCGGCGAGTACTGACGCGGGCAGCTCTTCGCCGGCCGGCAGTTCGCGCAGCGTCTTCAGTTGCACGACGATGGACTCGTGCGGGCGGCCGCCGACCTCGTAGCGTTGCACCACCGCGTCGAGCTCCTTGACGGTGCTGTCGTCGTCCGCGGCCGGGTCGACGTCCATGGTAGTGGGCAGCACGCCCACGATGCCGTCCTCGCCGAGTGCTCCCACCTCCGGGCCGACCGCCTCGGCGATCTGCGCGGCGATGAAGTCCAGCACCGCGGTGCGGGCGTCGTCGTCGGAGATTCCGGGGTGGCGCAGCTTCTGCAGATTCACCAGCAGCTCACCGGCGACGCAGTGGGTGATCCAGTACGCCTCGGCGTCGTCTAGGTCCCAGGTGACGCGCGGATCCTTCCCGCTGAACGTGGTGTCGCCGTTGGGTATTCGCTCGACACCGGGACCGTAGAGACGTGCACCGTCGTCGGCTGCACTTGCCACCAGCACCGGCGCATCCTGCGATTTGAAATTCAGCGCAATGGTCTGCTTGCCGGGCTCGGGCTCGCGGCATTCAAGTTGTTCGTGAATGGTGAGCCGGCCCATCAGCGGGATCTCGTTGTACGGGATCTGCCGCGACTCCCCGGCGCGCGGACCGTCGGGCACTGTGACTGTGCGCGGCGGCAGCGGCACCAGCGGGATGCAGGTGACGGACTCGATCGCGAGCTTGGAGTCGAAGATCGCCAGGTCGATCGCAAAGTGCCGCAGTGGATCCCGTTCTTGGCTGTCGACTTGCTCTCGCCACAGCCGCCCGCGGGCGTCTTCGACGAACCAGACCCGGTCCAGCGTGAGGTCCAGCGTGGCGGTCGCGGTGAAGCCGGGGCCGTTGGCCGGCTGTGAATACTTCTCGCCGCCGAAGAACTCGAGCGTGAGATCCTGCACCCGCTGTCGATGGATCTCGACCATGGTGTCGGGGCGATCCATGGCTGAACAGTTAGCCAGCCTGGCCGCGGCTCAAACGTCAGCGGTGATGCATGACGATCCGCCCGCCCCGCTTCGGCGTGTACGCCACGCCGCGAGAGTGCACCTTCTCGCCGGGGTCGGTGGTCGAGTCGAGCTCGAAATGGCGCAGCACCGTCCGCAGCACCACATCCATCTCGGTGTTCGCGAACGCCGCACCCAGGCAGCGCCGGGTCCCGCCACCGAACGGCACCCACGCGAACGTCGGCGGTCGGTTGCCGACAAACCGGTACGGGTCGAACCGCTCCGGCTCGAGGAACGCGGTCTCGTGCAGCTGCGCGATGCTGACGACGATCGAGTACCCCTGCGGGATACGCCAGTCACCGAGTTCGAACACGGGCGCCGCGACGTGGCGGCCTGCGAAGTCGATCACGGTCCGCGCCCGCTGCACCTCGAGGATGGTCGCCTGACGCAACTCGTTGCCGTCGCCGTCGGCCTCCTCGGCAAGCGCGGCGACCACGTCGGGGTGCCGGCGCAGCCGCTCGAACGCCCAGGCCAGCGTCGACGCGGTGGTCTCGTGGCCCGCGGCGACCAGCGTCAGCAGCTCGTCGGAGATGTCCCGGTGCGACATCGGCGAGCCGTCGTCGTAGCGGCTGCGCAGCATCAGCGCCAGGATGTCGGTGCGCTCGTCGAAGTACGGGTCGGCTTCGGCCTTGGCGATCAGGGTCTCGACGATCGCGTCGAACCGCTGATGCGACGCCGCCAGCCGGCCCCACGGGCTGAACCGGCCGTATGTCCGTGACGGCTGGGGCAGAGTGGCCAGCCGCGAGCCGAGCTTCACCCAGCCGGGTATCAGCCAGCGCAGGTCTTCGAGCTCGGTGCCCTCGGCGCCGAACACCGCACGCAGGATCACATTCAGCGTGATCCGCATCATCGGCTCCAGCGTCCGAAACTCTTGTCCTACAGGCCAATTCGCAGCTTCGCGAAGGGTCTCTTCTTCGATGATCCGTTCGTAGTTCTTGATGCTCTTGCCGTGGAACGGCGGGTGCAGCAGCTTGCGACGGTTGCGGTGCTCGGCGCGGTCGAGCGCGAAGATCGAGCCCGGCCCTAATACCCGGCTGAGGTTGGGCTGGATGTTGAGCAGATCGTCGGTGCTGGCCATGAACACCTGCTTGACCAGGGCGGGCTCGGCGACCACGACGGTGTGGCCGAACACCGGAATGTCGAGCGTGAACACGTTGCCGTAGCGGCGGGCGGCTTGCCGAATGGTCCAGCGACGGGACACCACGAAGCCCACGCCCTGCACCGGACGGGGCAGTGGCACTTGCGGTGGGAGTTTGGCAGGCGGCGGCGCGCTGCCGCTTTCGACGAGGTTCAGGGCCGCTTCGCTCATCGCTCACTCCCAACCGCGGTCGTGGTACCACGCAGTACCAAGGTGTCATGTTGTACGGTACCGGTTAGTACCGTGCCGATCAAGACTCAACCGTGGACAGGAGGCGCGATGACGGTGGCCGACATCGCCGTCACGGCTTCCGAGCAAGACATCGAGCACCCGTTTCGACGCCGACTGCTCGACGGCCTGGCCGAGTCGATCGCCGAGCGGGGGTACCGCGACACCACGATCGCCGACATCGTCCGGCACGCCCGCACCTCGAAGCGCACCTTCTACCAGGAGTTCGACGGCAAGGAGCAGTGTTTCGTCGAGTTGCTGCGCACGGCGATCGAGGACATGGTCGTCCAGATCAAGGCTGCCGTCGACCCAGAAGCCAACTGGCAGAAGCAAATTCACCAAGCTATCGACGCCTACGTCGGCGTCATCGAGTCACGCCCGGCCGTCGCGCTGAGCTGGATCCGCGAGCTGCCTGCGCTCGGTGCCGCAGTGCGGTCGGTGCAGCGGCACAACATCGAGGTGCTGACGCAGATGCTGGCCGAGGTGACCAGTAACCCCGGCTTTCAGCGCGCAGGCATGCGGCCGGCGTCCCCGGAGATGTCGGTGATCCTTCTCGGCGGCCTGCGGGAGTTGACCGCGTTGACAGTCGAGGACCGCAAGGATGTCCGCGAGATCGTCGACACCGCGGTGGCTGCCTCGATCGCTCTGGTGTCGGCCGAAGCTCAGGTGTCCTGACGCGCGTCGCGTCGGTACCGGCTGACGAATCGGCGTCCGTTCACCAGGAATTCGAGATTTTCGGCCACATCCCGCAGCGGCTGAGGGCTGCGCAGCGACCGGCACAGGATCACCGCGCCCTCGATTGCGGCAAGCATGGTGGTGGCCAGCGTCGCCGCCTCGTCGTCGGGGAAGCCGTCGGCCACGAACGAGCGGGTGAGCGCATCGCGCAACTGTCCGAATATGCGTGCCGCATCGGCGGACAGCGGCGGATCCTCGTCGGTGCTGCTGATCGCCGCGGCGGCCACGGGACAGCCGGCCATGAAGTCGCTTTCGCGCAGTACGGCTTCCCACATCTCGACGAATTCGTGGACCAGCGCCATCGGGCCTCTGGCGGCCGCCTCGCCGATCGCGGTCGTCATCGATTCGCCGGCGAACTGCAGTGCTTCGGCCAGCAACTGATGGCGTCCGCCCGGGAAGTGGTGATACACCGAGCCACGGGGTGCACCGCTTCGGGCGAGCACCTCGTCGATGGTGACGCCGGCCGCACCGCGTTCCCTCAGCACTTCGGCGGCGCTGGTGAGCATCCGGCGCTTGGTCGCGCCTCGCTTAGCTCGTTGCCGCAGCATGTCCATGCTCGACGGCGCGCGTCACGCCGCGGAGTCGGCCGCCTGTACGGGACGGCCGGACCCGCGGACTTCTTTGCGGCGCCACGTCCGGCAGCTGTGGTACCAGGACTTCTTCCCGCCGTCGTCGTGGGCCGAACGCGTGAAGTGCAGTCCGGCGATGTTCAGCTCAATGTTCGTCATGGCGGTTTACCTTTCGCGGAGCGGTTGCATCTCCGCAGCCACGACTATGCCGCTAGCCATACTAACGGTCAAGAAGGCCGTGATCTGGCCGTTATCTTCGACGGCGCTTCCCTGCGCTGATTGCCAGAACTATGCGCCAAGTCATACTTTTTACGGGGTCATCACGACCTTGATCATCCCGTCCTGCTTCTTCTGGAACGTCTCGTAGGCCGCCGGCGCCTCGTCAAGGGACAACCGGTGGGTGGCAAAGGACTCGACGCCCAGCGGATCGTCGGACGTCAGCAGCCCCATGATGTCGGGAACCCAGCGCTTGACGTTGGCTTGGCCCATACGCAGCTGCACCTGCTTGTCGAACAGCGTCATCATGTTGATCGGGTCCGTGGCGCCGCCGTAGACGCCGGACAACGAAATCGTGCCGCCACGGCGCACCATGCCGATCGCGGCATTCAACGCGGCGAGCCGGTCGACGCCCGCGTTGCGCATCACCACCCGACCGACCGGCGACGGCAGGAAACCGGCCGCGGTCTGGGCGGCCTCGGCGATCGGCGAGCCGTGCGCCTCCATCCCGACTGCGTCGATCACCGAATCGGCGCCACGACCGTCGGTGGCGTCGACCACCACAGGTTCGGCGTCGTGCTCGTTGAGGTCGATCACCTCGGCGCCGAAGTCGCGGGCCCGGCTGAGCCGCTCCGGCACCAGATCCACGCCGATCACGCGACAGTTGCCGCGATACAACGCAATCCGGCACGCCATCGACCCGATCGGTCCGAGCCCGAGCACCACCAGCGTGCCGCCGTCGGGAACGGCGGCGTACTCCACGGCCTGCCATGCCGTCGGCAACACATCCGACAGATAGACATACCGTTCGTCGGGCCCGTCGTCGGGCACCTTGATGTGCGTGTACTGAGCCTGGGGCACGCGCAGGTACTCGGCTTGGCCGCCGGCGACTTCGCCATAGAGCTTGGAGTAGCCGAACAGCGCGGCTCCGGTGCCCTGGTCGCGGTTCTGCGTGGTCTCGCACTGGCTCTGCAGCCCGTGGTCGCACATGAAGCAGTGCCCGCACGAGATGTTGAACGGGATGACGACACGATCGCCGACCTTGAGGTCGCCCACCTCACGACCGACGTCTTCGACGACGCCCATCGCCTCGTGGCCCAGGATGTCGCCCGGTGTCATGAATGCGCCGAGCACTTCGTACAGGTGCAGGTCCGAGCCGCAGAGGTTGGTTTTCGTCACCCGGATGATCGCGTCGGTAGGTTCCTTGATCAATGGGTCGGGCACGTTGTCGACCGATACCTTGCGCTTGCCCTGCCACGTCACTGCTCGCATCAAACCTCCCGAAGTTGCTTGGACAGCCATGCCCGTTCGGGGTGGTGTCAAACATTTGGTGCGCCAACGCAACAAGTGTCGAGGCGCAGGTAAGCGGGTATAGGTTGCGCCAACACTCGACGCGGAGGTGACTAGTGAGCGTGACTTCGAAAGTGACGTACAAGGCCTTATCGATTGCGGCGAGCGTGGCCGGCGGTCTTCTGGCGGGCGCCGTGTTCAACCAGATCTGGAAACGCGTCGGCGAGTCCGAGGAGACGCCGGACCCGAAGGATCTCGGGCAGTCGTCACGTGAGGTGCTGACGGCCGCCGCGCTGCAGGGTCTGGTGTTCGGCGTGGTCCGCGCCGTGGTGGATCGGGCGGCGGCGCGCGGCTATCACGCCGTCACCCATGAGAACCCCGCCTAGCTAACCGGCCGAAATGTCACCCGACCCTGACGATCCGCGCAAGCCCGACTCGCCGACCGACCTCACCAAGCCCTCGCTGATCTATTCGGTGCGCATGGCGGTGCGCGAGTTCTCCCGCGACCAGTGCCTCGACCTGGCGGCGGCGTTGACGTACTACGCGGTGCTGTCCCTGTTTCCGGCACTGGTGGTGATGGTGTCGCTGCTCGGCGTGTTCGGCCAGGGCAAGCGAACCGTCGACACCGTGCTGCAGGTGATCGCCGACGTGGCGCCGCCGTCGACGGTCGACACCCTGCGCGGTCCGGTCCAGCAGTTGGTCGACTCTCCGTCGGCGGGTTTCGCGCTGGTTGTCGGTCTGCTGGGGGCGCTGTGGTCGGCGTCGGGATATGTCGGCGCGTTCAGCCGCGCGATGAACCGGATCTACGAGATCGAAGAGGGCCGACCGATCTGGAAGCTGCGCCCGCAGCAGTTGGCATTGACGTTGGCGGGGCTGGTGCTGGCGGCAGCCGTCGCGTTCATGTTGACGGTCAGCGGGCCGCTGGCGTCGGCGATCGGGGATGCGATCGGGCTGGGCGATGTGGCGATGGGCATTTGGCGGATCGGGCGGTGGCCGCTGATCTTGGCGTGCGTCGTGGTCGCGGTCGCGGTGCTCTATTACGCCACGCCGAATGTGCGGCAGCCGAAGTTCCGCTGGATCAGCGTCGGCGCGATGGTCGCGATCGTGGTGTGGGTGGTCGCGTCGATCGGGTTCGGCGTGTACGTCGCCAACTTCGCCAGTTACAACAAGACCTACGGCGCGCTAGGTGGGGTGATCGTCTTCCTGCTGTGGCTGTGGATCACGAATGTGGCCTTGCTGTTCGGTGCAGAGGTGGATTCGGAACTCGAGCGTGGCCGCGAACTGCAGGCCGGGCTGCCGGCTGAAGAGGAGCTGCAGTTGCCACCGCGCGACACGCGCCTTCTCGAGAAGAATCAGGCCAAGCAGGACAAGGACATCGAGCGTGGCACCGCGTTGCGGCAGTCCCGCGGGAAAGAGCAGTGATGGCCGCTAACCCGGTGCAGGGAGCCGTCGGCCGGGCCACCGACAACGACGCATTTCAGCTCGCGGCGCGCGCCGGGTTCGTGATCAGCGGCATCCTTCATCTGCTGGTCGGCTACATCGTCGCGCACATCGCGCTCGGGTCGGCCGGAACCGCCGACCAGTCGGGCGCACTGGCCGCGCTGGCAGCCGGACCCGGCGGAGCCGCGTTGCTGTGGGCAACTGCCGCCGGCTTGGCCGCATTGGGCCTGTGGCGACTGGCCGAGACCGTCGTCGGCCAGCACCCCAGCGAACGCAAGGTGGAGGAGCACGGCATCACGCAAGTGACCAACCGGCTCAAGTCTTTTGGCATCGCTGTCGTCTATTTCGCGATCGCATTCTCCGCGGCCAAGTTCGCGACCGGCGGCAACGAGCCGAGCACGGCACGTAACGCCGGGCTGAGTGCGCGGCTCATGCAGCACGGGTGGGGAGAGTTCCTGCTTGTGGTGATCGGTTTGGCGGTTGTGGCGGTGGGCGGGTATCACGTCCACAAGGGTGTGACGAAGCGTTTCCTGGACGACGTGACCGTTGCGGGTGGCCCGCTGCTCATCCCGCTGGGCATCGCCGGGTACGTTGCCAAGGGCCTGGTGCTGGCCGGTGCGGGCGTTCTGCTGATCGTCGCGACGATGACTTCGGATCCCGCCAAAGCAACAGGCATCGACGGTGCCGTGAAGACCTTGGGTGCGGCACCGTTCGGCAAAGTGCTGTTGATTGCAGCGGCGCTCGGGTTCGCCGCGTTCGGGTTGTATAGCTTTGCCCACAGCCGCTACTGCCGGTTGTAAATGGATCGTCGACAGGAAGGTGCCCGCGTGACCGAGGCTCCGAGGGAAGAACGCTCGTGGGAACAGTGGCCGGGCAAGGCCTATCCGCTGGGCGCGTCCTACGACGGGTCGGGCACCAACTTCGCGATCTTCAGCGAGGTCGCCGAGCGGGTGGAGTTGTGCCTGTTCGACGCCGACGGGACCGAGTCACGCGTGACGCTCAACGAGGTCGACGGATTCGTGTGGCACGGTTTTCTGCCGCAGGTCGAGCCGGGACAGTGCTACGGGTACCGGGTGTACGGGCCGTACGATCCCGCCGCAGGACACCGGTGCAATCCGAACAAGCTGCTGCTGGACCCGTATGCCAAGGCCATCGACGGCAACTTCGAATGGAACCAAGCGCTTTTCAGCTACAACTTCGGCGACCCCGACAGCCGCAACGACGAGGACTCGGCACCGCACATGCCGAAATCGGTGGTCATCAACCCCTACTTCGACTGGGGTGTCGACCGCCCGCCCGGCCACGAGTACGCGAACACGGTGATCTACGAGGCGCACGTCAAGGGCATGACTCAGCTGCACCCTGACATTCCCGATCGCATCCGCGGCACCTACGCAGGGATCGCGCATCCGGCGATCATCGAGCATCTGCAGAAGCTTCGCGTCACAGCGATCGAACTGATGCCGGTGCACCACTTCGCCAACGACTCGCACCTCGTCGAGAAGGGCCTGTCAAACTACTGGGGCTACAACACAATTGGGTTCTTTGCACCCGATTTCAAATACGGCTCCAGCACCACCCCGGGCGGACAGGTGCAGGAGTTCAAGACCATGGTGCGCACCCTGCACGAGGCGGACATCGAGGTGATCCTCGATGTCGTCTACAACCACACCGCCGAGGGGAACCATCTAGGCCCGACGCTGTCGATGCGCGGGATCGACAATGCCGCCTACTACCGCCTCGTCGACAACGACAAGCGCTACTACATGGACTACACCGGCACCGGCAACAGCCTCAACGTCGGGCATCCGCACACGCTGCAGCTGATCATGGATTCGCTTCGGTACTGGGTGACCGAGATGCACGTCGACGGATTCCGATTCGACCTGGCGTCGACGCTGGCCCGGGAGTTCTACGACGTCGACCGGCTGGCCGCGTTTTTCGAACTGGTGCAACAGGATCCCATCGTCAGCCAGGTGAAGCTGATCGCCGAACCGTGGGATGTCGGCCCGGGCGGATATCAGGTGGGCAACTTCCCGCCGCAGTGGACGGAATGGAACGGCAAGTTCCGCGACACCGTGCGCGACTACTGGCGCGGAGAGCCGGCGACGCTCGACGAGTTCGCGTCGCGGCTGACCGGGTCGGCTGATCTGTACGAGCACACCGGACGGCGGCCCGTGGCGTCGATCAACTTCGTCACTTGCCATGACGGGTTCACGCTGCGAGACCTGGTGTCCTACAACGAGAAACACAACGAGGCCAATGGCGAGGACAACCGCGACGGCGAAAGCCACAATCGGTCGTGGAACTGCGGCGTCGAGGGACCCACGGACGACCCGGCGGTCAACGAGCTGCGGGCGCGTCAGCAGCGCAACTTCTTGGCCACCCTGTTGCTTTCGCAGGGCGTGCCGATGATCAGCCACGGTGACGAGTTGGGCCGGACTCAGCGCGGCAACAACAACGGCTACTGCCAGGACAACGAGATCACCTGGATCCATTGGGACGAGGCCGACACCGCGTTGACGGAGTTCACGCAAGAGGTGTCCGCGTTGCGCACCGAGCATCCGGTGTTCCGTCGTCGCCGGTTCTTCACCGGCCGGCCGGTGCGCCGGCGCGGCGCCGAAGGCCTGCCCGACATCTCGTGGTTCCGGCCGGACGGCTCGGAGATGAGCGACGACGATTGGGAGGCCGGCTTCGGCCGGTCGATCGCCGTCTATCTGAACGGACTCGGCATTCCCGACCTCGACGCGCGCGGGCAGCGGGTGACCGACGACTCGTTCGTGCTGTGCTTCAACGCTCACGACGAGGCGCTCGACTTCACTCTGCCGCCAGCGGAATTCGGGTCGGCGTGGTTGCCGGTGGTCAACACGGCCGTCATCGCGCCGACGGACGGGCCGGAGCCCAAGCCGATCGCGGCCGCCGGCATGCTGAAGGTGGAGTCACGCGCAATGGTGGTGCTCAAGAACGTATCGGAGTGAGCCCTTGGTGCCCTAGGCTTTGTCGAGGGTTGACTCCTGGTGGAGGTGATCGATCATGGTTCGTGCACTACGCGTTCTGACCACCGCGGGTGTGGCCGCGCTGGCCGTCGCAGTGTCCACCGCCGCACCTGCGGCTGCCGGGGAGAGCGAGTACCTGCATCTGCTGGCGCCGAAGTATCCGTTCCTGAGTAACCAGCAATTGCTCAACGAAGGCCACCGGGTGTGCCGCGCGATCGACAGCGGCATGATCTCCCCCGATGCCGCCAAAATGGTGCAAGACGATCTCAAGGCGTCACTGGCTGTCGCGGTTGATATCGTCAGCACTGCCGCTGTCACACTCGGCTGCTGATCTCGAATATCTCTGCGCGCCAGCGGTTTTGAGACGGCCTCAGAACGGGGGCGGGTCATCGTCGTCGTCCGTCATTCTCCTGCGCTCGATGTCCCACATGTCGGGCCGCTTTTGCTGCGGTGGCGGCTTTTCGGCTCGTGCAGCGCTCGGTTGGCATCGATACTCGGCAAGAGCGGCCGCGTTGAGTTTGCGCTCCTGCGCGATGTGGTGGGCGCGGTCAGCCGCGCGGCTGCGGCGCCGCCGCGGCATCATAAGCCCGCGACCGGCAACCGGGTCTGCCGACACCGGTCGTTTGGGAAGCGCGGCGGTAGTGGTGTTCCATGCGGGGAAGAAGATTCGGCTCCCGGGCAGTGTCTTGTAGGTTCTGCCGCTGGGCGCCTTCCAGATCACGGTGCCGTCGGGTAATTGCTCGTCAACCCACCCGTCGATGCCTGTCCAGAAAGTCTTGAGCAAGTGGTGTTTTCGGCATAGCGACTTGAGGTTGGACGGGTGGGTCGGGCCGAGCGGCCACGGAATCGTATGGTCGACATCGCACAGTTCGGCCGGGTGCTCGCATCCGGGGAAACGGCATGTGAGATCTCGGCAGCGCACGAATTCGGCCATCTTGGCTGACGGGACATAGCCCGGTTCGGGCATGGTGCCGGGGGTGTAGACCTGCTTGACGGTGGCGCCGCGGTGAATCAGCTCGGCCAACAGCGGACTCGGCACGATGCCCCCGCGACCCAACAAGCCCACTGCCGGTGCGTGCTCCGGTGGCGGCGACGGTTCCGACTCGCCGGCGGCGGGTTCTTCCCCTGACATCCGCGAATCGGGCTGGGCGTCAAGAGCGGAGGCGTCGGTGACCACGTGGATCACGACGTTGGCCGCTCTCGCGTCGGCACCGCCGGCCGAGCAGTCCGGGTTGTTGCAACCACACGCCAACCGGTCGGCCCCTGCCGCCAGCGCCCCGAGCGCGTCGGCACGGCGCTGTGCGATGGTACGCGGGTCGTCGTCGCAGACTCCGTGGGCCATGGTCATTAGTCGGC
Organism: Mycobacterium sp. NGS39; assembly: GCF_059812765.1. Taxonomy (NCBI): domain Bacteria; kingdom Bacillati; phylum Actinomycetota; class Actinomycetes; order Mycobacteriales; family Mycobacteriaceae; genus Mycobacterium; species Mycobacterium sp. NGS39. The sequence goes on along the minus strand of NZ_JCALDH010000001.1, from coordinate 79,808 downwards.
GGTCCAACACCGCGGCGTCACTGGCGTAGAGCCGACCCCACACCGCGGTGGTATCGCGTGCGTCGTCCTTTTTACCCACATACAAATCGCGGCTGCGCGCGCGCTGACGCAGCTGTCGGCGTGCATCCGGATCACGGCGATCAATCCACACGTCTATCGCCTGAGCCAATTTGTAATCCGACAACTCGCCGAAGCTGCCGGCGCGCTCTGCCAGCGCTGAATCGATGTACTCCAGCACCGCCTCGTCCTCGACGAGATGGGTGTGCCAGGCAATCGCCGAGATGACCCGGTAGCTGACCTTCCCGTCCAGGAAGAGCGCAGCCACCTTGGGCACGCGGTCACGCAATGTCAGGCTCAACGACATTTGGCTCGACGCCTTTTTCGGACTGGTGCCCAACGCTGCAGCTACCTCGCCAGCGACGCTGTCCCAGCCATCGCAGGCCCAGTGCGCGCGATCGCCTTCCTTGTCGCAGCGCCGTCCGGTGAGTTCGGCAATTGCCGCCAACCGGCGCGCACAGGCCGCCGCCTCGATGCGGTTCCATCGCTCGATCGCCGCGACCACGGTCTCGTCGTCGGCTGCGCGCAGCGCCTCGGGTTCGGGCGGTAGCGATTCGAACATGTGTTCGAGTATAGCTGAATCCACTGACCGATCGAGCGCTTCGTCGCGAACCTGTGGATGAACCGAATCAGTTGCTCGGGTGACGGAATGGGCAGCCCCGTATTGCGCCGACGACGTAGAGCAGTCCGGTACCGAGTGAGGCGAACTGGACTAGTGCCGCGCGGCGCGCCCGACGCGCATTGACCGCAATCGCCTCACGATCCAGAACCTTCAGCAGCAACACTAACCCCAACCGGCGGATGCTGGATCCGGCGGCGCGCATGGTCCACCAGCAGCGCGGTCAGGATTCCGTGCGTTCGGCCCGCGGTGCGGTCCGCGGTATAACCCACGAAAGCTACTGTCGCCGAGGCTAATTCGCGTGTCTGAGCGGACCGCATGAGAACCCCTTCTGCCAAGCGTTCCATCACTACCAATCCTTCGTTGACCAGTCGGCCGAAGCAACAGCGACGATGGAGTGAAACAAGCGATGACATGCAGATCGGAGTCGAACTTTCATGAGCACCGGGCGCCCCAATGTACTCATCATCGGCGGAGGGTTCGGCGGTCTGTTCTGCGCCCGCCGACTCGGACGCGTCGATGTGGACGTCACGCTTCTCGACCGCACCGCCTGCCACGTCTTTCAGCCGCTGCTCTACCAATGTGCAACAGGAACGCTGAGCATCGGCCAGATCAGCCGGTCGCTGCGCGAAGAACTGGCCCGCCACCGCAACGTCACGACCCTGCTCGGCGAAGCCATCAGACTCGACGCTGATGCACGCCGAGTCACCGCCCGTCGTCCCGATGAATCGACATTCGACCTCGACTACGACTACTTGGTGATCGCGGCCGGCATGCGCCAGTCCTATTTCGGCAACGAAGAGTTCGCCGCATGGGCACCCGGAATGAAGACGCTTGACGACGCATTGAGCATTCGCCGTCGAGTGTTCGCAGCGTTCGAGATCGCTGAGAGCTTGCCGCCTGGTCCACAGCGAGACCAATGGCTTACGTTCGCCGTCACCGGAGCAGGGCCTACGGGTGTCGAATTGGCCGGGCAGATCCGGGAACTGGCGACCCGTTCGCTAGCCAACGAGTTCCACAGCATCAAGCCGGAGGACGCGCGGGTGCTGTTGTTCGACGGCGGAGACCGGGTCCTCAAGAGCTTCGCACCGGCGCTCGGCGAGCGCGCGTCACGGACGTTGGAGACATTGGGCGTCGAACTGCACCTCGGCGTGCACGTCATCGATGTCCGACGCGACGGGGTGGCCGTGAGCCCGAAAGATGGTGGCCCGCAACAGAATTACGCCACCCGCACGGTGCTGTGGACGGCCGGTGTGGAGGCCGTCCCCTTTGCGCGGCACGCAGCGGAGGTGTTGGGCGCCAAGACCGACCGATCCGGGCGCATCGCGGTGAACTCGGACCTGTCCGTGCCCGGACATCCCGAGGTTTTCGTCATCGGTGACTTGGCTGGGCGTGACGGCCTGCCTGGGGTGGCAGAGAACGCCATGCAGGGCGGGTGGCACGTGGCCGCCTGCATCCGGCGCGAGCTCGGCAGAGGCGGACGCAAGGATTACCGCTACCGCGACCTCGGCTCAGCGGCGTACATCAGCCGTGGCCACGCGCTTCTGCAGGCGGGACCCCTCAAGATCACGGGCGTCCTCGGTTGGCTGGCCTGGGGTTTCATCCACATCGCCTTTCTCACCGGGGTACGCAACCGCTTCAGCACCGTTGCAACGTGGATGGCGAGCATTGCGCGGGCCAACCGCAGCGACCGCACGTTCATCCTCGGCGGTTCGGGCCACCCCGAGGAGCCATACACATGGGAATCACCGGTACATCAGGGACACCACAGTCTTGACGGGAAGCCGAAGCAGCATTAAGCCGACCACATGGCGGTAGAAATCACCGATCTCCTCGGCTCCCGACTCGACACTCTGCGCTACCAACCCACCGCGAAACGGCTACGCGCCGCGGTGAACCACCACGTCGTCGTCGACACCTGCGACGGTCTTCTGGTCTGGGAGCCCCGGCGCGTCGTTCCCACGTACGCCGTTCCACTGCAAGCGGTTTCAGCGCAGCTACAGCCGACCATGAACGGTCCGGGGCCGGTCGATGCGCCCATCCTGGACCCCAGCAATCCTTTCGCCCACCACACCAGCCCCGGCCAGGCCTACGACGTCGCGGTCGCCGGTATCACGCTGCCGTCAGCCGCTTTTCGCCCCGCCGACCCAGATCTGGCACGTCATGTCGTGCTGGATTTCGCCGCTTTCGACTGGCGCGAAGAGGACGAGCCGATAGTCGCTCATCCCCATGATCCGTTTCACCGCATCGATATCCTGCGCAGCAGCCGCCATGTCCGCATCGAGCTCGACGGGCAGGTTCTCGCGGAGTCGACGCAGCCCGTGCTGTTGTTCGAAACGCTTCTGCGCGTGCGGTACTACCTTCCTCCCGAAGACGTCGCCGTGCGCCTGGAACCCAGCGACACTGTCACCTATTGTGCGTACAAGGGCCGCGCGTCGTACTTCTCGCTGCCCGGCGGACCGCGCGACATCGCCTGGACCTACCGCAGCCCGCTACGAGAAGCCGCCCCTATCGAAGGCCTCGTCTGCTTCTTCGACGAGCAACTCGACGTCACGGTCGACGGCGCTACCGTGGGGTCATGAAGGCGCTGATCATCACCGATGTCCAAAACGATTTCTGTGAAGGCGGCACCCTGGAAGTCACCGGCGGCAGCCGCGTCGCGCGGGCAATCAACCACCACCTTGCAACCACCCACTACGATCATGTGGTGGCCACCAAGGATTTTCACGTCGACCCGGGCAGCCACTTCTCCGAGAACCCCGACTATCAGCACTCGTGGCCGCGGCACTGCGTCGCCGGCACACCCGGTGCTGAGTTTCACCCCGACCTATCCACCGAGCCGATCGAGGCGGTGTTCACCAAGGGCCGGTACTCAGCGGCGTACAGCGGCTTCGAAGGCACTGACGAGAACGGCACACTTCTTGCCGACTGGCTCAAGCAGCGGGGCGTCGACGAGGTCGTGGTGGTCGGCATCGCAACCGACTACTGCGTCCATGCGACCGCCCGTGACGCTGTCCGCCACGGGTTCAGGACGACGGTGCTGAGCGACCTGACAGCAGGCGTCGCGCCGGACACGTCGCACACCGCGCTCGACGATCTCCGCTCACGCGGCGTCGCAGTCGCCTGATTCAGTCGGCGACGGGGAAGAAAGAGTCGCCGTCTTCCGGGGTGCCGTCCACCTGGCCGCGCGTGACGCGGGAATCCTCGACGATTACACCGTCCACCACGTCGGCTTCGTTCAGGCCGAACTCCGGTGAAGAAACGCCGTCCTCCAAGGTGTCCGGGTCGGGCGCGGGGCCGTCGGCGGCGGGCTCGGGCTCTTCGGCGGCCAGCCGCTCGTCGAGCGAATCGTCGTCACGCGGCTCGATCCAGGTGTCAGGCGGCTCCACCACCTCGTCACCGTCGTCGTTGCGTACGTCGTCGGAGTCCAGCGACTCCGCGGGGCTCAGGGTGTCGCCCGGCCCACCTGCGTCGGGATCATCAGCCCTGTCTGTTGGCATAGCGCTCGATTAACCGCCGCCTCCGACCACTAAACACAGTCGCCGACCCAGCCTGACCACGGACGCCGACATCTGGGCCGCCGTCCAAGATGTCGACACCAACACGAGGACTTTCATGGCGGGGTCGCGTTCTTGCGCCGAAGCATTCTCTTGGAGATATCGCGCGCCAGCCGACCGGCTGTTGGTCAACTGGGATTGCGGGATGCTCCACCGCTCTATCGTGGCGCAGCGGTCGAAGACACCTCGTACCACGCGAAGAGGACTGAATACGACGGAGGCATGTCGACAGGCTCTTACGTGCGCCCACGTGACGGACAGCCGGTGGTACGGACCATCGCTATTCGCTATTGACAGCGGTGGCCTTCTTCATTCGGACCTACAAGTGTTATGACAAAGTTAATAACGCGGCTCCCGCTCGCGTCAGGGTTCAGTTCCCGGTAAACATTTCCGGTTGTCGCTCTGCCGGTTTTCCATTCTGTATTCCAGATGGTCCATTGCTCGACAGTGGCACATTGTCCAAACACACCTGATCGATACCACATGTCAAGGAAGGCACGAGGTGGTTCCGCCACCATGCTCTGTTCAGTTGGGGGCGGGGCACATCCGGCCACGGGTCGGAGCAAAGTCGCGTCTCTTTGAGCGTGCATCTGGCGCAAATACGCATCCACGTCTTGCTTCGGGGCTTCGAAGGCGGCTCCTATGCTCCGCTCTGAGCCGAGGTTTGGAGGTGCCTCGAACGCCAGAATGGGGACGAACGAGTCTGGCAGTGGCACCGACTTGGCGGCGGCGTCAATCTTCTGCGCGGCTTCGTGGGCTGGGATGTTGTCCACAGATTCCGAACCGATGTCCGCGCACCCTGTAAAAAGCAGAAGCGCTGCTAACACTGTGATCGCGCTGACACCGCACGCTGTCCCCGACTTCATCGTCAGCTGACGGGCGGCCGGCGCGCCCACGGCCGCACCGATTCGATCTGCGCACTCAACGACAGCAGAGTGGCCTCGTCGTGCGGCCGGCCGACCAGCTGGATCGACAGCGGAAGCCCGTCGGCGTCAAAGCCGAACGGCACCACCGCGGCCGGCTGGCCGGTGACGTTGAACATCTCCTGGAACGGCACCCGCTGGCCGACGAGCAGCAGCGTCGTGACAGCGCCTCGGCGCTGGTAGGTACCGATCCGCGGTGGGCCGGTCGTCGCGCCGGGGGTGACGACGACGTCGACGTCGTCGAAGATCGACAGCACTCGTGCGCGGACGCGGTCCTCGGCCGCGAGAACGGCGGCCATCCGGCGGTTCGAGAACAGACCGCCCAGCCGTCCTATCCGCCGAGTGCGAGCTTCCAGTCGCTGCGGGTAGGGCATCGTCGTGATGTCGTCGTGCACGCCGCGCAGGTATCGGGGCAGCAGGTTGGTCAGCGTGGCGGTCGGTAAATAGTCCGGGTCGCGGGCGACGACGTCGTGGCCGAGTTCGCGCAACAGCACGCCGGCGTCGTGGACCGCGCGGCGCTGCGCCCGGCCGACAGGTGCGATCAGCGGCGGAGGAACTTTGCAACTCAACGCAATTCGTAGCCGATCCGGTGGGCGCGCCGCGGCACCGACGAACCCGCCCGGTGGCGCTTGTGTCGAGGTCGTGACGTCGAGGAAAAGCGCTGCGTCGGCGACGCTGCGAGCGATGGGACCGTTGACACTGAGCCCGTACCAGGCGTTGTCATGCGGAGCCAGCGGCACCCGGTCCCGTTGCGGCTTGATCCCGAACACGCCGCACCAGGTGGACGGAATCCGAATCGATCCGGCGCCGTCGGACCCCAGCGCCATCCCTGCGAGCCCCGCGGCCACCGCCGCCGCCGACCCGCCGCTGCTCCCGCCGGGAGTGCGGCTGAGATCCCACGGGTTTCGAGTGGCGCCGTACGTCAGCGACTCGGTGAACGGCCAGATGCACAGCTCGGGCACGTGCGTCTTACCGAGAATCACCGCGCCGGCCTTGCGCAACCTGCTTACCACTTCGGCATCCCGGGTCTTGGCCGGCCCGTGCGCCCCCGTGCCCATCGCGGTGACCTCTCCTGCGACGTCGACGTCGTCTTTGATCGCGATCGGAACACCCAGCAGCGGCAGCCTTTCTCCGGCGTCGATGCGCCGCTGCGCAGCCGCGGCTTCGTCACGCGCCGATTCCGCGAGCACCACCCGATAGCTGCGTAACAGCGGGTCCAGCCGGGCGATCCGGTCGAGATAGGCCTCGACGAGTGCCGGCGCGCTGACAGTGCCGGCGGCAAGCATGCGGGCCAGCTCGGCGGCGCCGGCGAACGCGATGTCGGTGGTCACGGTGCCGCCATTGTCACCGCCCGGTTTCCGGCGGTCGCCACGCGGGTACCTGACGGCTCATGAGCACGCCGAAGGACGACGACAAGAGCGAAGGCGACGTCGGTTCGGATCCGAACGTCGCGAGTTCACGTGCCGGCAAAGAAGACGGCGAAGACGGCACGTACGTCGGCCGTTCGGGTTCCGACGACGCGATCGACGTCGGTGAGAGCGGCGCAGAGGCCCGCAGCGACGACGGCTAACTGACTCGAGCTGTCGCGCTGACACGCCGGCGCGATCCCAATTGCATTACGACATGGGCACATTCGCCCTGCCGTGAAGAGTGGTGGGCAGCTAGGCCAGCCACTCACGATCGATTTGCTGTGGTCTCGGCAGGTCGCGAGGACACGATCCGCCCGGTCGCTCTGGTACTCAAATGCCCTGTCCTGCAACAAATTTCGGTCTTCCGCCAATGCCGGCGGTAGGGCCGTTGAGTCCTCCCCGACGTGAAATCGTTAGCCAACCGCGACATCAAGATCGGGTGTAGATCGGCGGGACAGCGGACAAACGATGGTTCACTACCCCAGAAGCGACGACGTCGATCGCATGTGGTGCGGCATACGAAAGATGGGATGGATACCGAACATGAAGTTCTTTGAACGATTGCGTGGTGCGTGGGGGCGCCGGCTGACGGTCGCTGCGGTGGCCGCGGCGTTGTTGCCGGGGCTCGTCGGCATGGTCGGCAGCATGCCGGCGGCAAACGCGTTCTCGCGGCCCGGTCTGCCGGTGGAGTACCTTCAGGTGCCGTCACCGTCGATGGGACGCCAGATCAAGGTGCAGTTCCAGTACGGCGGTCCGCACGCGGTGTATCTGCTCGACGGTCTGCGGGCCCGCGACGACTACAACGGCTGGGACCTCGAGCTGCCCACGTTCGAGTGGTACAACGGCTCGGGGTTGTCGGTGGTGATGCCCGTCGGTGGCATGTCGAGCTTCTACACCGACTGGTATCAGCCCGCGACGGGCAACGGCGGCACCTGGACGTACAAGTGGGAGACGTTCCTCACCCAGGAGCTGCCCGCCTACCTGGCCGCCAACAAGAACGTCTCGCCGACGGGCAATGCCGTTGTGGGCCTGTCGATGTCGGGTGGCTCGGCGCTGATCTTGTCGGCGTACTACCCGGACAAGTTCATCTACGCGTCGTCGCTGTCGGGCTTCCTCAACCCGTCTGAGGGTTGGTGGCCGATGCTGATCGGCATGGCGATGAACGACTCCGGCGGCTTCAACGCGACCGCGATGTGGGGACCGTCCAGCGATCCGGCCTGGCAGCGCAACGACCCGATGCTGCAGATTCCGCGCCTGGTGGCCAACAACACTCGCATCTGGGTGTACTGCGGCAACGGCACGCCGAGCGAGCTGGGCGGCTCTGACCTGCCGGCGAAGTTCCTGGAGGGGTTCACGCTGCGGACCAACGTCACCTTCCGTGACAACTACCTCGCAGCGGGTGGGCGCAACGGCGTGTTCAACTTCCCGGAGAACGGCACCCACTCCTGGCCGTACTGGGGCGCCCAGTTGCAGGCCATGAAGCCGGACATCCAGCAGGTGTTGGGAGCAACTCCCACCGCCTGACCATCGAAACCACTTCGGCCCCGGCACCCCAACCGCCGGGGCCGAAGTGTTTCATCCCCCTCGCCAGCGCAGCGCTTCTAGCGCGACCGCGACATGCACGCTGGTGTTCTCCAACGGCCGCGGCAGCATCTCCTCAGCGCGAGCGAGTCTGCGCAGCAATGTATTTCGGTGGGTGTACAACTTCGCAGCGGCCCTCGACGCGTTGCACTGCTCGCTGACGAACGTCAGCACGGTTCGGTGCAACTCTGGATCGGCATGCTCGAAGTCTCCGAGCGTGTCGGAAATGAACCGGTCCGCGCGTTCGGGATCCGTCGTGATCAGCGCGACGAGCTCCACGTCGGTGAAGCTGACCACTTTCTGCGCCGAGCCCAGCCGGGCCACCATCCGCTGCGTGGTCACCGCGTCGAGGTGGCTGCGCCGGAACCCCTCGATGCCGGTGGCGCTCGGTCCGACCGCGACCCGCACCCCACGCAGGTCCGCCAGCGCGTCAGCGATGCGAGCCGGGTCCACGCCGTCGCGACCAGGAATCCACACCCACCTGGTAGCGGCGCCGGCCATCACGGACAGGGGCCGCCGACCGTCGCCCACGTGCAGCACCGCGTCGGTGGCACGGTCCAGATCGGACAGCTCGGCAGTGGGCTGGTCACTCCAGATGACGGCCGCGGTGTGGGTCTGGTCGAGGCGGTATCCGAGCCGGCTTTCCGCGCGCTGGCGGGTGATCGGGGCTCCGTCGAGAATCAGCGCGACCACCTCGCGACGTTCGGCGTGCGTTCCACGCGTGAGTTGTTCGCGTTCGATCTCGACTTGCCGATAGATGCCCGCGATCGTCGCGTCGACGAATGAGCTGATCGAGCGTGCTGACACGTCGAGCAGTTCGCGCAGCTCCTCCGGGTCCGACGTCAGCCCGAACGCCACCTGCATCCAGAACCGCCATGCGACGTTCTGGCCGATCCGGTATGCATCCACGGCGGACTCGTCGAGGCCACGGCGGATGAAGTCACGTGCCACATCCAGCGTCTCTGGGCTGAGATTCGCGGGCACGGGTGCGCACGGATGGCTGATGTTGGCGGCGGCCCAGTGCAGCAGGTTCGCCCGGTTGCTACGCCGGATTGACTCCGCGAGCACGGGATCGCCGGCGATGACGCGCATGTACTCCGACGACAGCGTGGCCGTGTCCAACTCGTCGAGCCATTCCTGGGGCACGTTGAGCAGGAATTCTGCGCCTTGCCGCATCAATTCGCAGATTCGTGGCGACGGGCGCGGCCACTCCATGTGCAGATACTAGGTCTGTCGGTGCACATTGCACCAGTAAGCCGGTGGAAACGGTGCAACTTGGCATTGTTCGACGGACCTGTCGGGCCTGACGATGGGACGCACCGTCAAAGGAGCCAGTGTGATGCCACAAGTCCCCACCGACCACGTCGACGTCCTGATCATCGGCGCCGGTATCTCCGGAATCGGCGCGGCCTACTACCTGCAGACCGAGCAGCCCGGCAAGTCGTACGCGATCCTCGAGGCACGCGGCGACATCGGCGGCACCTGGGACCTGTTCCGCTATCCCGGCATCCGGTCGGACTCGGACTTGCACACTTTCGGCTACGAGTTCAAGCCCTGGGCGGACGAGGACGCCATCGCGAGCGCCGACAAGATCCTGGCCTATCTGCGCGAGACCGTCGCTGAGAACGGCATCGGCCGACGCATTCGCTTCGACCACAAGGTTCTCGGGGCGGCCTGGTCGAGTTGCGACGCGCGCTGGTACGTCGACGTCGAACATGCCGGTGAGCGGGTCACGGTGTCCGCGAACTGGCTGTTCGCCGCGGGCGGTTACTACCGCTACGACGAAGGCTTCACCCCGCACTTCGAGGGCCGCGACCGGTTCCGTGGGCAGATCGTGCACCCGCAGCACTGGCCGGAGAACCTCGACTACCGCGGCAAGCGCGTCGTGGTGATCGGCAGCGGCGCGACAGCGGTCACATTGGTGCCGGCGATGGCCGGCGACGCGGCGCACGTCACGATGCTGCAGCGCTCGCCCACCTACATCATGCCCGTGCCGTCGAAGGACACGATCGCCAACGCGTTGAAGAAGGTCCTGGGCAGCCGGCGTGGCTACGCGATCACGCGTCGCAAGAACATGCTCAAGCAGCGAGCGGTTTACCGTGTGTGCCAACGCTTTCCGCGTGCGGCCCGGCAGATCATCCGCTATGTCAACGCTCGTCAGCTACCCGACGGCTATCCCGTCGACGAGCACTTCAACCCCACCTACGACCCGTGGGATCAGCGGCTGTGCGCGGTGCCCGACGCCGACTTGTTCAACGCCATCCGCGACGGCAAAGCCTCGGTGGTCACCGACCGCATCGCCACGTTCACCGAACGCGGCATCCTGCTCGAGTCGGGTACCGAGCTGCAGGCCGACATCATCGTCACCGCAACAGGTTTGAACTTGCAGGCGTTCGGCGGCATTGAACTCAGCGTCGACGACGAGCCGGTGCATCTGCCCGACACGGTGGCTTACAAGAGCATGATGCTGTCGGGCGTGCCGAACTTCGCGTTCGTGTTCGGCTACACGAACTCGTCGTGGACGCTGAAAGTCGGCCCGCTGTGCGAGCATTTCTGCCGTCTGCTCGGCTACATGGACGACCACGGCTACCACACCTGCGTCCCTGAGGTACGCGACCCGGACATGGCGACCGGTCCACTGCTGGACTTCGACGCCGGCTACGTGAAGCGCGCCGTGCACCAGTTGCCCCGGCAGGGCGACCGCGGCCCGTGGCGCATGGTCATGGACTACCGCCGCGATGTCGAGCTGCTGCGCAACGGCCCGGTCACCGACGAGAATCTGACGTTTCGCACTGCGGCCGCCGAGTTGGTGGCGGTCTAATCACGCACGCGCAGAACGACTTTGCCCTTGGCGGTCCGGTTCTCCAGTGAAGCCACAGCGGCGGCAGCCTGCTCCAGCGGATACACCGATGGTTCCGGTGCGGGCAGTCGCCCCGAGGCGAGCAGCTTCTCCAGTCCGGCCCACTGCTCGGCCAGCGCGCCCGGATGCGTCATCGTCCACGCACCCCAGCCGACACCGACGACGTCGATGTTGTTGAGCAGCAACCGATTCACCTTCACAGTCGGGATCTCACCGCCGGTGAAGCCCACCACCAATAGCCGGCCCGCCGGTGCCAGCGAACGCAGCGAGTCGGTAAAGCGGTCTCCGCCGACGGGATCCATCACGATGTCCACGCCACGACCGTCGGTCAGCTCCTTGACCGCGTCCTTGAACCCGTCGGTCAGCACCACGTCGGTGGCACCCGCGGCCGTTGCGACAGACCGCTTCTCGTCGGTGCTCACCACCGCGATCGTGCGCGACGCTCCCAGTACCGGCGCCAGCCTCAATGTCGAGGTGCCGATGCCACCCGCGGCGCCGTGCACCAGCACCGTCTCGCCCTCGGTGAGACGGCCACGGACGGTGAGCGCGAAATACACTGTGAGGTCGTTGAACAGCAGGCCGGCGCCGGCTTCGAAGCTGACGTTGTCGAGTAGCTTGAACGTCCGCTGTGGGTCCAGCACGGCGACTTCGGCCATGCCGCCGCTGATCATCGTCAGCCCGGCGACGCGGTCCCCGGGCCGTACGTGGCTGCCGTCCGGGGCGCTGCGCACCACGCCGGCGATCTCGCCGCCGGGAACGAACGGTGGCTCCAACTTGTACTGGTACAGGCCGCGAGACAGCAGCGCGTCGGGGAACGCGACACCCGCGGCGTGCACGTCGACCACCACGCCGTCACCGCTGGGCTCCGGGATCTCGGAGATCTCGATCGCGTCTGGACCGTCGAGCCGGGTCACCTGTGCTGCGCGCATGCCACCTCCGATTTGGGTCCGCGGCGACAAAGCCTACTGTTCACACCAACGGCAAGAAATGGAGGCATCCCATGCAGCTTGCGCTGACAGACGACGAGGCGAAGTTCCGCGACGAGCTTCGCGAGTTCTACACCACCGAGATCCCGGCGGAGGTACGCCAGCGGGTACGTGAAGGGGTGTTCGAGCGCGACGACATCGTCAACACACAGAAGACACTGAACGCCAACGGCTTGGCGGTGCCGAACTGGCCCCTGGAGTGGGGCGGCAAGGACTGGACTCCCACCCAGCACCAGATCTGGCTCGACGAGATGCAGCTGGCCTGCGTGCCGGAGCCGCTGAACTTCAACACCAAGATGGTGGGCCCGGTGATCGCGGAGTTCGGTTCGCAGCAGATCAAGGAGCGCTTCCTGCCGCCGACGGCCAACCTCGACATCTGGTGGTGCCAGGGCTTCTCCGAACCGGAGGCCGGCTCGGACCTGGCGTCGCTGCGCACCACCGCGGTGCGTGACGGCGACAGCTACGTGGTCAACGGGCAGAAGACGTGGACCACGCTGGGGCAGTACGCCGACTGGATCTTCTGTCTGGTTCGCACCGACCCCGGCGCGCCGAAGAAGCAGGCCGGCATCTCGTTCTTGCTGATCGACCTGGACACTCCTGGCATCACGATGCGGCCGATCAAGCTGATCGACGGCAGCGTCGAAGTCAACGAGGTGTTCTTCGAAGACGTCCGAGTGCCTGCCGATCAGCTCGTCGGCGAGGAGAACCAGGGCTGGACCTATGCGAAGTTCCTGCTGGGCAACGAGCGCACCGGCATCGCGGGCGTCGGTCGAACCAAGGTGAAGCTGGCGTCGGTCAAGCAGCACGCGGCGCAGAAGGGAATGCTCGCCGACCCGCTGTTCGCGGCACGCCTGGCCGAGGTCGAAAACGACCTGCTGTCACTGGAATTGACGCAGATGCGCGTGGTGGCAGGATCGGCGGACGGCAAACCGAACCCCGCCTCGTCGGTGCTGAAACTCAAAGGAAGCCAGCTGCAGCAAGCGGCCACCGAGCTGCTGGTCGAGGTCGCCGGCTTCGACGCGCTGGGCGGTGGGGACGACTGGACCGGACGCGCTGCTCCGACCTATCTCAACTATCGGAAGACGTCGATCTACGGCGGCAGCAACGAAATCCAGCGCAACATCATCGCGTCGACGATTCTCGGATTGTGAGGTAGGCCATGGACTTTCAGTTCTCAGAAGAGCAGATCCTGCTGCGCGACACCACACGCAGCCTGCTGTCGCGCAGCTACGACCAGGAGAGCCGCAACAAGGTCGCCGACACCGAGCTCGGCTGGAGCCGCGACGTGTGGAATCAGTTGGCGGAGATCGGGATTCTGGGTCTCGGGTTCGACGAGGACGCCGGCGGGCAGATCGAGATCCTGGTGGTGATGACGGAAGTCGGCCGCCATCTGGCGCCGGAACCGGTCGTCTTCGGTGCGCTGGCACCGGGCGGGCTGATCGCCGACCTGGGCACCGATGCACAGCGCGGGCTGCTCGACGAGGTCGCCGGCGGCCAGCGGCTGTTGGCTTTCGCTCACGAGGGCACCACTTCGGCTGCGCAACAAGGTGATTCGTGGACGCTGAGCGGTCGCAAGAATCCCGTGCTTGCCGGTGACAGCGCCGACACGCTGGTGGTGAGCGCGGAACTGCCCGACGGCGGCACCGGGCTGTTCGTCGTCGACGCGGCCGCCACGACCAGGCGCCCGTACCGCACCTTCGACAGCCGCCGCGCAGCGCAGATCGACTTCGAAGAGACGCCGGCGGAGCCGCTGGGCGACGCGGCCGACGTGTCGGAGCACATTGCGGCCGCGCTGATCCGGGTGCAGTCGGCGCTGTGCGCCGAGGCCGTCGGCGCGATGGAGGAGTCGTTGCGGTTGACCACCGAATACCTCACCAGCCGAAAGCAATTCGGTGTGACGCTGAACAAGTTCCAGACGCTCACCCAGCGGGCGGCCGACATGTACGTGTCCCTCGAGATGGCCCGCAGCATGAATCTGTACGCCGCGATGTCGATCGCGGACGGCCGGCTGGATCCGGTGGTTGCGTCGCGCGCCAAGCTGCAGATCGGCCGGGCGGGCCGGCACATCGGGCAGGAGGCAATCCAGCTGCACGGCGGCATCGGCGTGACTGCGGAGTATCCGGTCGGCCACTACACCGCCCGGCTGACCGCGATCGAGCAGACGCTGGGCTCGTCCACGGACCACCTGCGCCGGCTCGTCGAGCACGTCGGCGACTACGACATCGTGACGTTGTGACCGCTCACCGAGCGTGAGCGGGTGGCGATATTTCGGCCGATTTTTCGCAACCAGCTCACGCTCGGCGCGGGAGTTACACAGACCAGCCAGCGCTCAGCTGACCAGTCGCGCGATCGACCGCAGCGGAATCGACAGCCACGTCGGGCGGTGCCGCGCCTCGTAGGCGGCCTCGTACACGGCTTTGTCCAACTCGTACGCCGACAGCACGGTCGCCGAGTCGCGGGGATCGGCGCCGGCCACCGCGGCGTATCCGTCGCAGAACGCGGCCTGGTTGCGTTCTACCCACTCGCGCGCCCGGGCGGCCAACTGCTTGGCCGTGTCGCCGTCGTGGTCCACCAGCCGCTGATAGGCGGCGTACTCGTAGGACCGCAGCATCCCCGCCACATCCCGCAACGGCGAGTCTGGCTTGCGCCGCTCGTCCAGCGGCTGCCCCGGCTCCCCTTCGAAGTCGATCAGCAGCCAGGTCTCCGGTGTCCGCAGCACTTGGCCCAAGTGCAAATCGCCGTGGATGCGCTGCACCGTGATCGTCTCGCCCACGAGCTTGTGGAAGCGCTCCTCGATGGCCGGTGCGAACTGCTGCAGCTCCGGCACCGAAGCCGCCGCTGACGTCAACCGCCCCAGCATCACGTCGACCGGGAAGTCGACGGTCGAGGTGCCCAGCTCGTTGGCCAGCGTCGCGTGCACCGACGCCACCGCCTCGCCCAGCCGGTACGACTCCCCGGCGAAGTCACCGCCGACCTCGTACGCGTACAGGTCGCCCTCCGCGAACAGATCACGGGTGCTGGCCGTCGCCATGTCCCAGCCTTCGGCGGAGTTCGCCGCGAATTCGGTGACCATGCCCAACGGCCAGTCTTGCCCGTCCAGCCGCATCTCGATCGAGCCGAGCAACGCCGCGACGTGCGGATTGCCCGCCCGTGCGAGCACTCGGTTCAGCTCGATGTCGGGGTTGATGCCGGGTGCGATCCGGCGGAACACCTTCAAGATGGCTTCCTGCTCGAAGATCACGCTGGTGTTGCTCTGTTCGGACTCGAACACCCGAGGGGCGGCATCGACCGGCAGCCTCGCGCCGGGCTCCTTGGAGAACCGGACGTCATCGCGGGTGGCGTCGGCGTCGATCAGCGACACCAAGAAGTGGGCAGCGGCGGGGTCGTACAGCGCGTCGTAAGCGGTGTGGTCACCCTCGGGTCCGGACGACGTGCCGATGGTCGCGACGTGGCTGTACTCGTCGGGCGGCGGGCAGTCCCACAGCACGATCACCTGGTAGCGCTCGGACGAGCCGTCGGTGTAGGACACGTCGACGAGCACCAACTCGAGGTCCTCGCGCAGCGGCACCACCCGGGCAGGTTGCGCCGCGGCCAGCTCCCGGCTGCGCCCTGCGTACCAGCGCTGCCGCGGTAGCCATTCGGCAAAAGGCAGGTTCATGTGTTCCTCGCGCAAGCTCATCACCGATTCTCCTCGAACATGCGCAACTGGAACCAGTAGAAACCGTGGCCCGGCAGTGTCAGCAGGTACGGCAGGTGCCCGATCCGCGGGAATTCGACGTGCCCGGTCAGTTCGACCGGCGTGTAGCCGTTCCAGTGCTGCAGGTAAAGCTCGATCGGCTGCGGAAAGCGCGACAGGTTGTTGACACACAACACCAGGTCGTCGCCGTCTTCGCGCAGGTAAGCCAGCACCGACGGGTTCGACCCGCCCAACTCCTTGAACGTGCCGGTGGCGAACGCGGGGTGGCGGCGCCGCACCGCCAGCATCGTGCGGGTCCAGTTCAGCAGCGAGGTGGAGCTGTCCAGCTGGGCCTCCACGTTCACCGACTGATAGCCGTAGATCGGGTCCTGGTTCGGCGGTAAGTAAAGCCGGCCGGGGTTGGCCTTCGAAAAGCCCGCGTTGCGGTCGGGCGTCCACTGCATCGGAGTGCGCACGCCGTCGCGGTCACCGAGCCAGATGATGTCGCCCATCCCGATCTCGTCGCCGTAATAGATGACGGGCGAGCCGGGCAGGCTCAGCAGCAGCGCGGTGAACAGCTCGATCTGGTTGCGGTCGTTCTCCAGCAGCGGAGCCAGCCGACGACGGATGCCGACGTTCGCCTTCATGCGGGGGTCTTTGGCGTACTCGGCGTACATGTAGTCGCGCTCTTCGTCGGTGACCATCTCGAGCGTCAACTCGTCGTGGTTGCGCAGGAAGATGCCCCACTGCGCCATTTCAGGAATCGGCGGCGTCTGGGAAAGGATCTCCGAGATCGGGATCCGCGACTCGCGCCGCACGGCCATGAAGATGCGCGGCATCAGCGGAAAGTGGAACGCCATGTGGCATTCGTCGCCGCCGGTGGCCGGGTCGCCGAAGTATTCGACGACGTCGGCCGGCCACTGGTTGGCCTCGGCCAGCAGCACCCGACCGGGGTATTCGTCGTCGAGCACCTTGCGGCAGCGCTTCAGAAACGCGTGCGTCTCCGGCAGGTTCTCGCAGTTGGTGCCCTCCCGCTCGAACAGGTACGGCACGGCGTCGAGTCGAAAGCCGTCGATTCCGAGGTCCAGCCAGAACCGCAGCACGTCGATCATCGCCTCTTGGACGGCGGGGTTGTCGTAGTTCAGGTCGGGTTGGTGCGAGAAGAACCGGTGCCAGTAGAACTGCCGACGGACCGGGTCGAATGTCCAGTTGGACTCTTCGGTGTCGACGAAGATGATCCGCGCATCGGAGTACTTGTCGCTGGTGTCGCTCCACACATAGAAGTCGCCGTACGGCCCGTCCGGGTCGCGGCGGGATTCCTGGAACCACGGGTGCGAATCGGAGGTGTGGTTCATCACCAAGTCGGTGATCACCCGGATGCCCCGCCGGTGTGCTGCGTCCAACAGTGCGACGAAATCCTCGACAGTGCCGAAGTCGGGCAGCACCTTGTAGAAGTCGCGGATGTCGTAGCCGCCGTCGCGCAGCGGCGAGTCGTAGAACGGCGGCAGCCACAGGCAGTCCACGCCGAGCCACTGCAGGTAGTCGAGTTTCTCGGTCAGCCCGCGCAGGTCGCCGGAGCCGTCGGCGGTCGCGTCGTAGAACGCTCGCACCAGCACCTCGTAGAACACCGCGCGCTTGTACCAAGTGCGGTCTGGCGGCAGGATCCGCGCGTGCCCGAAGTCCTCGGCGGTGGGATGCTCTACGAGTCCGTCTTCGACGTGGCTGCCCTGCGAGGGGTGGGTGTCATGATCCGGATCGCCGACGTCGTGTGTCATCTGCATCAGAATCTCACCTACCCGGACACGCGCAAACCCAACCCCGGCCGGCGAAAGCCATTGCGCCGCCTACTGCTCGAATTCCAGATGGTGCCGGATCTCCTCGGCGGCGGCTTGCAACGTCCGCGAGACGATGCCGCGCCCGACGAGCTCGCCGAACCACGCAGTACCCCATCCGGTCAGCGCGAACGTCAGAGACAGGGTGAGACGGCATCCGAGCTCGTCGTCGTCGACATGTGCGTCAAGCGAATGCCGCGTTCCGGACAGTGATCGCCACCGCAGCTGTCGATTCCCCGCCCGCGTCACCAGCACTCGGCCACCGAGATAGATTGTGCCGCTTCGCATGAACACATCCCACAGTTGGCCATCGTCGCTGTCGCCGACGAACTTGCAGCGCTTGAACGTCGACACTGCCGGAACCAGCTTGTGCATGTCGGTGAGGAACGCGGCGGCTTCGTCGGCCGGACATTTCACCGTCTTGGTGACAGAGACCGTTTGCGCCATCGCCTCACCTGATCATCGGGACGACGGTTTTGCTTGCCAGCTTTGACAATCCGACTTGCATCACGCTGGTGACGTAGTCGTAGGCGAGGTCCCAGTCGGGCTGCTGGCCGAAACGGTCGCGCACGTCTATCGGTTCGAGGACCTGCATCCGGATCTTCGCGGGAAACGGAAAGTGCGGCAGCGGCAGCGGCGACAACCCCCACGGCATGCTGAATGTCAGCGGCAGGCTTTTGACCCGCAGCAGCTTGTCCAGCCGCAGAGCTTTCGCGGTGCGCCGGCCGTCGTTGAGCACGAACAGCGTGTCGTGTCCACCGGTGGCCACCACCGGCACGATCTTGACGTCGTTCTGGTGGGCCAGCCGCAAGAAGCCCTTACGGCCGGAGAACACGATCTTGTGCCGATCACGCCACGGCCGCAGCGCCTCGACGTCACCGCCCGGGTAGACCAGCGCGCAACCGCCGCTGGAGAAGATCTTCTCCGCACACGAGTTGTCGGCCGGGACGACACCGAGCTTGCGTGTCAGCGGGCCGATCCCGGGCGCCTTGGTGATCGTGTCGTGTGCGAGCGCGTACAGCGGCCGGCCCTCGACCGTGAAGTAGGTGTTGTAGGCGAGCAGGAAGACGAAGGTGTCGGGGGTGGCACCGCCGCCGCTGTGGTTGCCGACGAACAGCACCGGCTCGTCGGGCACATTCTCGAAGCCGTCCACTTCGGCGCGAAACCAGACGGTCGCCGCAAGCCAGAGCGTGGGCAGCACGTTGCGGATGAACTCGGGGTCGCGGCCCCGTAACTCCTCGGGAATGTCCACGACAGCGTGCCGTGGTTCAGCGACTGGCCGTCGATGCCTGCAACCGCGACAGGTTCTCCACCGACTTGCGCACGTCGCCCTTCAGTACGCGCGCCACTAGTGAGCCCACCGGCCCGGATAGCACGCCGCCGCACAGGTCGGCGCACAGGTGGAATTCCGAGCCGCGGCGATGCTCGGCGATGGTTAACGTCAGCGCGATCCGCACGCCGCCGAACCCGTGGCCTTTCATCTCGATGCACGACGGCGGGTTGTACTGGGTGACCTTCCAGTGGATGGTGTTGCGAAAGCCCTTGACCTTGATGCACGACGACACCTCGGTGCCTTCTTCGATGGTGTCCGGCACTTGGCTTCGCCAGCCGCCGAAGATGGTCAGCCACTCGTCGAAGCGGTTGAGGTCCGACGCCAACTCCCACGCCTGTTGGGGGGTCATGTCGGCGGCCACCGACACGTCAACTTTCGCCATCGCAAGCTCCCTTCGCTGTTGTCCCGGTACCCAGCGAGTCGCTGCTCTTAACCGCCGAGCTCGCGGACCGCCACGTCGAGGTTTTCCGCCTGCTCGGCGAGTTCTCGCTCCGACAGGTCGCGCCCACCGGTGCGTTTGAGCAGGTCGTCGCGCGAGATGACCTCCAGCGCGCCCCGGTACTGCTCGGAGTCGCGCTGCTCTCGGCCCAGCACTTCGGTGCGGCCTTCGATGAGCACCAGCGCCGCGTCGGGCTGCTCGGCGTCGAGCAGCTTGCGTACGTCGTCGACCGAAATCGTCATCACTTGCCCCGTCCTGTTCGCTGCTGCAGCTGGTCGATGAGGTCAGACGCCTGTGCCTTGGTGAGGTCGTCGGGCACCTGCTCTCCGGCCTCCCGCGCCAGCGTGTTGAGGTAGCTGCGCTGCGCTCCGGTCATCGGTTCGTCGCCGGTCACCCAGTCCGCCGGATCCTTCTCCGGATTCTCCGCGGGCGCCCTGTCGGCATTCTCGGTCATTACCCACACCCTTCTGTCAGTGTCCGGGGGTAGGGATGCCCGCCAGTTCTGTTTGGTATGCGTCAGCTGGTCAGTACTTGTGGTGACAGTTCTTTGAGCATGGCGTTGGCCCAGCGCATCTGCCGCATAGTCTGCGGTCCCCCGGTCCATACGGTGTCCTGCCGCCCACGGGTTCGCGATGCTGCTTACCCGGCCGGCATGCTGGATAACCGTCGAAAACTGGGGAAGTACTTCGCGGTGACAGCCCAACGACTGGAAACCATGCTGCGCGAACGCGTCGACGGCGAGGTGCGCTTCGACGACGCGAGCCGGGCCGCCTATTCGACCGACGCGTCGAACTTCCGCCAAGTGCCTATCGGTGTCGTGATCCCGCACACGCCCGAGGCGGCAGCCGCCGCTGTAGCCGTCGCTCGCCAGTGCGGCGCTCCCGTACTCTCTCGTGGCGGCGGCACCAGCCTGGCTGGCCAGTGCACCAACACCGCCGTGGTGATCGACTGGTCCAAGTACTGCAACAAGCTCGAGTCCGTCGACGCCGACGCCCGTCGCTGCGTGGTACAGCCCGGCATCGTGCTCGACGATCTCAACCGCCAATTGGCAAGGACCGGACTGCGATTCGGGCCGGAACCGGCCACCCATATGAACTGCACGCTGGGCGGGATGATCGGCAACAACTCGTGCGGCGCAACCGCACAGCGCACCGGCAAGGTCGTCGACAACATCGCAGGCCTGGAGGTTCTGTGCTACGACGGCACCCGGTTCTGGTGCGGACCGACCACCGACGATGAGTACGCCCGCATCGAGGCGCGGGGCGATCTGCGTGCGGCGATCTACCGCCAACTGCGCCGACTGCGCGACGGGTACGCCGACGACATCCGCGACGGCTTTCCGCACATCCCCCGGCGGGTGTCCGGCTACAACCTGGACTCGCTGCTGCCCGAGCACGGCTTCGACGTTGCCGGACTGTTGGTGGGCAGTGAGTCGACGTTGGTCACGGTGTTGCGAGCGGAGCTGAAGTTGGTCGACGTGCTGCCGGAGCGCACGTTGGTGGTGCTGGGTTATCCGAGCATCGACAAGGCCGGCGACGCGGTACTGGCTGTGCTGCCGCACGAGCCGATCGCGCTGGAAGGCTTGGATTCCAAGCTGATTCGCGACGAACAGCTCAAGCACCTCAACCCAGAGGCGTGCAAGAAGCTGCCCAAAGGACCGGCGTTTTTGATGGTGCAATTCGGCGGTCACGACAAAGAGCACGTCGACCAGCGGGCTCACCGGCTGCTCGAGGCACTGGAAGGCGGCGACCACGACCCCACCGTCGCATTCCTGGACGACCCCGATCGCGAAGAGGAACTGTGGCACGTGCGCGAGGCCGGACTGGCCGCGACCGCGCATGTCCCTGGTCGGCCGGAAACATTTGAGGGATGGGAAGATTCAGCGGTCGCGCCCGAGAAGCTGGGCGAATATCTGCGGCGGTTGACCCAGCTTTTCGCCGAGTTCGGTTACGAGAGCGACACCGGACCCAGCCTCTACGGACACTTCGGCCAGGGCTGCGTGCACACCCGGATTCCGTTCGACCTGTTCACCGCCGACGGGGTGGCCACCTACCGCCGATTCCTGCAACGCGCCGCCGATTTGGTGGGCGAGTTCGGCGGCTCACTGTCCGGTGAGCACGGCGACGGGCAGACTCGGGGCGAGCTGTTGCCCAGAATGTTCGGCCCGCGGCTGATGGACGCGTTCGAATTGCTCAAGGGCATCTTCGACCCGTTCAACAAGATGAACCCCGGAAAGGTGGTCTTCCCCAGGCGCCTCGACCAAAACCTGCGGCTCGGATCCGATTGGGCCCCAGAGGCTCCCGCGGACCTGCACTTCCGTTATCCGCACGACGAAGGCTCGTTTGTGCACGCGGTCAACCGCTGCGTCGGGGTCGGCAAGTGCCGCCAGCATTCCACCGATGGCGGTCAGGTGATGTGCCCCTCCTACCAGGTGACCCGCGAAGAGCACTACACCACGCGAGGCCGGGCCCGGCTGCTGTTCGAGATGCTGGACGGCCACGGCGACAGCCCGATCCGCGGCGAGGGGTGGCGCTCGCTGGAGGTCAAGGACGCGCTCGACTTGTGCTTGGCCTGCAAGGGATGCAAGACCGATTGCCCCGCCAACGTCGACATGGCCACCTATAAGGCGGAGTTCCTGGCGCACCACTATGCCGGTCGGCAATGGCGCCGGCCGCGCTCCGACCTGACGATGGGCTGGCTGCCGGTCGCGGCCCGCATGGTGACCGCCGCGCGGCTGGGTCCGCTGCTCAACGCGGCCGCTACCTCGCCGAGACTGCGCCGGGCGGTCGTGGCCGCTGCCGGGATCGAGGACCGTGACATCCCCCGGTTCGCCAATCAGACACTGCGGCAATGGTTTCGGTTGCATACGCCGCGCGGTTCGGGTGAGCGCGGAACCGTCATGCTGTGGCCGGACACTTTCACGGACTGCTTTCATCCGCACATCGGCCAGGCCGCTGTTGCCGTGCTCGAAGACGCCGGCTGGTCGGTAACCCTGCCGCCGAAGGCGTTGTGCTGTGGGCTGACCTGGGTGTCCACCGGACAGCTCACCACCGCGAAGAAGGTCCTGTCGCGTACGGTGCGCGCACTCGCGCCGCACGTGCGGGCCGGCGGGCTGGTGGTGGGACTGGAACCCAGCTGCACCACAGTGTTTCGCGCGGACGCCGCCGAGCTGTTTCCCGACGACCACGACGTGCTGCGGCTGCGCGACCAGACCGTCACGCTGGCCGAACTGCTCACCCGCCATTCGCCCGGCTACTGCCCGCCCACCCGCCACGTCGACGCGCTGGCGCAGGTGCACTGCCACCAGCACGCGGTGCTCGGCTGGCAGGCCGACGAGGAACTGTTGCAGGCCGCCGGCGTGGATGTGCACCGCCTGGACTCCGGATGCTGCGGATTGGCAGGCAATTTCGGCTTCGAACGCGGCCATCTCGAGGTGAGCAAGGCATGCGCTGAACGGGTGCTGCTTCCCGAGATCCGACGCGCCTCTGAAGACACCGTGGTACTGGCCGACGGGTTCAGTTGCCGCACACAGATTGCCGAGCTGGCTGGTGGCCGCGAGGGACTGCACCTGGCCGAACTACTCGCCGACGGAAAGGAACAGGCATGCGAGCCATCACTGTCGAGCCGGGCCACAGTGGAACGCTGAAGGTCGCCGACGTGCCCGACCCAGAGCCGGGTGAGGGCGAGTTGCTGGTCGATGGCATCGCGGTCGGCGTGTGCGGCACCGACAAGGAGATCGTCGCCGGCGAGTACGGCTGGGCGCCGGCGGACACGCCGTGGTTGGTGCTCGGCCACGAGTCATTGGGCCGGGTTCGGCAAGCACCTCCGGACAGCGACTTCAGCGAAGGCGACGTGGTGGTCGGCGTGGTCCGCCGCCCGGACCCGGTGCCGTGCGGTGCCTGCGCGCACGGGGAATTCGACATGTGCCGCAACGGCCGATACCGCGAACGCGGCATCAAGGAATTGCACGGCTACGGCAGCCAGCAGTGGACCGTCGAACAGGACTACGCCGTGCGGCTGAACCCGGCGCTGCATGACGTCGGCATGCTGATGGAGCCCACCTCGGTGGTGGCCAAGGCGTGGGAGCAGGTCGACGCGACCGGGCAGCGCAGTTGGTTCGAGCCGCACCGGGTGCTGGTCACCGGCGCCGGCCCTATCGGCTTGCTGGCCGCGCTGATCGGCACGCAGCGCGGACTGGACACCCACGTGCTGGACCAGGTCACCAGCGGGCCCAAGCCCGAACTCGTGAAATCGCTGGGCGCGACCTACCACCACGACGACGTCGACTCCGTCGCCAAGCGTCTGCAGCCCGATGTCGTGATCGAGGCAACCGGCGTCGCGAACCTGGTGTTCAGCGCCCTGCAGCACACCGACACCTACGGCATCACCTGCCTGACCGGGGTGTCGCCGACCGGCCGGAAGCTCAGCCTGGACGCCGGCGCGGTGAACCGGGAGATCGTGCTGGAAAACGACGTCGTGGTCGGATCGGTCAACGCGAACCTGCGTCACTACCAGCAGGCCGCCGACGTGCTGGCGCGCGCGGACACCGGGTGGCTGGCGCGGCTGATCACCCGCAGGGTGCCGCTGGAGCGCGCCACCGAGGCGTTCGAGAAGCGAGACGGCGACGTCAAAGTGGTGATCGACCTCGACGGGCGTAACTGATGGCACCAAGCCGCATCGAGGACTACGCGCTGATCGGTGACCTGCACACGGCCGCGATGGTCGGCCGCGATGGCAGCATCGACTGGCTGTGTCTGCCGCGGTTCGACTCCGGGGCATGCTTCGCGGCGCTGCTGCACGACGAGTCGGCCGGACACTGGCGGCTCGCGCCGGCCGGGTGCGCAGCGGCGACCCGGCGCGGCTACCGCGACGACACGTTGATCTTGGACACCGAATGGGACACCGACAGCGGGTCGGTGCGGGTCACCGACTTCATGCCGCCGCGTGGCGACGCCCCCGACGTGGTTCGGATCGTCGAAGGGCTGACGGGCACGGTGCGCATGACCATGCGGCTGGTGATCCGCTTCGACTACGGCCACATCGTGCCGTGGGTGCGCCACGACGACGCCGGACTGACCGCCGTCGCCGGACCGGATGCGGTGTGTCTGCGCACGCCGGTGCCGGTGCACGGCCGCGACATGGCCACCGTCGCCGAGTTCGACGTGAGCGCCGGGCAGCGGATCCCGTTCGTGCTCACCTATGTGCCGTCCTACCAACCCTGGAAAGCGCGGGCCGAGGGCGAGCAGTCGCTGACCGACACCGAGGACTATTGGCACGACTGGATCAGCCACTGCACCTACCGCGGCCCGTGGGAATCGGCGGTGCGGCGCGCGCTGATCACGCTGAAGGCGCTGACCTACCATCCCACCGGCGGCATCACCGCCGCGGCCACCACGTCGCTGCCCGAAGACATTGGCGGCGTTCGCAATTGGGACTACCGATATTGCTGGTTGCGCGACGCGTCGTTCACGTTGCAGGCGCTGCTGGGCACCGGTTACGTCGACGAGGCCAAGGCCTGGCGCGACTGGCTGGTGCGAGCTGTGGCCGGCGACCCGTCCAAGCTGCAGATCATGTACGGCCTCGACGGCGCGCGCCGGCTGCCTGAGCTCACGCTCGACTGGCTGTCCGGCTACGAAGGCTCCCGGCCGGTGCGGGTGGGCAATGCCGCGGCAGCGCAGTTCCAGCTGGACGTGTGGGGTGAGGTGCTGGACGGCCTTCACTTCGCCCGCGACACTGGACTGTCGGCCGAGGAGACGGCATGGGACGTCCAATGTGCGCTTTTGGACTTCCTCGAAAGTAATTGGCAGGAGCCAGATTCCAGTCTCTGGGAGGTCCGCGGTCCGCGGCGGCATTTCGTGCACTCCAAGGTGATGGTATGGGCGGGCGTCGACCGCGCTGTGCACACCGTTGAGTGCCAGGGGCTCGACGGGCCGGTGGACAAGTGGCGCGCGCTACGCGACGAAATCCACGCGGACGTCTGCGCCAAAGGCTACGACTCCGACCGCGAGACGTTCACCCAGTTCTACGGCTCGCGCGGGCTGGATGCCGCGTTGTTGCTGCTGCCGCGCGTGGGCTTCCTGCCGTGGACCGATCCGAGAATGCTCGGCACCGTCAAGGCGGTGCAGCGCGAATTGTCCAGTGACGGCTTCCTTTTGCGCTACCGGCCCGATGCCGACGGCGGGGTCGACGGCCTACCGGGCCATGAGGGCGCGTTTCTGGCGTGCACGTTCTGGCTCGCCGACGCGCTGCACGGCATCGGCCGCCGCGACGAAGCCCATCGGTTGTTCGAGCGGCTGCTAAGACTGCGCAACGACGTCGGACTGCTCAGCGAGGAATACGACACCGGGTCGGGCCGGCAGGTCGGCAACACCCCGCAGGCCTTCTCCATGGTCGGATTGGTCAACACCGCACGCCAGCTCACCGGGACGTCGGCGGAGACCGATTCTGACTGATCCCAGCAGTCCCGGAAACGACGTCGGCGACACTGGTGATGACGAGGTGAAGCCGAACTGCGCGGGGGAGGTCGCGACGAGTGGCAGCGTTTCCCGATACAGCCACGCTCGAGAGTGCGTTGGACATGGCTGCGCGAGCGCCTTCAGTTCAGAATTCTCAGCCGTGGCATTGGCGGGTGAGCCGCGAAGGTGTGCACCTGTACGCCGACCGCAGTCGCCAACTCGGCGATGCCGACTCCGACCGGCGGGACGTCCTGCTGAGCTGCGGCGCTGTGCTGGACCACTGCGTCGTGGCGTTCGCGGCACACGGCTGGCACACCCGCCTGCGGCGCTTCCCCGACGTCTCCGACCGCGATCATCTGGCCCTCATGGAGATCATCGAGACGCCGACCCCCGAACCCACCAGGGAGTTGGCCAACGTGATCGCACGCCGCCGCGCCGACCGCCGGCGGTATGGTGCGGGCCCGCTTCCGTCCGGCACGCTGGAACTGCTCTATGTCCGAGCGGCGCGCCGCCAGGTCACGCTGGGCGTCGTCCCCCGCGTGAGATGGTTCCGCCGGGACAGCGTGGCGCTGCGATACGGCGGGACAGCCGGCAGCGTAGACCCGGCGCATGAGGACGACGGTGTGCTGCTCGTGCTTGGAACCGATGCCGACGACGATCTGGCGCGGCTGCAGGCGGGCGAGGCGCTGAGTCGGCTGCTGTTGTCCGCCACGGCATTGGGCCTTTCCAGTTGCCCGCTCACCGACCCACTCAGGCCAACCCGAGATCGTCTGGCGCTCGCGTGTGAGGTGTTCGACGGTGAGCGTTATCCGCAAGCGTTGATCCGGGTGGGTCCGGGGTTGCCCGACAGCGATCCGCTGCCGGAAATCGAGCGCCTGTCGGTCGCGGAGACGACGAGCTGGGACAGCGGCATCCGCTAGGGCAATCAGCCCACGCCCGCGGTCGCAGGCGCGGCCATCTCCGCCCACACTCTGCGGCGCAGCCGATCGAGTGTGCTTGCCAGCAGCCGCGACACGTGCACCTGTGACTTGCCCAGCCGCTGAGCAATCTGGGTCTGAGTCATGCAGTCGCAGAACCGCATTCGCAGAATCTCGCGCTCCTGCTCTGACACTTGGGTGAGCAGGCCGGCGACCGCGACGCAGTCTTCGACGATGCCGTAGTGCGGATCCTCGATACCGTGCAGCGACATCGTCGTGGCATCACCCGTGTGGCTGCCGGGCAGCGCGGCGTCCAAAGACAGCGGCCGGTACGCGTATGCAGCGTCCAGCGACTGCGACACCTCGTCGGAGTCGATGCCGAGTTCGCCGGCCAGTTCGGTGGCTGTCGGCGCGCGGCCGAGCCGCTGCGACATCGGGTCGATAGCCGCACGCACGCGCAAATGGGTGTCTTTGAGCTTGCGTGGCACCCGCATGCCCCACGTGTTGTCGCGGAAATACCTGCGGACCTCGCCGAAGATCGTCGGCACCGCGTAGGCCAGGAACCGGCCGCGGCCGGGATCGAAGCGGTCCACCGCCTTGACCAGCCCAAGCCGGGCCACCTGCAGGAGGTCGTCGCCCGGTTCGCCGCGGCCGACGAATCGGTAGGCGATGTGGTCGGCCAGCGGCAGACACGTGGTGATCACGTCGTTGCGCTGGCGTTCGAATTGGGCGCTTTCGCGGGGGATGTCGGCCAATTCCTCGAGCATCGCCTCCACGTGGGAGTAGTCCTCGTCGGTTGATTGCGGTCGCGGCGACCGTGTCGTGCGAGTGCGGTCCTGGTCGACGGAAACATCCATCGAGAAGTAGCCCCCTTCCCAGCGCTACAGACCTGTCTGTAGCGTAGACTACCCGTACCGATCCGGGACAAACCTGAGAGAGGATTCGCTGATGAGCGTCACCCAGTCAGCCGACGCGCGTGAGCGGATCATCGCGACCGCGTACGAGCTGTTCACCCGGCGCGGCATCCGCGACGTCGGAGTCGACGAAGTGGTGGAAAAGGCCAACGTCGCCAAGACCACCCTGTACCGGCATTTCCCGTCGAAGGACGAGCTGGTGCTGGCGTTCCTGAAAGAACGCGAACAGCAGTGGACAGTCGACATCGTCGACCGGCAGTCGGCGCAACGCGCCGACGATCCCGAGGGCCAACTGCTGGCGATCTTCGACGTGTTCCACGACTGGTTTCACCAGCGCACGGACTACGAGGCGTGCTCGTTCGTCAAAGTCTTGATGGAGATGGGCGCCGAGGGGCCGATCGGGCAAGCCTGCATCGCGCACCTCGACAACATCCGCATGATCGTGCGAGAGCGTGCGCAACGCGCGGGCCTGCGCGACCCCGACGAGTTCTCGTTGTCGTTCAACGTCTTGATGAAAGGCAGCATCGTCGCGGCCGCCGAAGGCGACTTGGAGGCCGCCCGGCGCGCCAGGACCATGGCGGTCTGGCTGATCGACGCCTACCGGCGCTAGGCCTGCCGGTACCGCTCTAGGTCGGCGCGGCGCACGCTGAGGCCGTGGCCGATCTCCGCCGACTTCGGCTCGACCGTTCCGCCGGTTGGATCCAGCGTCCCGTCGAACGCCAGCGACTCGATCCGCACGTGGTCGTGGAACCACTCGAGGTGACGCAGATTCGGCGTCGCAGCCGCCGCATGCACGTGCAGATGCGGCGCGCAGTGCCCGGACACCTCCAGCCCGTGCGCGGCTGCCACGGCGGCCGCACGCAGCCATTCGCTGATGCCCCCGCACCGGGACGCGTCGACTTGCAGGCAGTCGACTGCCTCGGCGGCGCACATGCGCCGGAAATACGTGAGATCGCTGCCGTATTCCCCCGCCGCGACGTCGGCGTCCACGGCGGCACGCACCGCGCGCAAGCCTGCGAGGTCGTCGGATGACACCGGCTCCTCGAACCATGTGACGCCGAGCCCGGAGGCCTCCCCCATGACGCGCACCGCCTGCTTGCCGGTGTAGCCGCCGTTGGCGTCGACGAACAGTTCAGCACCACCGATGACCCTGCGCGCCAAGGTCATTCGACGAAGATCGCGAGCCGTGTCACGACCCCACGACTCGGCGATCTTGATCTTGACGCGTGGTATCTGCCGCTGGTGCACCCAACCGCTGAGCTGCTCGGTGAGGCGGGTGTCGTCGTAGCTGGTGAAGCCGCCGCTGCCGTAGATCGCGACGTCGGCACGCACAGCGCCGAGGAGTCGGTGCAGCGGCAGGCCGAGCAGGCGGGCCTTGAGGTCCCACAGCGCAACGTCGACAGCCGAAATCGCATACCCGGCCACGCCGGGCCGGCCGGCATTGCGCACTGACTTCACCATCGCGTCGAAGGCGCCGCCGACGTCGAGCGCGTCGTGTCCGCACACAACGCCGGCGAGTTCGTCGCGCACGAAGTTGGCGCAGACCGCGGGCCCGTATGTCCATCCGACACCCACCTGGCGGGCCGCGTGGACCGTCACGAGCACCAGCGTGGTCGACGTCCACGTGAACGTGCCGTCGGCCTCGGGCGCATCCGTCGGGATCGTGTACGCCGCGGCGTCCACCGCGCGGACTGCGGTCTCGGCCGCAACCGCGCTCATTGCTTCGCGGTGTCGCGGTGGGGTAGGAACTCCTGCGCCTTGACCTTGATGCCCTCCTTGAGGATCCCGAACGCGTTCTCGTCACCCTTCAGCACAGCCGTCGCGGCGTCTTTCATCTGCTCGAAGGTCGCGTGCGGCGGCACCGGCGGGATGTCGGGATCGCAGTGCACGTCGAGCACGGTGGGCCGGTCGGCCGCCAACGCCTGGTCCCATGCCGGCGCGATCTGGTCGGGCGCGGTCACCGTCACCGATCCGAAGCCCAGGCTGGCCGCGAACGCGGCGTAATCCACGTCCGGAAGTGTCTGCGACTCAGGGAATTTCGGCGATCCACCCATTGCCCGCATCTCCCAGGTCACCTGGTTCAGGTCGTTGTTGTGCAGCACGGCGACGATGATCCGCGGGTCGGACCACTCCTTGTAGTAGTGGGCGATCGTGATGAGCTCGGCCATGCCGTTCATCTGCATCGCGCCGTCGCCCGCGAACACGATCGCCGGCCGGTCGGGGTGGGCGAACTTCGCGCCGATGCCGTACGGCACGCCGGGACCCATCGTGGCCAGCGTGCCGGACAGCGATCCGCGCACGCCGTCGCGGAACTTCAGCTGCCGGGCATACCAATTGGCCGACGACCCCGAGTCCGCGGTGACAATCGCGTTGGGCGGCAAGCGCTTCGACAGCTCCGCGAACAGCAGCATCGGGTTGATCGGGTCGGCTTTGACGCGGGCCTCCATCGCCATGGTCTCCCACCACCGGGCGACGTTGTCTTCGATCTTCTCGCGCCACGACCGGTCTTCTTTGCGCTGCAGCAGCGGCAGCAGCTGCCGCAGCGTTGCGGCGGCGTCGCCGACGAGGTTGACCTCGTTGGGGTAGCGCATCCCGATCAGCGCCGGATCGATGTCGATCTGGACGCCACGGGCCTGGTCGAAGCCGGGCAGGAACTGGGTGTAGGGGAAGCTGGACCCGACCGTCAACAGCGTGTCGCAGTCGCGCATCATTTCGTAGCTCGGCCGGGTGCCCAGCAGGCCGATCGAGCCGGTCACCCACGGCAACTCGTCGGACAGAACGTCTTTTCCGAGAAGGGCTTTCGCGACGCCGGCGCCGAGCATGTCGGCAACCTCGGTGACCTCGGCCGCGGCACCTCGCGCACCGCAGCCGATCAACATCGCCACCCGGTTGCCGGCGTTGAGCACCTCCGCGGCCCGGCGCACACCGTCGGGGTCTGGTGTGACGACCGGCCATTCGAAGCCCACGCTCGACGGCACCATCTTGAACGCGTGTGACGGCGGCGAGTAGTCGAGCTCTTGCACGTCGGCGGGGATGATGACGGCCGTCGGCGCGCGCCGGGTCAACGCGGTGCGGATCGCGCGGTCGAGCACGTTGGGCAGCTGCTCGGGCACCGTCACCGTCTGGATGTAGTCGCTGGCGACGTCTTTGAACAGGCTCATCAGGTCGACCTCTTGCTGGTATGAGCCGCCCATGGCGCTGCGGTTGGTCTGCCCGACGATCGCGAGCACCGGAACGCGGTCTAGCTTCGCGTCGTAGAGCCCGTTGAGCAGGTGGATCGCGCCCGGCCCCGACGTCGCCGCGCAGACACCGATGCGGCCGCTGAATTTCGCATAGCCCACCGCCTCGAACGCACACATCTCTTCGTGGCGAGCCTGGATGAACTTCGGGTTGTTGTCGGCGCGACCCCAGGCGCCGAGCAGGCCGTTGATGCCATCGCCCGCGTACGCGAAGACTTTCTCGACTCCCCAGTCGCGGAGTCGTTCCAGCACGAAGTCGGCCACCGTGGTCGATGACATCGGGACACCTCTTCTCGATTGACGTCAGCTCGAGGAAGGTGTTACCCGGCAGCTGCTCGGCGTAGACAGAAAGCTGAGGCCGCTGTGGCCGGGGTATCGTGCCGACGTGACGCGCGATCACGGCGATCCGGGCGACGCGCCCTCGGTGCCGCCGCCCCTGGCGCCGGTCGTCAATCCCCGCCGACCGTCGGCTGCCGAGGAAGCCCGCACCATCGCGGGGTCCACCAACACCGCCACCTTGGCCACGCTGACCACGGGCGGTGATCCGTGGGCGTCGCTGGTCACCTACGGTCTGTTGCACGGCGCGCCGGTGTTGTGCGTGTCGCGGATGGCCGAGCACGGCCGCAACCTCGACCACGATCCCCGCGCGAGCCTGTCGATCGTCGCCCCCAGCGCAGACACCGACCCACTGGCCAATGCCCGAATCACGTTGGCGGGCAGAGCTGAACGGCCGGTTGGCGACGAACTCGATGCGGCCCGCAGCGCCCATCTCGCTGCGGTGCCCGCGGCCAAGTACTACATCGACTACAGCGACTTCTCACTGTGGGTGCTGCGCGTGCAGCGGGTGCGCTGGGTGGGAGGCTACGGCCGGATGGATTCGACGACGGGTGCGGAGTACCTGGCCGCAGCGCCGGATCCGGTGAAGCCACTGGCCGCGGCGGCGATCGAACACCTCAACGCCGACCACGCCGACTCGCTGACCTCGATGGCACGGGTGCTCGGCGGATATCCCGACGCGCAGTCCGCCACCTGCACCGGCGTCGACCGCTACGGGCTCGACCTGAGAGTCACCACGCCCCGCGGAAGGGCCTATACGCGAGTCGGGTTCGCGTCAGCTATCGCTTCGGTCGAGCAATTGCGTTCGGCCACAATCGAATTGGTCCGCCGGTCGTTGTGACGTCAGCCCTCGTCGCCCAACAGGGTATCGGCGGCGATGATCGACGCCGAGATCGCGGCCGGGAAACCACCGTAGAACGCGACATGGGTGATCAGCGCTGAGATCTCGTCGTGCGTCAGACCGTTGTCGACGGCGCGGCGCAGATGCGCGGGCAGTTCGTCGGGGCGGTAGAGCGCCGTCAGCGCGGCCAGCGTCGCGATGCTGCGGTCGCGCGGGCTGAGGCGTTCGTCAGTCCAGACGTCCGAGTACAGCGGATCGTTGATCAACTCGGTGAGCTGGGGAGTGAACCGCCGCGCGGCCTCACGCGGCGACTCCGGATAGTTCGTCATCGCTGCCTTTCCAATGCCTTCGCGCACGCCGCCAGTATCGCGGCGAAGCTCGACCGCAGCAGTCGCGAGCTGACCGCCTCCATCAATTTGCCGCCGCCGTGCACCGGGTGGGTGTAGCTGCTCCTCCAGTCGACGCGTGTTCCGTCTTGCACGGGCGTCAGCGTCAGTGTTCCGCCGTCGTGGGCAATGGGCGGAAACGCACGCAGGATCAGATACGAGTAGCTGTGCGGCGGGTCGTAGCCGGTGATCCGCTCGCGAAACCACAGGCCCAGCCCAGTCACCTCGCGCAGAGCTCCTACGCCGGGCGCCGGCGAGTCGTTCGTATAGCCAGCTGTCAAAGCCAGCGGAGCGGCGGTCAGATTGGCTGGATCGGCCAGCCAGTCGAAGACCTCCTGTGGCGGCGCCGCGATCGTGCGCTGCACGTGGAGCTGGACCATGAGGAGCCTCCTCGATCTTCGGTCTGCCGCAGCGTGCGACGGTGGTCAACTGGCCGCCATGGCCGCTGATCTGCGGTAGCGTGCCAGTACAGTGCCACACCTACAGACGGGAACCGCGATGAGGTCACGTTCGGTCACGCGTTGGGCAGCCGTCGCGGGTGCCGGCGCCCTGATCGCGATGGGCGGTCTGACCGCCGGTTGCGGCGGCAAAGGTGAGGAAAAGCCCTCCACCACAACGCCTTCCACCACCACGACGACTACCACCACTACTCCGCCGCCGGTGTCGCCGACACAGCACGACATCAGCCCCAACGGACCGAACCTGTTCACGCCCACGCCGGTTCAGCCGATGCCCACCGTGTCGACGCACAAGCGCAGTCACGAGTAGGTCGTAGGAGCGGTCGCGAAGCCGGCGCAGACGTCGAGGTCCGCGTGGACCCGCTGGATGCGGGTGTTCGGGGCCGTGGTTGTGTTGCTGAGCGCCGCATCCGACCTGCGTCCGTCGTCGCCGGGTTCACGCGTGGTCGACGGCCCACTGGCATTGTTGATCAGTGCCTCAACCGATCTCGGGAACGCGACCACCGGCGAGGTGCAGATGACTGTCATGCTGCGGGATGCAAGCCGACCGCAAGCGTTGACGGCTTGGGCGCGCGACAACGCGCTGTCGGTGCGGTGGCGTCCCGGTGACACCTGGGCGATCGTCGAGGGCGCAGCTAGCGCCGTCGCCCAGACGTTCGACGTAGCGGTGCACGAGTACCGCGGGCGGCGCGGTCAGGTGTTCTACGCGTCGCCGCAGCAGCCGTCCATGCCGGCTTCGCTGGACCTCGAAGTGAGCGGCATCGGAAGGATCCTCGGCTATACACCACACCACACGGCACGCCCGCCCGTGCCGCTGACCGGTCGCCAGCCGGGCCTGACCCCAATCGAGCTGTTGACGGCTTACAACGCGAATAGCCTTGCTGCTCAAGGCTTCACCGGTAAAGGCGCCACCATCGTGTTCTTCGAATTCGACGGTTTCGACCAAGCCGACCTCGATACGTTCGCACAGCAATCAGGCCTGCCGACGTTCGCACTGGTGCTGATCGGCGGTCAACCGGGCAAGCCGACCGGCGAGACCACGATGGATCTCGAGGTCGCCCATGCGGTCGCCCCGGACGCGCAGCTGGTGGTGGTCAATGCCGTGCCGACACTTCAAGGCGACGGCAATTTCGAGAAGATTTCGGCGATGTTCGAAGACGCCGATCGACGCTTCCCGGGCGCGGTCTGGAGCCTGTCGATCGGCTGGGCGTGTGACCGGCTGTTGACTGCCGCCGATCTCGCGCCGGTCCGCGCGGCGCTCGCCAAGGCGCAGGCCCGCGGCACCACAGCATTCGCAGCCACCGGCGACAACGGCGGCCTGCAGTGCAAGGGCGGTGACGACTGGTCATCCCCACCGGGGCCGAATGATGTTGGGCTGGATGCAGTTTCGTCGTTGCCGGAGATGACCGCAGTGGGTGGCACGGCGTTGTCGCTCGACGAGAACGGGGTGTGGCTGGCCGAGCAGGCGTGGGTGAACTCGCCTCTGACAACCGGCAGCAGCGGCGGCGTGTCGGCGCTCTTCGCACGCCCCGGATGGCAACAGGGTGTCACGTCGGCGCGAGATGGCACCCACCGGCTGTCTCCCGACGTCGCCGCGGCCGCAGACCCGTTCACCGGACTGCGGATCGTGTTCGGCCAGCAGGTGCTGGTCGGCGGCGGCACCTCGCAGGCGGCACCGATCTGGGCCGGGCTCGCCGCAGTGATGAATCAGTATTTGATCGCCAACAGCGGGCATGCGTTGGGCGCGGTGAACCCGCTGCTGTACCGCGTGGCGGCCGGGGCGTCGCGCCCGGCGTTTCGCGACGTGTCGCTCGGTGCGAACGCAGTGGACGTGGCCACCCCCGGATACGACCTGATCACCGGGCTGGGGCCGCCCAACGTGGAGAACCTGGCCCGCAACATACTCGACATCCAGAAGGCTGCGTGATGAGTACCGGCGAGGTGCCGACCACCGCGTGCCCGGTGTGCGAAACCGACGTGCCCGCGGGCGCGTTCTGTGGCTACTGCGGCTCACACCTGGTGGCGCAGCGCGGTGACGGGCCGGCGTGGCTGCGGTTGCGGGCGTTCAGTGCGGCACCGAGCCAGCACGTGTTGCTGCCATCGGTGACGAGCTCGCTGTTTCCGCATCTGCACCACCGCTCTCAGGCGCCGTTCCGGATCGGATTGGCGGTGCTGGTGGCAGCGTTGGCCGCGTTCTCGGCGCTGCGGTGGCAGGCGCCGTTGATTGGGGTCAGCGTGCTCGGATTGCCGCTGCTGTTCCATCTCTATCTGCTCGAGTCGCACACCTACCGCGATCTGCCGCGGCGCGCCCTGCTGTTCAGTACGGCTCTGGCGATCGTCCTGGGCGTCGGCTGGGCGTGGCTGACCGGCGCAGTCATCGCCCGCAGCTACGACGTCGCGTTTCGCACCGGCATGGAGTTCAAGCAGCCGCTGTGGGAGGGGCTTCTCATCCCGGTCGGCGGTGCACTGGTGATGCTGCTGCCGGCCGTGGCGGCGCGGCTGTCGAGTGCCGGCCCTCGCGAGTCGTTGGACGGCTTCCTCGTAGGCGCGATTACGGCGATGAGCTTCACCGCTGCTGCCACGCTCACGCGGTTGACGCCGCAGTTCGCCACCGGGTTGATGGCCACCGACCGCCCGATCGTCGGGCTGATCGCCGAAGCCGTCATCCGCGGCGTGGCGATGTCGCTTGTCGCCGCGACGGCCGGCGGCATGCTCGGCGCGGCCCTGTGGTTCACCAAACCCGTTGCAGCACATCAACATCGGGGTCAGGCGCTGGCACATCCACTGCCTGCCACGGCGACCATACTCGTCGCCTACGCGATCGTCGGGCTGACCGATGCGTCGCCTGTCCCCGAAACATGGCAGCTGGTGGTGCATTTGGCGGTTGCGCTGGTGATGCTGCTGGCCCTGCGGATGGTGCTGCACATGGCGCTGCTGCGTGAAGCACAAGAGCCGGTGAGCTCCCAGCCGCTGTTGTGCGAGCACTGCAGGCACGTGATTCCCGACATGGCGTTCTGCCCGCATTGTGGCGTGGCCATCCGCGCGTCGTCCCGCATGTCACGCACCGAAAGGCGGCGACACCGGCCCGTGCGGATCGAGCCGAGCGCGGAGGGTCCGTGAGCGCGCCCGCGTCCCTCGCTCAGTCGGTGTTGCCTGGCTACGCGCTGCCGGCGGGCTCCTATGCGGCGGCGCCCCTGCGGCACACCTCGCATCGCCGGGTGCTGTTGCAGCTTCTGGTCGGGGTGGCCGTGGTGATCGTCGGCGTGGTGCTGGCGTTCGAATTGCTCACCCCACCGGCACCGCGGTACGTCTGCCCACCGGACTGCGGCCAGCCGCCACTTGGAAAACCGGTGGAACGGTTGCCGCGCTTCTTGTCTGGCGACGGTGCGTTCTCCGTGGCGTACCCCGGTCCGGGCACCGCCTACCGCGTCAGCACGAAACCGAACGGCGTGACCGCGGAGTTCACCGGCGGCGACGGCGGCACCATGCAGCTGTTCGGCGAGCCGGCACTGGGCCGGCAGCCGGCCGACATCGCGCACGAGCTGCTCGACGAGACCTATCCCGACGCGGTCAAGGACTACGAGATCCCGAACGCGATGGTCGGCTACCAGCTGGGCTACGGAGAAGTGGCTGACGTGTATCCACAAGACGCGGCGGGCAACTTCATGCGGCTGCGCGTGCTGGTGATGGTCGCGGTGAAGAACGATCTGGCGCTGATCGCCGCGGCCGTCGGCCCGTACCACCGCTTCACGCCGGACTTCGGCACCGGCCAGCCGTCGGGCGTGAATCTTGAGCTCGCGCTGGATATGGCCGCCTACGTCAACAGCTTCATGTGGCGGGGCGACCCGCCGCGCTGACCACTAGACGCGGTCGCAGCCGCTCCGGTGCGATGTCAGCGCCCGCGCGCACGTCGGCACTCAGATGCTCGGCGTGACGCACCAGCCCGTCGGCGTCGATCCCGTGCGGCACCGGGCGCGCGCTCGATTTCAGCCGGGCCGCCGCGCGGTCGAGCAGTGCGCTTGCGCCCCTTGGGTTTCCGCGCTGGATGTGAGTGATCCCGACCGCCAGTTGAGCCAGCCCCTGCCACAGCATGCGTTCTTCGGCGGGCCCGGTCTTCCAGGCGGCCTCCAGCACCTCGTGCGCGTTGAACGCGAACCCCCGGTCCAGGAGGTCTTGGGCGTAGCGCAGGGTTTCGGCCGGCGCGAGGTCGAGGTCGTCGGGGATGCGGGGCACGCCCTGGCTGCCGCGCGGAAGCGGCCGGCCCAACGCGTCGCGGGGACGCGCATTGCGGGCGTTGCCCGACTCGTCGCGGTCGCGTGACGGCATAGCCGGTTGGTCCTTGTGCTCGAAGGGTGCTTGGGGGAATTGTGGACTACACATCCGGTGGCAACGAAAGCGCTCGGAGGAATGCCGTGGCAGACAAGACCAGCACAGCCAAAGGGGGTGGTGCCGCGCCGGTCGTGGACAGCCCGGCGGCCATCCGCAATGTGGTCCTGGTGGGACCGTCGGGGGCCGGTAAAACCACACTCGTCGAGGCGCTGCTGGTGGCCGCGGGGGTGCTTCCGCGAGCAGGATCGGTGGTCGACGGCACTACAGTCTGCGACTTCGACGACGCCGAGATCCGCCAGCAACGTTCGGTGGGGCTGGCGGTCGCGCCGCTGATGCACGACGGCGTCAAGGTGAACTTGATCGACACCCCCGGCTACGCCGACTTCGTGGGCGAGCTGCGCGCCGGCCTGCGAGCCGCCGATTGCGCGCTGTTCGTGATAGCCGCCAACGAGGGCGTCGACGAGCCCACCAAGATGCTGTGGCAGGAATGCGACCAGGTGAACATGCCGCGGGCGGTGGTGGTGACCAAGCTCGACCACCCGCGTGCCAATTACGAGAACGCGCTGGCCGCCACCCGGGACGTGTTCGGCGACAAGGTGTTGCCGCTTTATCTTCCGGTCGACAACGGCTTGCTCGGACTGCTGACCCAGCGCTGTTTCCTGTACAAAGACGGCAAACATGAAGTGCGAGAACCAGATTCGTCGTATGCCGACCGGATCGAAGATGCCCGTGGCTCGCTGATCGAAGGCATCATCGAGGAGTCGGAGGACGAGTCGTTGATGGACCGCTACCTCGGCGGTGAGGAGATCGACCAGGCGGTGCTGATCGAGGACCTGGAGAAGGCGGTCGCGCGTGGGTCGTTCTTCCCGGTCATTCCGGTCTGCAGCAGTACCGGCGTCGGAACGCTCGAGTTGCTGGAGGTGGCGACCAGCGGCTTCCCGTCACCGCTAGAGCATCCGCTGCCGGAGGTGTTCACGCCTCAGGGTGCCGCCCGCACGCACCTCACCTGCGACCCGGCCGGCCCGTTGCTGGCCGAGGTGGTCAAGACGACCTCCGACCCGTACGTCGGGCGGGTGAGCCTGGTGCGCGTGTTCTCCGGCACCATCCGACCCGATGCGACGGTGCACGTCTCGGGTCACTTCAGTCAGTTCTACGAGCACAGCAGCCACGCCGACCACGACGAAGACGAACGCATCGGGCCGCTGTCGTTTCCGCTGGGCAAGCAGATGCGGCCCGCCCCGGCCGTCATCGCCGGCGACATCTGCGCGATCGGCCGGCTCACCCGGGCAGAGACCGGAGACACGTTGTCGGACAAGGGCGAACCGCTGGTGCTCAAACCATGGTCGATGCCCGAGCCGCTGCTGCCGGTGGCGGTGCAGGCGCACGCGAAGACCGACGAAGACAAGCTGTCGGTGGGCCTGCAGCGGTTGGCCGCCGAGGACCCGACTTTGCGTATCGAGCAGAACCAGGAAACCCACCAGATTGTGTTGTGGTGCATGGGCGAAGCGCACGCCGGTGTGGTCCTCGACGCGCTCGCCAACCGCTTCGGGGTCACAGTTGACACCGTCGAACTGCGGGTGCCGCTGCGAGAAACGTTCGGCAGCAAGGCAAAAGGCCACGGCCGCCATGTCAAGCAGTCCGGCGGACACGGCCAGTACGGCGTCTGCGACATCGAGGTGGAGCCGCTGCCGGAGGGCTCGGGATTCGAGTTCGTCGACAAGGTCGTCGGCGGCGCGGTGCCTCGCCAGTTCATCCCCAGCGTGGAGAAGGGCGTGCGCGCACAGATGGAAAAGGGCGTTGCCGCAGGTTATCCCGTTGTCGACATCCGGGTGACGCTGCTCGACGGAAAGGCCCACAGCGTCGACTCGAGCGACATGGCGTTCCAGATGGCCGGTGCGCTGGCGCTGCGGGAGGCGGCCGCCGCGGCGAAGATCAACCTTCTCGAACCGGTGGACACGGTGTCGGTGGTGGTGCCCGACGATCTGGTGGGCGCGGTGATGAGCGACCTGTCCGGCCGGCGCGGCCGCTTGCTCGGCACCGATAACGTCGGCGACAACCGGACGATGATCAAGGCCGAGGTGCCCGAAGTGGAGCTGACCCGGTATGCGATCGACCTGCGCTCGCTGTCCCACGGTGCGGGCTCGTTCACCCGCACGTTCACCCGTTACGAGCCGATGCCGGAGTCGGCGGCCGCGAAAGTCAAAGCCACCGCCTGAGATTTCTGCCCGCGCGCGAGGCTGGAGCCATGACCGAGATCAAGCCCTTCCGCATCGACGTTCCCGACGACGTCCTCGACGACTTGCGACGCCGGCTGGCCCACACCCGATGGCCGGAGCGCGAAACCGTCGACGACTGGAGCCAGGGCATCCCGCTGGCCTACACCCGCGAACTCGCCGAGTACTGGGCCGACGGGTACGACTGGCGCTCCCGCGAAGCCGCCCTGAACCGATTCGACCAGTTCACCACCGAGATCGACGGGCTGACCATCCACTTCATCCATCAGCGCTCCCCGAACGACGACGCGTTCCCGCTGATCATCACCCACGGCTGGCCCGGCTCGGTCGTGGAGTTCCAAAAGGTGATCGAGCCGCTCAAAGCCGAATTCCACGTGGTCTGCCCGTCTCTGCCGGGCTACGGGTTCTCAGGCAAGCCGACCACCACGGGATGGGGCGTCGACAAGGTGGCCGACGCGTGGGAGACGTTGATGACCCGGCTGGGCTACGACCGCTACGGCGCGCAAGGCGGCGACTGGGGCGCCGCGGTGACGACGGCGATCGGCCGCAACGGCGCGACCAACCACTGCGTGGGAATCCACCTCAACTTCGCGATCGCTTTTCCGCCAGGCGATCTCAGTGATCCGACACCGGAGGAGAAGCAAGCGCTGAAAGCCATGCGCTACTACGACAAGTGGGATTCGGGTTACTCCAAGCAACAGTCGACGCGTCCGCAAACGGTCGGCTACGGGCTGGTCGATTCCCCGGTCGGCCAGCTGGCCTGGATCGTCGAGAAGTTCTGGGCCTGGACGGACTGCGACGGGCATCCGGAGAACGCGCTGACCAAAGACGAGCTGCTCGACAACGTGATGACGTACTGGGTGACGGCGTCGGCCGCATCATCGGCCCGGATGTACTGGGAAAGCTACAACTACTTCGGCAGCTCCGGCCGCGTCGAATTACCCACGGGCATAGCGTCTTTCCCGAAGGAGGTCGTGCGCCCTCCGCGGCACTGGTGTGAGCCCAAGTACAACATCACGCACTGGACCGCGATGCCGCGCGGCGGGCACTTCGCCGCGTTCGAGCAGCCGGAGCTGTTCGTCGAAGACGTCCGAAAATTCTTCGCGACGGTGCGCTGAGCCGCCGCACTGAGTTACACCGAACGTGAGCACAGTGCGAAATTACGGCCCATCTTCCGCGCTGTGCTCACGCTCGGCGAAGCTGACGAAAGGACGGTTTGCGGTGCGCACCGAATCCACGACCGACTTCGAGCCCCGCGCGGCCAGCGGTGCACAGACGGCGCGGCTGGGGTTGACGGTGGGAGCCCTCGGCGTGGTGTTCGGCGACATCGGCACCAGCCCGATCTACACGATCCAGACGGTGTTCAACCCGCACGATCCGCACCCGGTACCGATCTCAGAGCACAACATCTACGGCATTGTGTCGTTGATCTTCTGGTCGGTGATGATCATCGTCACGCTGACGTACGTCACGCTGGTGATGCGCGCCGACAACCACGGCGAGGGCGGCATCATGGCGCTGATCACGCTGGTGCGGAAGTGGGCCACCGGCAGGCGTCCTCGCACGGCGGTGATCCTGGCCAGTCTCGGAATCTTCGGCGCCGCACTGTTCTTCGGCGACAGCATGATCACCCCCGCGATCTCGGTGCTGTCCTCCGTCGAAGGTCTCAAGGTGGTCGAGCCGGGCTTCGAGGATTGGGTGGTACCGATCACCGCGGTGATCATCGTGCTGTTGTTCTCCGTGCAGCGACGGGGCACAGGCACCGTCGGCCGGTTGTTCGGACCGGTGATGATCGTCTGGTTCGTGGCGATCGGCGCATGTGGGATACGCAGCATCGTCGACCACCCGCTGATCCTCAAGGCGTTGTCGCCGACGTATGCGCTGGCGTTCATCGCCGGTCACTTCCACATCGCGTTTTTCGCTTTGGCGGCAGTGGTGCTCGCAGTGACCGGCGCCGAAGCGCTCTACGCGGACATGGGCCACTTCGGGCGGCCGGCGATCGTCCGAGCCTGGCTGCTTCTGGTGCTGCCGGCCTGCACACTGAGCTATTTCGGTCAGGGGGCGTTGCTGCTCGGCGACGAGAAGAACCGCAGCGCGCCGTTTTTTCTTCTCACCCCGGAATGGGCGCGAATTCCGATGGTGCTGTTGGCCACTGCCGCGACGGTCATCGCATCACAGGCAGTCATCACCGGGGCGTATTCGGTGGCGTCGCAGGCCGCGCAACTCGGTTATCTGCCGCGTCTGCGGATTGCTCACACGTCGGAATCGACGGTCGGGCAGATCTATGTGCCGTGGATCAACGGGATGCTGTTGGTCGCGGTGCTCACGCTGGTGTTCGCGTTCCGCAGCTCCAGTGCGCTGGCCTACGCGTTCGGCATGGCGGTGACCGGAACGATCACGATCACGACGCTGCTGTTCTTCTACCTCGCCTACACGCGATGGCGAACTCCGTTGTGGCTGGTGCTCATTGGCGGGGGCACGCTGCTGGCCGTCGACCTGATGTTCTTCGCCGCGAACCTCACCAAACTCGTGCATGGCGCATGGCTGCCACTGCTGATCGGCATCACGGCGTTCACGGTGATGACCACCTGGCAGCGCGGCCGCGAGATCGTGACGCGGGCGCGTGCGCAAGCCGAAGGTCCGCTTCGCGGGTTCATCGACGAGATCACGCACCGGCAGCCGCCACTGGTCCGCATTCCGGGCACGGCCGTGTTCTTGAACCGCGGCAGTGAAACCGCCCCGCTGGCATTGCGGGCCAACGTCGAACACAACCGCGTGCTGCACGAGCACGTCGTGATCTTGTCGCTCGACACTCTGCCCGTGCCGCGTATCCCGGACGACGAGCGCGCGCAGATCGACGATCTGGGTTATGCCAAAGACGGCATCCTCCACGTCAACGCCAGGTTCGGATACATGGAAAGACCCAATGTGCCAAGGACTTTACGGCTGCTGGATCCCAGCGAGACCGAGGGCAAACTCGCCGTCGAGAACGCGTCGTATTTCCTGTCGAAGCTGGAGCTGGTGACGGGCAACGCGCCGACGATGGCCAAGTGGCGCAAGAAGTTGTTCATTGCCACGTCGTACATCACCGCCGATGCCGCCGCGTTCTTCGGCCTGCCGTTGGACCGCACCGTGGTGATGGGCTCGCGCATCGAGGTCTAGCCACCCACGCTGGGCGCCGAAACGGTATTCCACGCGGCCCGCTCTCGTGATTTCCCGCGCTGGCTACCGGCTCGGCGATCAGCCGCCCGCCCGCTTCAGCTGCGCCCGCGCATCTTTCAGCTGCTTTGCGGCGTCGCGGCTGGCGTCTTCAGCGGCGCGCAGGTCCCGTTCGGCTTCGTCGTAGCGCCGACGCGCCGCCGCGACCGCCTCATCGGCTTGGGCCTTCGCCTGTTCCGCCGCGGTCGCAGCGGCCCGCGCTCGCTTGATCTCCGTCTGATCCGGCTCTCGTTCGACGTCCGGCTTCGAAGCGGCCACTGAAGCCGCCAACGCGAAATCACCGAAGCCCGACCACTGTTCGGGCTTGGTCAGCCGACCCAGCCGCGCGGCCACGTCGGCGTCCGCAACCGCGGCTTGCAAGGTGGCCGTCACGTCCTCGCGCAGCGCCGCCGACGGGTCGTCGATCTCCGCGGCGTCAAATGCCGTCCGCGACAGCTCGTCGATGAGCTTGCGTTGTTCGGCGGAAAGTTCGCGGATGCGGTCGCCTTCCAACGCGGAGTGCGCCTGGCGTAACCGTTCGCCCAGATCCCTGAGCCGCTGTGTGGCCTTGCCGTGGCTGAGGGCAAGCCGATTGACCACCCACGCAGCCTGCGTGGGCTTGCGGGCGGCGGTGATCTGCTTGGCGGCCTGCGTGTCACCGCGATCCTTCGCGGCGGCCGCGAGTCTGCTGCGGGTGGCCGTGAACTTGTCCGGCGTCACCCAGTACAACTCGTCCAGTGCGTCGTCGGCCATGAGGCCATGATTACCCTTGACCGCGATGCTGCACCCACCGAACACCCCGCTGGGCAGGTTCGGCATGGAGACCCTCGTCGACAGCCCCGACCCGTTCGTGGGTGCGATCCCGATGGCCGGCCTCGTCAACCCGGTGACCGGCGCGCCCACCGTCGCGCCGCTGGCCGTGCTCGTCGACTTCGTCGCCGGACTGGTCAACCACTATCGCCGCGGCCCCGACGAGTGGACGGTGTCCAGCGAGCTGACGCTGGACCTCGCGCCCGACGCGCTGGCGGCGATCGCGCAGGCGCCCGACATCCCCGTCGTGGGCACGGCACGGCCAGTCGGCCCGAAGGGCAGCACGTCGCTGGGAGTCTGCGACGTCACCCACCGTGACGCGATCGTCGGTGTGGGCACCGTGCGATCGGTTCACATTCGGCTTCCCGGCCACTTCCCGCAGGCGCCGAAACAGACGACGGCGCACCCGACGCCGACTGGGCTGGCAGAGATCATGGCGCTGCGCATCGAACAGGGCGATCCGCCGGTGCTGTGCCAAGACCCCCACGCGGCACTCGACAACAGCATGGGCATCGTGCACGGCGGAATTGCTGCTGCCGGATTGGAACTCGCCGCGTCAGCTGCACTCAGCGCCGGCCGCCCCGACGGTCCGCTCGACACCGCGTCGCTTCGCGTGAACTACCTGCGCCCGTTCCGCGGCGGCGCCGAATCCCGTTACACCGCAGAGGTTTTGCATGCGGGACGGCGAAGCGGCGTCGCGACAGCACAGGCAATATGCGACGACGGCGCCGTCGCGCTCGTCGCCAACGTCACGGCCTACCGGCGATGAAGTTCTGGGCCGGCACAGCGTTCATGGCGCCCACCGACGTGATCGCGGTCGCGACCATGCTCGACGAAGCCGGGTACGACGGGATCGTCACCTCCGATCACCTGATCTATCCGCGAACGCTGACCTCGCGCTATCCGTCTCCGCAAGGCGTGCCGCCGTGGCCGCCGGAAACCGCATGGCCGGATTCGTGGGTGCTCATCGGCGCGATGGCCGCCGTCACCACGCGGCTGCGGTTCTCGAACGCGGTGTACGTCGCACCGGCGC
Source organism: Mycobacterium sp. NGS39 (assembly GCF_059812765.1). Classification (NCBI taxonomy): domain Bacteria; kingdom Bacillati; phylum Actinomycetota; class Actinomycetes; order Mycobacteriales; family Mycobacteriaceae; genus Mycobacterium; species Mycobacterium sp. NGS39. Next base: position 35,386 of record NZ_JCALDH010000001.1, on the reverse strand, counting down.
GGCCGCTGTTGGAGGTCGCCAAGCAGGTGGCGACGGCTGCGGTGCTGTCGCAGGACCGGGTGTCTCTTGCCGTCGGAGTCGGTTGGATGCGTGAGGAATACGCGCTGATGGGCCAGGAGTTCCACACCCGCGGCCGGCGGCTCGACGAGATGATCCCCGCGCTGCGGGCGCTGTGGGGCGGCGGCTGGGTGTCGTGGAACGGCGTGCACTACCAGGTGCCCGAGATGATGATCGAGCCCCACCCCGCTCAGCCCGTGCCGATCCTGTGCGGCGGCGAGTCCGAGGCGGCGCTGCGCCGCGCGGCGCGTCTGTGCGACGGCTGGGTTGGCTACGCCTACGGCTGGGACGACGCCGCCGGATACGCGAGAAGGCTGACAGACTTACGCCGCGAGTACGGCCGCGAAGGCGAGCCGTTCGAGATCATGCTGGCGTTGCTGGAACCGCCGACGCCCGACCTCTACAAGCGCGCCGAGGACATCGGCATCACCGCAGTCATGTGCAGTCCGTGGGCCACCGACGCCGGCGTTCAATCCGGAGGCGACGTCGGCCGCTACCGGGCAGCGATCGAGCGGTTCGCCGACGCGATCATCGACAAGTCGCGATGACCCCCGACCCCGCAGGCCCGGTGGGCTGGCCCCGACCGTATCCCCGCGGCGATTCACCGGTGTTTTACAGTCCGAAGGTGCCATCGACAGTCAACGTCGACTTCGTCCGGCCCGGCGTCGCCCTGCTGCAGCTGAACCGTCCGGAGCGGCTGAATGCGATCGACCAGACCTTGCGCTCCGAACTCCTGCAAACGTTGCAAGCCCTCTCCACCGACACGTCGGTCAACGTCGTCGTGGTCACTGGCACCGGCCGCGGCTTCTGCTCGGGCATGGATGTGCGCGGATTCGGCGACAGCGCTCCAGAAGCGAACGACCCGGCGATCGAGCGGCTGCGGTTTCAGGAGTCGATGGCCGCACTGCCTCAAGCGATTCGGGACCTGCCCCAGCCGGTGATCGCGGCGGTCAACGGGCCGTGCGTCGGCGCCGGTCTTGCGCTCTGCCTGGCTGCTGACATCAGGATCTGCTCTGCCACAGCAACATTCGGCAACGCGGCCATCTTGCTGGGGCTGTCGGGAGCGGAAATGGGGATGAGCTATTTTCTGCCCCGTATCGTCGGCTCGAGTGTGGCCGCAGAGTGGATGCTGACCGGGCGCACGGTGTCCGCCGAGGAGGCTGATCGCCGCGGGCTGGTCAGCCGGGTGGTTGAAGCGGACCGCCTGCTGGACAGTGCACTCGAAATCGCTTCTGCCATCGCAGGTCTCACTCCGCTGGGTGTGCAGCTGACCAAGCGGGCACTGCAAGTCAACACCGACGCCGCCGGCCTGGCGTCGGCCCTGGAGCTCGAGAACCGCAACCAGGTTCTCAGCCACGCGACTGACGAAGCCGCCGCGCTGCGCCGGAAGTGGTCGTCGTGAGCGGGCCGCTGCGCGGCGTGCGGGTGGTGATGATGGGCGGCTTGGGGCCGGGCCCGTTCTGCGGCATGCTGCTCGGCGACCTCGGCGCCGACGTGGTGCGGGTGGATCAGCCACGTCAGGCGGACGGCGGGTTGCCCATCGACTACACCGTGCGCCGCAGCCAGCGTTCGGTGGCGCTCGACGTCAAGGACCCGCGTGGCCGCGAACTCGTGCACCGGTTGGTCGAAGACGCCGACGCGTTCGTCGACGTCTTTCGTCCCGGGGTGGCTGAGCGGCTGGGCATCGGCCCCGCCGAGCTGCACCAGGTCAACGGCCGGCTGGTGTACGCGCGGATGACCGGCTACGGCCAGGACGGTCCGTACGCCGACCGGGCCGGCCACGACATCAACTACATCGCACTGGCGGGCGCGCTGCACGGAATAGGCACCCAAGACACACCGGTTCCACCTCTGAACCTTGTCGGCGACTACGGCGGCGGCGGAATGCTTTTGGCGGTGGGCTTGTTGAGCGCGATTCTGCACGCCCGCGAATCCGGCGAGGGTCAAGTGCTCGACGTGGCGATGGTCGACGGTGCCGCTGCGCTGATGGCTCCGTATCACGGGATGGTGGCCGCCGGCACGTGGCGCGATCACCGGCACGACAACCTTCTCGACGGCGCGGCGCACTTCTACGGTGTCTACGAGACCGCCGACGGCAAGCACATGGCGGTCGGGGCGCTCGAGCGACAGTTCTACGCGGAACTGTGCCGGCGAATGGGCGTCGACGTCCCGCAGGACTACGACGATCCGTCCGCATGGAGTGCCCACCGCGAGACGTTCGCGGCCCGGTTTCGACAGAAGACACGTGCCGAGTGGGAACGCGAACTGGACTCGGCCGATTGCTGCGCAGCGCCCGTGCTTTCGATCAGCGAGGCGCCGCATCATCCGCACAACGTAGCCAGGCGATCGTACGTCGAGGTCGGCGGAGTGCTCCAACCGGCGCCCGCGCCGCGGTTCTCCAAAACCGTTCCGGCACAACCGACTCCGTCGGCTCTGCCCGGCAACCACACCTGCCAGGTGTTGAGGCAATTGGGCCTCGATGAGCACGCGATCGCCGAGCTGGTCGACGCCGGCGTCGCCAGACAGAGCAGGAAGGACGACTAGTGGCGTGGGACTTCTCCACCGACTCCGAATGGGCCGCGCAGTTGGAATGGGTAAACGACTTCGTCCGCGAGGAGTGCGAGCCGATCGATTTGATCGTCGAGGAGTCTCACGACCTGAACGACCCGGTGCGCCAAGCTCTGATTCCGCCGCTGCAGGAAATCGTCAAGGAACGCGGCTTGTGGGCCACCCATCTCGGCCCGCATCTCGGCGGACCCGGCTACGGCCAGGTGAAGCTGGCGTTGCTGAACGAGGTCCTGGGCCGCTCCGAGTGCGCGCCAATCGTTTTCGGCTCGCAAGCCCCTGACTCGGGCAATAGCGAAATCCTGGCTCACTACGGCACGCCCGAACTCAAGCAGCGTTACCTCGAGCCGCTACTGGACAACCGGATCGTGTCATGCTTCTCGATGACCGAGCCGCAGGGTGGCGCGGACCCGAAGGTGTTCACCACCACGGCCGTCCAGGACGGCGACCACTGGGTGATCAACGGAGAGAAGTGGTTCTCGTCGTTCGCGTCGATCGCGTCGTTCATCATCGTGATGGCGATGACCGACCCCGACGCGCCGCCCTACCAACGGTATTCGATGTTCGTCGTGCCGGCGGAGACACCCGGGATCAACGTGTTGCGCAATGTTGGCCTGGGTTATCAGCCTCTGGGCGGCGGCCGCGAGGGCTATGTGCGCTACGAGAACGTGCGCGTGCCGGCCGACCACATGCTGGGCCCGCGCGGCGGGGCGTTCGTCGTCGCCCAGACCCGCCTGGGCGGCGGTCGCATTCATCACGCGATGCGTACCGTCGGGCTGGTGCGGCGGATCTTCGACATGATCTGCGAGCGAGCGGTATCTCGGTACACCCAGGGCGAGGTGCTGGCCGACAAACAGTTGGTGCAGGAGATGGTCGCGGACTCGTGGATGGAGATCGAGGCGTTCCGGCTACTGACCTTGCAGACGGCGTGGAAGATCGACCAGCACAACGACTACAAGGCCGTTCGCACCGACATCTCCGCGGTCAAGGCCATGATGCAGAAGGTGCTGCACGACGTGTCGGCGCGGGCTTTGCAATTACATGGCTCGCTGGGCGTGACGCATGAGATGCCGTTCGTGCAGTACCTTGTCGAGTCGTTCGTGCTCGGCCTGGCTGACGGGCCCACCGAGGTGCACAAGGTGACGCTCGCTCGACTGCTGCTCAAAGACCGCACGCCGGCGCCGGACCTGTTTCCGTCCGAGCACCTGCTGCGGCTGCGCGAGGCGGCTGAGGCCAAGTTCGCTGACAAGCTCGCGGGCATCCCCCGCAACTGAGCCGCCGAAACGCTAACGCAGCCAACCCATTTCGCGCAGAAACGGCTGGGTGTGCGCGATGCGGCCGGTGAGCGTCTTCGGATCGCCCGTGCACAGCTCCAGCGCGGTCTGCGTGATGAGCTCGATGTCCTCGGTGTCCGTCTTGGCCAGATCCAGGGTGCCGGCGCCCGGGGTGGCGACCGGGTTCGACGGAGCTGCGGCATTCACGGCGATGCCGTCGTCGTACAGTTCGGCGGCAAGGCTTTTCGTGAGCCGGTTCAACGCCGCCTTTACGGTTCCGTAGATGCCGAAGCCGGCTGTGCGGTCGAACTCGGAAAAAGGCGGCCCCTCAGGCAAATCGCCGCCGACCGAGGTGACGTTGAGCACCCACCCGCGGCCGCGTTGCCGCATCGCCGGGATCGCCAGTTGTGTGAGGTGCAGCGGCGCGAACACGTGCATCTCGAACATCAGCCGCACCCGTCGGTCCGGGAACGTGTCCAGCGGCCGCAGAAAGGTGACGGCGGCGTTGTTGACCAGAACGTCGGGCGCGCCGATTTGCTCGACCACCTCGGTGAACAGCCGGTCCCGCTCCTCTGGCTTGGACAGGTCGGCCTGCACCGCGATCGCCGCGCCGCCGTCTGCGGTGATCTCGTCGAGCGTGTCCCGCAGCGACCCCTGATATCTGGGGTCGGGCTCCATGGTCCGCGCGGTAAGCGCGACGGTCGCCCCTTCGCTGGCCAGCCGCTGCGCGATCGCCTTGCCCAGACCCCGGCTGCTTCCAGTCACCAGCGCGGTCTTGCCGGCGCACCTTCCATTACTCATCGCAGAGACGCACGTTACCGTCAAGGGCGTGAAACTGTCCGGTGTTGGGATATGGAGTTCGCAGCTGCGGTACGGCGATAAGGCCCAAGCGGGCGAGGCCGCCGCCGAACTCGAGGAACTCGGTTATTCGGCGTTGTGGATTCCCGACGTCGGCGGACCGGTGTTCGATTCGGTGGCGCACCTGCTGGAGTCCACAGCGCGCACGGTGATTGCCACCGGAATCCTGAACCTGTGGATGCACACGCCTGACGAGACGGCGCAGTCCTTCGCGTCGCTCACCGCAGCGCACGGAGAGCGGTTCCTGCTGGGCATCGGGGTCAGCCATGCGCCGCTGATCGACTCCAAAGAGCCGGGCCGGTACCGTCGGCCGCTGGCAGCCACCCGGTCGTTTTTGGACGGGTTGGACGCCGCGTCACCGCCGGTGCCTGCCGAGCACCGGGTGCTGGCCGCGCTCGGGCCGAAGATGCTGCAGTTGGCGGCGACGCGTTCCGCGGGCGCGCACCCCTACCTGGTGACACCGGAGCACACGGCGTTCGCCCGCGAGACGATGGGTGCGGGCCCGGTGCTTTATCCCGAGCAGACGGTGATCCTGTGCGACGACCGCGACACCGCACGCTCAATCGGCGCGAACTGGCTGCGCTCCTACCTCGCCATGCCCAATTACGCGAACAACCTTCGGCGGCTCGGCTTTTCGGACGACGACCTGTCCTCGGTGAGTGACCGGCTGCTCGACGCGGTGATCGCGTGGGGCGACGAGGACGCCGTCGCACGCCGGGTCGACGAGCACCGGTCCGCCGGCGCCGACCACATCTGCATCCAGGCGCTCGACGCCGACCCCACCGCGTTCCCGCGTGAGCAGTGGCGCCGACTCGCCGCCGCGCTGACATAGCCGGCCATGTCTGAACTCGACATCGGCATCTACGTGCCGCAGATGGGCTTCTCGTACGCCGACATCCTGCACCGCGCGCTGCGCTGCGAAGAGCTGGGCATCGGTTCGCTGTGGCTGTACGACCACCTGTACGGGCCCGGCATGCCCGACGTGGCGTCGATGGAAGCCTGGACGTTGGCGACGGCGCTGCTGAGCCGCACCGAGCGGCTGCGGGTCGGACACATGGTGCTGTGCAATCAGTTTCGCCACCCCGCGGTTCTGGCCAAGATGGCCACCACGCTCGACCAGATTTCGGCGGGCCGGCTGTATCTAGGCATCGGCAGCGGTTCCATCGAGGACGAACACCACCGCACCGGTCTGCCGTGGGGCAGTTTTCGCGAGCGCTCGGAACGCCTGGGCGAGACGCTGGAGATCTTGACGCAGGCCTTCACCGACAACGTGATCGACTTCGCCGGAACGCATTACACGGTCCAGGCGATGCCGATCAAGCCGGGCCCGGTCCAACGACCCCGGCCGCCGATCATCGTCGGCGGTGTGGGTGAAAAGTACACACTGCCGTTGGTCGCACGCTATGCCGACATCTGGAATGTGCCGACGTACGCGCTCGGCGAGCTGGAACACAAGGTGTCGGTGCTGCGATCACTGTGCGAGCAGATCGGGCGCGACTTCGATTCGATCGTGCTGTCGATCGAGGCGGTGATGGCGCTGGCTCCCGACGACGCGTCGTTGCCCAAGGTGCGCGAGGTCGCCGAAAGGCGTTTCGGCGTACCAGCATTCGGGCTGCATGAAGGTGGGCTGGTCGGCACCCCGCCGGCCGTTGTCGAACGGCTTGGCGAGTTGAAGGGACTTGGCTTTCGCCAGATCGTGCTGTTCACCCACGACCGCGCCGCCGACGACACGTTGGAGTTGTTCGCGTCGACGGTTCTGCCGCAGCTCGACTAGGTCAGTCCTTACGGTAAGGGTCCGGCAGTGGACGGTTCGCGACAACGGGAAACTCCCCGGTGAAACCCATGCGTTCCCGGGCGACGGCCAGCACGCGGGCCCGAACCGCATACCAGCCTGCGATCAGCGCAGGAATGATGACTGCCAGGGTGGACACCGTCCACGTGCCGATCGGCGGGTCGAGTGCCATCAGAACGAGGACCGCGACCAAGAACGCCATCGTCAGGTAGCTGGTCCAGGGTGCAGCCCACAACCGGAAAGTGGGCCGATTCAGGATGCCTTGTTTCGACCAGCGGTACAGCTGCAGCTGGCACAGCACGATCGTGCCCCATGACGCGATGATGCCCAACGCTGCCATGTTCAAGACGATCTCGAACGCCATCTCGGGCACCACGCCGTTGAGCAGCACGCCGAACAACCCGATCAGGGCGGTGAGACAGATGCCGCCGTACGGAACACCGCGCCGGTTCATCAGCGACGTGAACTTCGGCGCGCTGCCGTTCATCGCCATCGAACGCAGGATCCGGCCGGTCGAATACAGACCCGCGTTGAGGCTCGAGAACGCTGCCGTCAGGACAACGACGTTCATGATGGTGCCGGCACCGTTGACGCCGATCTTGGAAAAGAATGTGACGAAGGGACTTTCGCCGGCCTTGTAAGCCGAGTACGGCAACAGCAGGCCCAGCAGAAAGGTCGAGCCGACGTAGAAGAGCGCGATACGGGCGATCACCGAGTTGATCGCGCGCGGCATGACCTTCGCGGGATTGGCGGTCTCACCGGCTGCCGTGCCCACCAACTCCACGGCGGCATAGGCGAACACCACCCCCGAGGTGACGATCACCAAAGGGAACAGTCCCGTCGGGAACAGGCCCCCGTGGTTCGCGATCACGCTGAACCCGGTCGGCTGGCCCTGCACGTGGTAACGGCCGGCCAGAAAGATCGTGCCCGCCACCAGAAACGTCAGCAGCGCAAGCACTTTGACCAGTGCCGCCCAGAATTCCAGCTCGCCGAAGAGCGTCACCGAAATCAGATTCATTCCCAGAACGACGGCCAGGGCGATCAACGCTATGAGCCACTGCGGAACGCTCGAAAACCCCGACCAGTAATGGAAATACGTGGCTATCGCGGTCGAGTCGACGATAGACGTCATCGCCCAGTTCAGGAAGTACATCCAGCCGGCGACGAAAGCTGCCTTCTCACCGAAGAATTCGCGTGCATAGGATACGAACGAACCCGATGACGGCCGATGCAGCACGAGCTCGCCCAGCGCACGCAGGATCAAGAATACGAACACGCCGCAGATCCCGTACACCAAAAACAATGCAGGGCCGGCGTTTGCGAGCCGACCACCGGCACCCAGGAACAGCCCGGTGCCGATCGCGCCACCGATCGCGATCATCTGCAGCTGGCGCGGTTTCAGACCCTTGTGGTAGCCGGCCTCCTCGTGGGTGAAGGCGGACCGGTCGTAATCCGACGGCGTGCGCGATGCGGGGGTGGCGGCCATCGACCTGGTTCCTCACTCGTCGGTGTTCTGCTGCTGACCGGCGACAGGCGGATTCGGGATGTCACGGAATGTGAACACGAAGCCGAATACCGCGATGCCGGCCGCAGCAGCGTAGCCGATGATCGAGTACCACCCGGCATGCAGATAAGCGGTCACCGCGACAATGAACATCGCGAGGAACACCATCGACATCCCGATCAACGGTGTCTTGGCCTGGAAATCGATCCGCGCCATCGACCATCACCTCCGCGCCCGCCACGGTGTACCGACAGTCAACACCGCGAGCGTGCCGACGGCAATGTCAGGGCAGAAGCAACCTCAGTCGTTCCCAGCCGCGAACGGTGGACGTCGGAGCCATTTCATGGTGTCGTAGTCGATGTCCCACTCGGGCCAGCGATTCAGTAGTTCGTCGAGTGCCACCCGCCCCTCCAGCCGGGCCAAGTTCGCGCCAAGGCAGTAATGCAGTCCCTTGCCGAACGTCAGGTGGCTGATGTTGTCGCGGTGGATGTCGAACCGGTCGGGGTCTTGGTAGCGGCGGGGGTCGCGATTCGCCGAACCGAACAGCAGCAGCATCGCGCTGCCCGCGGGCACGGTGGTGCCGTAGCACTCGAAATCCTTTGCCATGTATCGCGCGACATGCGGCCCGGTGGGCTCGAAGCGAAGCGTCTCGTCGACCGCACGCTGCAACAACGACCGGTCCTCGACCACTTCACGGCGCTGGTCCGGGTGTTCGGCGAGCACCTTCGCCAGCCAGCCGATCAGCCGTCCAGTGGTCTCGTTGCCGGCACCTGCGACCACTTGCGTGTAGTGCAGCACCTCTTTCCGAGTGAGCTTGCGGGTGACGCCCTGTTCGTCCTCGAACTCCACGTTCAGCAGCGCCGTCATCAGGTCGTCGGAGGGATTCTTGGACCGCCACTCCACATAGTCGGCATAGATGCGCCCGTCGGCGATCCGGTCAGGTTGGGAAACCTTCATCGGTGCACCGGGTTTGGTGCGCAAATTAGCGTCGTTGGCATCGCGCACCGCCACCTGATCGGACTCCGGAATGCCGAGCAGCATACCGATGACCCGCATCGGCATCATCGCGGCCAGTTCGGCGATGATGTCGAAGCTGTCCGAACCTACCAGCGGGTCAAGGCAATTCACGCAGTACCGGCGGATCTGGTCCTCGATCTCAGCCATCCGTCGCGGCGTGAACACCCGCGACATCAGCCCGCGCAGCATCGTGTGCACGGGCGGGTCCTCGAACATCATCACGCCCTTGGGCATGTCGAACTCCGACTTCACCAGCTCCAGGATGTCGCTGCGCTGGTTGGAGAACGTCTCCCAGTCCAGCAGGGCCTTCTCGACGTCGGCGAAGCGCGACAACGCCCAAAAGTCGTAGCGGTCGTTGTAGTAGATCGGCGCCTCGTCACGCAGCCGCGCGTAGGTGGGGTACGGGTCGGTGACGATGCCGATGTCATACGGGTCGTAGTAGACGGTGGTGGAGTTCGCGATGGTCATGATTCCTACTTCAGACAGCTGCCGGCGTCGACGGGAAGCGTGACGCCGGTGATGTAACGCGATTCGTCGGAGGCGAGAAACAACACGGCGTTGCTGATGTCCTCGGCCTCCACCCAGGGAATCGGCAACATGTGAAACGTCTGGCACACCGGGGCGAGATCGTCGGGCCCGGGATTTTGCAGATCCGGCCGGAACAGCCGGTACGTTTGCTCGTTCATCAGCAGCGGAGTGTTGACGTGGGTGGGATGCACGGAGTTGACCCGAATCGAATGTTGGCCCAGCTCAACGGCAAACGTCCGCATCAGCCCGACGACACCGTGTTTTGCGGCGGTGTAGTGTCCGGTGTGCGGATACGCCTTGAGGCCCGCCACCGAACTCGTGAGCACGATCGAGCCGCCTCGACCGCCCGCCTTGATGTGGCCGACGCCCGTCTTGACGGTCTTCCACACTCCACTCAGGTTGACGTCGATCATCTCCTGCCAGACGTCGTCGGCCATTTTGTCGAGCCGCATACCGATGGTGCCGATTCCGGCGTTGGCGACGATCACGTCGAGCCTGCCGAGTTGCGACACACCAGCGTCGACGGCGGTTCTCAGTGCCTCGAAGTCGCGCACGTCGACCTCGGCCGTGACGATCCGCCGGTCCAGGTTCTTGACCAGTTCCGCGGTGTGCGCCAGGTCTTCTGGCGTGGCGCCCGGTGCCGGCGACTTGTCGAACGGCCGGCAGATGTCGACGGCGATGATGTCCGCGCCCTCCTGCGCCAGTCGCACGGCGTGGCTGCGGCCCTGACCTCGCGCCGCGCCGGTGACCAGCGCGACCTTTCCTTCGACCCGACCCGCCATCGCAGCCCTTCTTCTTTTGGGCGATCGCCCAATATTTGTCTTGCGGTATGTGTAGCACCACGTAGAGTGGTCGGTCAAGGGCAGGGAAAGGCCGAGATGACATCTGCTAAAGCCGGCGTGCGGGATTCAGGTACCCGCAGAGCGCTGATCAGGGCGACTGCCCAACTGATGCTCGACGACGGCTACGCCGCCGCGACGTCCCGTCGGGTGGCGGCCAAAGCCGGTGTCAAGCCGGCACTGGTGCACTACTACTTCCCCAGCATGGACGACTTGTTCCTGGCTGTTTTCCGGGCGGGTGCAGAAGCCAACCTCGAACGTCTGCGTGCAGCGCTCACCGATGGTGAGCCGCTTCGCGCGCTGTGGCAGCTGAACAGCGCCCAGGGCAGCCAGCTGCTGATGGAGTTCATGGCACTTGCCAACCACCGCAAGGCAATTCGCAGTGAAATCATCGCGTACTCCGAGCGCTTTCGCGACATGGAGGAGGCCGCGATGGCGCTGGTGTTACGGGCGCACCGGGTGGACACCCAAGCGTTTCCACCGGTGGTGATGTCGATGATCGTCGCGAGCCTCTCCCGCATCCTGGGGATGGAGCAGGGCCTGGGCATCACACGCGGGCACTCGGAGGCGACCGCGTTCGTCGAGCGCTATCTGAACACCTACGAGCTCAGCGCTGCGGCAGACGGCTAGGCCAGTCGCGTGGCGGCCAGCTGCCGAAGATCTCCCGTCTTGATCTTCGCGTTGCCGGTCAGGGCGATCTCGTCGTCGGTGAAGAACAGCACGTGCCGCGGAACCTTGTAGCTGGCCAGCCGTTCCCTCAGGAAGCTGCGAATCTCGTCGGCGTCCGGCGCCGACCCGTCGTGCGGCACGACGCAGGCGACGACGACCTCGCCGAGCGAATCGTGCGGCACACCCACCGTGCGGGCCACCTTCACACTGGGATGGGCGGCCAGCGCCTCGTCGACCTCCAACGGCGAGACGTTGGCACCGCCGGTCTTGATGATGTCGGTGAGCCTGCCCTCCCAGTAGAGTCGGCCGACATCGTCGAGATACCCGGCGTCGCCGGTGCGGAAAAACCCTGCAGCATCTAAGGTTTCGTCCAGAGGCGTCCCGATGTAGCCGAGCATCAGCGTCGGACCCTTGACGCAGATTTCGCCGCGTTCCCCACGCGGCACGATGTCACCGGTGAGCGGATCGACGATCTTCAGCGTCACGCCAGGAAGCGCCTCGCCGCTGCTTTCGGCATGCACCTCGGGCGGGGTGTTCGCGGGGAAACACGTTGTGATCGTAAAGGTTTCGGTGTTGCCATAGGCGTGGCCGGGCTCGAACCACTTGGTGGACACCGTGGGATGGCGCGCGACGGGCGTCTTGAAGTCGACGAACCGCATGCTGCTGAGGTCCACGTCATTCCAGTTGGGTGCGCTCTCCAACTGTGCCCACTGATGCGGCCACGCGAACGGAAAGTTCACTCGCTCGGCCTGCATCAGCTCCAGCGCTTCGGCGGCGTTGAACGTCGGCTGGAGAACCAACGCACCGCCCGCGGCCAGCGTGGACCCGACCGACATCCCGAAGTTGCCCGACCAGAAGAATCCGTTGGCCGACCAGCAGCGCACATAGTCCTGTGGCCCGAACCCGTACATACGCCGGAACCGCCACAACTGGATGGACACACCGCGATGCGCGCTGAGGATGCCCTTGGGCCTGCTGGTGGACCCCGACGAAAAGAACAGCACGGCAGCATCACTGGGCCGTACCGCCGCGGCCGTCGCCTCCACCAGCTCAGGAGGTTCGTAGCGCCCCCGCGCCAGGAAGTCGTCCCACGCCTCCACGCCCGGCGCGTCCTCGCCGACCACCACCAACTGCCGCAGAAACGGATAGGCGTGGGCGGGCAGCGACGTCGCGCCCAGCTCCGCCAACGTCTCCGCGAAGTCCTTCTTGAGCACGTTGCGCTCGAACAGCAGCACCGAAATGCACGACGAAGCAAGCAGATAGTCGAGTTCAGCGGCTGTGGAGAACGTGCTCAAAGTGACAGCCACCCCGCCGGCCATCGCGATGCCGAACACCGCAGCAAGCCATTCCGGCCGGTTGGTCATCAGCACGCCGACCCGGGTGTCTTTGCCGACGCCCGACGCGCGCAGAGCACGGGCCACGCCGACGGCTTGGTCGTAGAGCTCGGCGTAGGTCCAGCGTGTCACACCGCCGGATCCGTGGAACACCAAAGCCTCACGGGCGCTGTACATTTCGGTGACCTCGCGGAGGAAGCCCGGCAACGTGAGCGCCCCGAGCCCCGGCTCGCTGCTCAGCGGAGGCCCCGAGACGATGGACAGCGGCTCCGTCATCACACCGGCAGCTCGACCTCGGCGGTGCAGTCCACCAGCCGCTCCCCATTCTGGTTGGTCAGCTGAAGCTGCACCTTCACCAGTGGCACGCCCCAGACGGATTCCGGCTCCTTGCCCACGATCTCGGCGTCGAAATACGTCACGTCGCCTTCGAATGCCGGGCCGCGGAAGTCTGCCTTGGTATGGCGGACCATGCCGTCGTGGCCGGCCCAGTAGGCCAGGTAGTCGGTGCACCAGGCGCCCATGGTCGCCCCGTAGCCGTAGGCGCGGGCCATTCCGACCTCGCTGGCTTTGTCGGCGTCGATGTGGCCTCGCGAAGGTCCGACGTAGAGCCCGTCACGCTTGCGGGGATCGATCTTGGCGTCTTCTTCGTCGAAGCGGAACTCTTCGCCCCAGCCCGGATCCTGGTACACCCACGGATCGTCGACGCCTTCCGGCGCCACCCAGTAGAACGTGCCCCAGATGTTGAACAAGAACGCACGATATTCGGTGGTGAAGCTCGCGATGCTGTGCGGCCCGATGACTCGGCGCGGCAACGTATCTCCGATTTTCACCTCGTCGAAATGCGGGGAGACGCCCGTCCGGTTGGATTCGAGCCATTCCCGGCGCAGCTTCTCGATCCCGACGAGCTCCTCGCGCGTCCACCGCTTGACCTCGCCGAGCTGGCTCTCGAACATGCCGCGCTTCTTGGCCTCGTCGTACAGATACCGGATCGCCGTCGAGCGCTCACGAGCCACGAGCACGCCGTGCTGATTGGTGTGAACGGTGTCGCCGCGCGAAAACATCGTCGGCCCAGCGAATTTCGTCTGCACCACCTTGTAGTCGTGAAAACGGCGCTGCTGGAAGAGCTGGTCACCTGGCCGTACCGGGCAACCGTAGAACCACCACTCCTCGCCGCCGAAGATCAAGTGGCTATTGGGGATATGGCCCACGCATGCCGGCGCGGCGCCATGGCCGTAGTCCAGCGCGACCGCGATCGACTGCGGCGCGACGATGCCGCCGAACTTCGACGCGCGCGCGAATTCCTGGTCCCAGTGCAGCGGGTTGGGATAGTCCATCGCCATCACCCACCGACGAATGTCGCTGCTGCTGCAGGGATCCCACAACTGGCCACCACCGACGGGCTTGCCTACCCGGTGGTCGACGTCGGACAGATCGAGTTCGGCCATTGCGTCTCCTCAGCGGTTGACGTCGACGACGATGCGACCGCGGACCTTGCCGTCGATGAGGTCGCCGGCCGCGGGAATCGCTTCTTGCAGCCCGATCTCCCGAGCAATCGATTCAAGCGCGTCCACGTCCAGGTCGCGGGCCAGCCGCGCCCATGCGGTGAGCCGCCGTCCGCGCGGCGCCATCACGCTGTCGATGCCGAGCAGCGAGACGCCGCGAAGGATGAACGGCGCCACGCTGGCGGGGAAGTCCATGCCCTGCGCAAGACCACATGCCGCGACCGCGCCGCCGTAGCGGGTTTGCGCGCATGCGTTCGCAAGTGTGTGGCTTCCGACCGCGTCGACCACGCCGGCCCAGCGTTCCTTTTGCAGAGGCTTGCCGGCTTCGGCCAACTCGGCACGATCCACCACCGTAGTTGCGCCGAGCTTCTGCAAATACTCTGTCTCCGAGCTCTTTCCGGTGGCCGCGGCCACTTTGAAGCCGGCCTTGCTCAGCAACGCGACCGCGACGCTGCCCACTCCGCCGGTAGCACCTGTCACGAGTACCTCTCCCTGGTCCGGCGATACCCCGTGTGCCAGCAGCGCCTCGACGCAGAGGCTTGCCGTGTAGCCGGCGGTGCCGATCGCCATCGCCTGCCGCGCCGTGAACTCCGACGGCAGCTCAATCAGCCAGTCGCCGTTGAGGCGGGCGCGCTGAGCCAGCCCGCCCCAGTGCGTTTCGCCCACGCCCCAGCCGTTGAGCACGACCCGGTCGCCCTTCGTGAAGTCCGTATGCGAGCTGTCGGTGACCACGCCGGCGAGGTCGATCCCTGGAACCATCGGGAATTTGCGAACCACCGGTGACTTGCCGGTGATCGCCAGGGCGTCCTTGTAGTTCAGCGTGGAGTACTCGACCTCGACGCTGACGTCACCGTCGGGAAGTTGCGCCTCGTCGAGCTCGGTGACCTCCACGGTCTGCCCGGAGTCGCCCTTATCGATCACAATCGCCGAGAACATCAATGGGCCTCCTGCCGCAATATGTGTCCGGGTCTCGACGCGGAGAATATCATTCTCGATGATGAGCATGATATTTCCATCGCCTTGGTCGCCCGCGTGACCGCCGACGGCGCCGCGGTGCAGCCTGCGGCATTCTTTCGCACCACGCTTCCGGTGGACTTCTCGCAGCTCGCGAGCTTGGACGCCGGGCGCTACCACTCGATATGGCTGCCGGATCACATGGTCAGCTTCTGGCCGGACTCCATCTGGACTCCCGAGTTCACCGACCTGGCCACCGCGTCACCGTCGCCGCACCGGCACCTTGACGGCATGGCTGTCGCCGCGGCAGTGGCCGTGCTGACCGAGCACACGCCGTTGGCGACGAGCGTGGTCGACACCGTGCGTCGCCACCCCGCCATGCTGGCGCAGACTGCGTTGACCATCGACCATCTGGCCGAGGGCCGGTTCATCCTCGGACTGGGCAGCGGCGAAAGCGAGAACGTGGTCCCGTACGGCTTCGACTTCGCCCGCCCGGTCAGCCGCTTCGAGGAGGCGGTGAAAGTCATCCGGCTGCTGTGGGAAAGCGACGGCCCGGTCGACTTCGACGGACGGTTCTACCGGCTGCGCCACGCGCGTCTGGACACCGAGCCTTACGGCGGGCAGTTCCCGCAAATCTGGATCGGGGCCAGTGGGCCGCGGATGCTCGAGATCGCCGGACGCTACGCCGACGGGTGGTGGCCGGCCGGTGCTTGGACGCCGGACCACTACGCCGAACTGCTTGCCGCGGTGCGGGATTCGGCTGAGCGGTCCGGACGCGATCCGATGGCGATCACACCGTGCTACATCCAGGTGTGCCTGATGGGCCGCGACGACGACGAGCTCGCGGAGATCCTGGAGGCGCCGCTGGTGAAGGCGTTTCTGCTTCAAGTCTCCGCGGACGTGTTGCGCCGCTTCGGGTTCGAGCATCCGATGGGCGAAAACTGGCGCGGCTTTCTCGACATCGACCCCGGGGTACTGACTCGGGAGCGGATTGTCGACTTCCTCGGCCGCGTCGATCCGGAGGCGATCCTGGCGGTCGTGCCGCACGGCACACCGCAACAGGTCGCGCGCGTCGTCAAGACCTACGTCGACGCGGGATTGCGAGTGCCCAAGATCCTGGACTACGGGGCGATGGCCGGTCTGGACTATGCCGCCGCGTCGGCACAGAACGTCCGGGCGGCCGAGGACGAACTGTTGCAGCTGTGCGGAGTTCCGGCGTGAGCGCGCCCTTGAACGCCTCGGAAATGCTGGCGCGGGCCGAGGCGCAGACGGGTCTTGACGACTACGGCGACCCGACGCTGCCGGAGCGGTTTGCTTTGGCCGTCGAGCACCTCAACAGCCTCGGCCTGGATGACGACGGGAAGCGGCGCGCCGCGGAGGTGTGCCACTGGCTGCTGACCTCGCGGCTGGAGTTCTTCGACGACCGCAACCGCTATCCCGTTGCCGATGAGGTGATCGAACGCCCGATGTTCGTCACCGGCGAGCCGCGATCGGGCACCACGTTGATGCACGCGCTGATGTCCGTCGATCCGACGGCGCGGGCGCTTCGGTTCTGGGAGGTGATGTATCCGTCGCCACCGCCCGGCCTCGCCGGTCCCGACGATCCGCGCCGCGCGAAGGCCGACGCCGACTGGCGAGAGATCAACGCCAAGATGCCGAAATGGCTGCGGAGCCATCCGTACAACGACATGCTCGGCGACGGCCTGCCCGAGGACGAGCGGACCTGGGCGTTCGACTTCCGGGTGATGACACCGACGGCGTGGTGGCGGGTGCCGATGCAGACGGTGGTCGGCGGGCTGCCCACCGATCCGGCCGCGCAATACCGCATCCACAAGGCGATGCTGCAGCAGTTCCAGTACCGCCGACCGCGCAAACACTGGGTGCTCAAGGGCTTTCACGGGTTCCGGCTCAAAGAGTTCTTCGAGGCGTATCCAGACGCGTCGCTGATGTGGCTGCACCGAGACCCCGTTCAGGTCGCCGCCTCTCGCGCCATGATGATGGCTGACATCCTCGAGGGCATCGTCGGGCCGATCGATCTGCACGCGGCGGCAAAGATGCATTTGGAACTGACGCGCGAGAGCATCGCCAACACCATGACTAACCCTCTGGTCGACGATCCGCGGATCCTGCATGTGCGCTACACCGACTTCATCGCCGACCCGGTCGGCACCGTCCGACGGTTCTACGAGTTCGCCGGCTGGCCGCTCGGCGACGACGCGATCGCGGCGATGCGCGCGTATTTGGCCGACAATCCCGGTGACCGGCACGGCAAGTTCTCTTATTCCGCTCAGCTGCTGGTCGACATCGGCGAGGATCTCGATGCCTTGCATGCTGAATTCCGGCCATTCCGTGAACGTTTCGGTGTCGAGATCGAGAACCGTGGCTGACGCGGTGGCGCACCACCGCCTGTCGGTGCACAGCGTCTCGTTCGCCGGCGCACCGCTGGGCGAGTTGGTGGCGCATTGGCGCGCATTGGGATTGCGGCGGCTGAGCCTGATCGACACGCAACTGTTCGAACCCGAGCTCGCCGGTGTGGTCGACGACGGCGGCTACGCCGTGGAAACGGTCTGCCACGTGTTCTCGTCCACTGACCGGCTATTGCGGGTCGTCGACGCGGCGGCCGCGCTGCGTGCGCGGGTGATCTACATGCTGACCGGCGGGCGTGGCGCGTCGACGTGGGAGCAGGCCGCCGAGCGGTTCTGCAGCGCGGTGCAGCCGTGCGTGCGAGCGGCAGATCAAGCGGGCGTGGCATTGGCGATCGAGCCGGCGTCCAGCCTGTACGCGGACATCCACATCGCCCACACACTGCGCGACACCATCACCCTCGCCGAGATGGCCGGCATGGGCGTCTGCATTGATCTGTTCCATTGCTGGGCAGAAGCCGGGTTCGGCGAGCTGGTCGAGCGCGCGCTGCCGCGAACCCAGCTGATCCAGCTGAGCGACTATGTGCTGGGCGACCGTGCGCTGCCGGCCAGGGCGGTGCCCGGCGACGGCGCCATCCCGATCGAGGCGTTCGTCAACCAAGCGCTCGCAGGTGGTTATCCGCACGGTTTCGATGTCGAGCTCATCGGTCCACGGATCGAGCAGGAGGGCCGGTTCGCCGCTGTGCAGCGGGCATGCGCAGTTCTCACGTCGATGCTGGAGAGGGCAAGGACGTAATGGCTTTCGGCGACGGGCCCGACGACACCGCGCTGAGCGCAGCGTGGGAGCAGTTCTGCGACCAGTTGAAGTCTGCGGGCCAGCGGGCGTTCAAGGACCACAACCCGGCGTCGGGCCTGCACCGCGCCGACGCGTTCCGGTTCCTCACCCAAAACCTCGGGCAAGCCTTCGACTTGGCGCTGGAAACCAAGGACACGCGGTATCCGGTGATTCACGCGTTCTGCACACCCCTGCGCAAACTCGGTGGGGACTGTGCCGATTTCACCTATCAGCAGGCGTGGATCGACGGGCGGTCGACGTACCGCATCACCGGGAATCGCGGTACTGCAAGGTTTTTCAACATCACGGTTCAGGGCTCGCGTCCAGATGGCCCCGCTGTGCTGCACGAGCCGTTCGGCGACATCCCGGAGGCTAATCTTTTCGGCCATCAGTTGACGACGGACTCGGACGGTGATTTCGAGCTGTACGTCGGCGGATCCCCGCGGGAACCGAATTGGCTGGCTACCACTGGCGAGTCGCGAAAACTGTTCATCCGGCAGGGATTTGACCGCTGGAACGAACGGCCCGCCCGACTGTCCATCGAACGCGTCGACATGGCCGCGCCCCGGCCGGTGCCCACGCCAGAGACGATGATCGCCGCGATGCACTGGGCCGGGGAGTTCGTCACAGGCCTGATGAGCGAGTGGCCGGAATTCCCGTTCACCCACGGCGGAGTCGACGCCGAACACCCCAACCAATTTCCGCAGCCCGCCTCGACGAGCGCCGACGCCAAACGCGGCCGGGCCGCGGTGAACATGCACTGGGTGTTAGCGCGGGACGAGGCGCTGATCGTCGAGTTCGACATGCACGAGGGATTGTGGTCGTTCACCAACATGGGTGTGTTCTTCACCAGCATGGACTTCCTGTACCGGCCGGTGAGCTACACACCCAGCCGCACGGTCGTCGACGAAGACGGCAAGGTCCGGCTGATCGTGGCCCATGACGATCCGGGTTACCACAACTGGATCGACACCCAGGGCTTCGAACGCGGCAACATCACCTATCGGCACATGCTCGAGGGCCAGCCGGCAGCGCTGAGGACCCGGCTCGTCAAGAGGGCGGAGCTGGCGCAGGCCCTGCCGACGGACACGGCGACGGTGACCGTCGAGGAGCGGACGGCGCAGATGTGGGCGCGGTTCCACGGCGTTCGGCAGCGGTACGGGTGGTGAATCCGCCCGCCTTCTGCCCAAATCAGCCCGTCAGCTAGGTTCCTTTACAGTTCGGCCGGTTTGTGGAAAGGAAGCCAGGTGGAGATCGAGGGCAAGAAGGCAGTGATCGTCGGCGGCGCATCAGGCTTCGGGCGGGCAACCGCCGAGGCACTGGCCAAGCGCGGCGCGAGCGTGGCGGTGCTGGACCGGCCGCAATCGAAGGGCCAAGAGGCGGCCGACCAGATCGGTGGAAGCTTCTTCCCCGTCGACGTCACCGACTTCGCCGGCACCGAGCAGGTGTTACAGCAGGCGGTCGACGCGCTGGGCGGCCTGCACATCGCCGTGACCACCGCGGGCGGCGGCATCGGTGAGCGCACCGTCAAGAAGGACGGCCCGCACAGCCTGGACTCGTTCCGCTCCACCATCGACCTGAACCTGATCGGCACGTTCAACGTCAGCCGGCTCGCCGCATGGCACATGAGCAAGAACGAGCCCGAAGACGACGAACGCGGCGTCATCATCAACACGTCGTCGATCGCGGCCTTCGAGGGCCAGATCGGCCAGGTCGCCTACACCGCCGCCAAGGCAGCGATCGCCGGCATGTGCCTGACCATGGCCCGCGACCTGGGCAGCCTGGGCATCCGCGTACTCGCGATTGCGCCAAGCCTTTTCGCGACCGGGCTGACGCAAGGCATTCCCGACGAGTTCGCCACCCAGCTGACCAAGGACGCCGCGTTCCCCCGCCGTCTCGGTAGGCCCGATGAATTCGCGAAGCTGGCAGTGGCGATCGTAGAGAACCAGATGCTCAACGGGCAGTGCATCCGGCTGGACGCCGGGCAGCGTTTCGCGCCCAAGTAACGCTCAAGCCTGCGTCGGCAGCTCACGCTCGGCGACCTTGACCAGCCGCCGGGCGAAGAACTTGACCGCACTGCCCAGGATCACGCGCATGAGCGCCCCAGTGCCGGGCACCCCTTCAGTGAAGGAGCCGCTCCACCGAATGTCGGTGCCGCCCGTCGTATTGGGGGTGAACAGCACTTCTGCCCGGTACCCGGTCGCCGGGGTCCTGGGAGCGATCAGCTCGTAGACGTGGCGGCGGTCCTGCTCGTACTCAATTGTCTTCTCTTGCACCATGACCGGCCACATGCCGACTCTTCGGACAGCGCCCACCCCGGCCGGCGGCGGATCGCCTTGCTGCGCCCAGCCGGCTTGCATGATCAGCGGTTTGGCCCATTGCGACCAGGTGCTGGCGTCCGTCTCCAGCCGGAACAACTCCGCAGCCGGCGCGCGGCTGGTCACATTCACCTCGAACGAAAATGTCCGACCCGGCATAACACCTCCTGCGACGGAATCAGCGTGACTTCGCGGACCCTACCCCAGGCGGTCGGACCCGGTTGGCCTCATTCGCCCATCGACGCGGCACTGGCTGCGATGATCAGGTTGACCGCCTCATTGCGGGTCAACGACTGCAGCACTTGCGCGGCGGCGCGCATGGTGTCGCCGACGAAAAGCGTGGGGCCGCAGGTGAGGTTGTCGAACGCTTCGGTGACGACGGTCTGCACGCTGTCGGCGTCGCCGGGCGATTCGTCGGGCGAGCTGAGCAAGCCGCGTTCGTACTCGAGCCGCCGCAGCGCCGGGGTGTCGGTCTTGCCGAGGACCAGGCCGAGCCCGTCGACGCCCTTGTCGTGCAGTTCCGCCCACAGCGCTTCGGCGAACACCATGTCGAATGCCTTGGTGGCGGCATAGACCGCCATGTTAGGGCCGCCGGCCAGCGCAGCGCCCGAGCTGAAGATCGCGATGCCGCCGCTACCGCGCTTCACCATCGGCGCCGCGAAGTGATGGCACAGTTGCATCAGAACCACGCAATTGCGTTGCACCATGGCTTCGGCCGTCGCTACCGGATTGGCCAGGAACGGCTGGAAGTTCGGATCAGCGCCCGCGCAGTAAGCGAAAAAACCGATGTCGAGATCCTGGGTCGCATCGATGACACGCCGTGCTGCGTCAGAAGTAGCGAGATCGATTGCCAGTACCCGTGTTTGAGCGCCGGTACGCTCGGTGATGCCGGCAGCCACTTCCTCAAGCACGGCGTGACGGCGGGCCAGCAGCACGACGTTGACACCGCGGTCGGCGAGTGCCTCCGCGAACGCAGCACCCACACCATCGGAGGCACCCGCGACCAAAGCCCACGGTCCATACGTACTGGCGAATGTCACGGCTCTCCTAGCTCAGTGGGGCCATCCGGACTGACGTGAATTGGCGCCGGGCAATGCGCCAGCCGCCATCGGTGCGCACTATCTCGTCGTCGTAATAGCCGATCGCATTCACACCAGAGTTGTCGTCACCGACCAGAATCATGTCCACGTAGGTGCGCGCCTGTGCGTGGTCCCCGTCGACGGTGATCGCCTGATTGCTCATCCGGTGCAGCGTCTGGACCCCGGCATGCGCGGCCTCCATGAACTCGGTGACCGCCTCCACGCCGTCCCAGGTACCGATTTCGCCGTAGTCGAGCCGGCAGTCCTCGGTGAACACCGTGCGAAACAACGGCCAGTCGTGGCGGTCGATCCCGGTGGCGTAACGCACAAGCAGATCCGAAATGTCTTGTCGATCTTCGTAGTTCGTCATGCTGGAGCTCCGTTCGGGTGCGCGACGATGCGGGGCGGACCGTCGGACTTGCGGGCCAACTCCCGGCGGTCGGCTTTGTAGTCGGAGACGATGATCGGCTCGATTCCTCTGGCGGCGAGCGCTGCTACCGCTGACAGACCGATCGCTCCGGCGCCCACGACGATCGGAACCTCGCCCGGCTCCATCCGCGCCGACCGGACGTAGAACTCCCCTACCGCGAAGGCGTCGGTGAGCGCGGCGGCGTCCGCAGGAACACCGGCGTCGACGGGCTTGGCCAAACTCTCAACGGCCACCAGCACCTCGGCGAAGCTGCGGCCCTGCTTCAACACCACTGCCCGCACCACGACTCCTCAGCGCCGATCCGTTGCCGCCGACTTTACGACTTCGGCCTACACTGTCACGCTCATTGGTGATGATGTCAGGAGGTCACGGGCGATGGACGTGGACGCTGCTCTGCCGGAGATCGAGGCGATCAAGCAGTTGAAGGCCCGGTACTGCCGGTACCTGGACGCCAAGGACTGGGGCGCGTGGCGGGAGATATTCACCGACGACTTCGTCAGCGATACCTCGCAAGCCGGGGGCAAGGTGATCGTCGGCGCCGACGAATTCGTCGCGTTTCTCCGCAGGACACTGGGCAAACCCTCACAGCCGACGGTGCATCAGGTGCATGCGCCCGAGATCGAGCTGACATCCGCCACCACCGCGCGCGGCGTATGGGCGTTGCAGGACGTGGTGCGTCTCGCACCAGGCGTGAACCTGGCGGGCTATGGCCACTACCACGAGACCTACGAGAAGGTCGACGGGCGGTGGCGCATCAAGACATCCACGTTGACCCGGTTACGCGAAGACGTCTTCAATCCGTTTGTCTCCGTGCGGGTTTCAGACCGTATGCGTAAGGTCGCCGCCATGCTCGCGCCACGGGTAGCGCGGTGAGCGGCGTGCCCGTCGACACGGTGCTGGTGACCGGTGCATTCGGACAGATAGGCAGGCGCTGCACGGAGATTCTGCTCCGCCGCGGCCGCACCGTCGTCGCAATGGATCTGCGCAACGACAAGACCCTCGCCGAGGCGGAGAAGCTGTCGCGTCAGTCCCATCCCGGCACTCTGGTGCCCGCTTACGTCGACCTGCTCGACGCCGACGCCCTGCACGAGGTGGTCAACCGACACCAGCCCGGGGCGATCGTCCATTTGGCGGCGGTGTTTTCACCGGCGTCGTACCGCAACCCGCGATTCGCCAGGAAGGTGAACGTCCAAGGCACCGCAAATCTCGTGGAGGCGGCGAAGGCGCTGCCCACGCCGCCGTTGTTCCTCAAGGCATCCAGCGCTGCGGTCTACGGTTCCCGCAACCCGTACCGCTACCCCGAGCGAATCACGCCGGACACGCCGCCGAACCCCATCGACCAGTACGGTGAAGACAAGCTGTTGGCGGAGGCCGTGGTTCGGGAAAGCGGTCTGCCGTGGGCGGCCCTGCGGCTGGCTGGTGTGATTTCACCCGACGCCGGTTCGAGTCTCGACAGCGACTACTTCCTTCTGATCCGTGCGACGCCGGGCGACAATCGGCTACATACCGTGGATGCGCGTGATGCCGGATTGGCGTTTGCCAATGCAGTGGACCGGGCTGAGACGATCGCCGGCAAGGTCCTTCTGATCGGCGGCGACGACTCCCATTTGCACACGCAGCGTGAGGTCGAGGACGACATGATGGAAGCGTTCGGTATCGGGCGGCTCGGCCCGTCCGCCAGCCTGCCCGGCGATCCCGACGACGATCGGGGATGGAGCTTCACCGGTTTCTTCGACACCACCGAATCCCAAGCGCTCCTGCAGTTCCAACAACACGACTGGTCGCAGACCAAGGCGTGGATCACCGCTGCACAAGGCCGCCGTCGCATCGTCCTGCAGGTACTGGGACCGGTGCTGCGTCCCGCGCTTCGGCTGCTGTTTTTGGTGCAGCGCTGGGTCGAACGGCGCGGCCCCTACGCCGATCCGTGGAAGCTGATCGCCCAGAAGTACGGACCGGATGTGCTGGCACCTACCAACTTCTGACCTGGGTTCCACTGCGGCGTCCGTACGCTGGTCAGCGTGGCCGCGCTCCATCCCGACATCGCCGTACTCGCTCCCCTGCTGGGCACCTGGACTGGTCGAGGACAAGGGGAATACCCGACGATCGAGCCGTTCGGCTACATCGAGGAAGTCACGTTCGACCACGCCGGCAAGCCGTTCCTGACATACGGTCAAAAGACCAGAGCGGACGACTACGGGCGTCCGATGCATGCCGAGACCGGATACGTGCGGGTGCCCTCGGCGGGACGCGTCGAATGGGTGCTGGCGCACCCGACCGGGATCACCGAGATCGAAGAAGGCACACTGACGGTCACTGGCACCACCATCGAGATGGTGATGTCCTCAACGACCGTGGCATGCACCGAGTCGGCGAAAGAGGTGACGGCAGTGCGCCGTTCGATTCGCGTAGAAGGCAACGAGCTGAGCTACGCCCTGCAGATGGCCGCAGTCGGCCAGCCGCTGCAGCACCATCTGTCCGCCACGTTGCGCAGGACGTCACGTGACCGGTGACGGCAGAATCCGAGTCCCGGCTGATCTCGACGCCGTCACTGCGGTGGGCCCCGAAGATCACTCAGAGATCGGGTCTGCGGCGGTGGAGCGGATCTGGCAAGCCGCGCGGCACTGGTACCAAGCCGGCATGCACCCCGCCATCCAGCTGTGCCTGCGGCACAACGGCAAGGTGGTGCTGAACCGGGCGATCGGCCACGGCTGGGGCAACGCCCCCACCGATCCGCCGGATGCCGACAAGGTGCCTGTCACAACGCAAACCCCGTTCTGTGTGTACTCGGCCGCGAAAGCCATCACCACGACCGTCGTGCACATGCTCGTCGAGCGCGGACACTTCTCCCTCGACGACCGCGTGTGTGAGTACCTACCCAACTACACCAGCCACGGCAAGGACCGGACCACGATCCGGCACGTGATCACGCATAGCGCGGGAGTGCCGTTCGCCACCGGTCCGCGCCCCGACCTCAAACGCATGGACGACAGCGACTACGCCCGCGCGATGCTGGGCGAGTTGAAGCCGCTGTACCGTCCGGGGCTGGTGCACATCTATCACGGCGTGACGTGGGGTCCACTGGTGCGGGAGATCGTCTCGGCGGCCACGGGCAAGAACATTCGCGACATTCTCGCGGCAGAGATCCTTGAGCCACTCGGGTTCAGATGGACGAATTACGGTGTGGCGCAACGCGACGTGCCGCTGGTGGCGCCCAGCCACGTCACCGGCAAGCCGCTTCCGAAGCCGATCGCCGCGGCTTTCCGCATGGCGGTCGGTGGTACCACCCAGCAGATCATCCCGTTCTCCAACACGCCGCTCTTCCTCACTGGCGTGGTGCCGTCGTCGAACACGGTGTCGACGGCCGACGAACTGTCGCGCTTCGCCGAAATCCTGCGTCGTGGAGGCGAACTCGACGGTGTGCGCGTGATGCGGCCGGACACCCTACGGGCGGCGACCACCGAATGCCGCCGGCTGCGACCGGATCTCGCCACCGGTCTGGCCCCCCTGCGGTGGGGCACCGGATACATGCTCGGGTCGAAACGGTTCGGCCCGTTCGGCCGCGATGCACCTGCGGCGTTCGGCCACACCGGATTGACCAATATCGCCGTCTGGGCCGATCCCGAGCGGCAACTTGCTGCCGGGCTGGTCAGCAGCGGAAAACCCGGCAGGCACCGCGAGGCTGATCGCTACACCGCGCTGCTGGACCGCATCACTGCCGAGATCCCGCGCACCGCCGGCTGATGCGTCTTCAGACTGTCAGCAGCACCTTGACGGCGCGCCGTTCGTCCATCGCCTTGTATCCCTCGGCCGCCTCCTCGAGCGGCAACGTGAGGTCGAAGACCTTGCCCGGGTTGATCTTTCGGTCCCAAATCAGCTGAACCAGCTCCGGCAGGAACCGCCGTACCGGCGCGGGGCCGCCGTGCAGATGGACCGTAGAAATGAAGAGCTCGTCGCTGGGAAGCTCCACGCCGTGGGTGACGCCGACGAAGCCGACATGCCCGCCCGGCCGCGTCGAGCGGATGGCCTGCATCATGGACTCCTGAGTGCCGACCGCCTCGATGACGCTGTGAGCACCGAGGCCCTTGGTGAGTTCTTTGATCTTCGCCACGCCGTCGTCGCCACGCTCTTCGACGATCTCGGTGGCACCGTAGAACCGCGCCAGCTCTTGGCGGTCGGGATGCCGTGACATCGCGAAGATCTGTTCGGCGCCAAGCTGTTTCGCAGCGAGTACACCCATCAGACCAACCGCGCCGTCACCGACCACGGCGACGGTCTTGCCCGGCCCCGCCTCTGCGGCGACGGCGGCGAACCAGCCGGTGCCCAGCACATCGGACGCCGCCAGCAACGACGGCACCAGCGCCGGGTCCGGCTGGCCGGGCAGAACGACCAGTGTGCCGTCGGCCAGCGGAATACGGGCACGTTCAGCCTGGGTGCCGATCGCAGCGCCCATCAAAACGGCTTGTACACAACGGCTTTGGTACCCTGCCTGGCAGATCTCGCACGTGTTGTCCGACGCGAAGAACGACCCGACGACGTAGTCACCGACGTTGACCTTCTTGACGTCTGCGCCGATTTCCTCCACGACGCCGACGTACTCGTGGCCCATTACTTGGTGGTCGGCTGCCTCGACTCCGCGGTACGGCCACAGGTCGGACCCGCAGATGCAGGTTGCGGTCAATCGGATAACGGCATCGGTGGGTTCGACGATCTGCGGGTCGTCTCGGTCTTCGACCCGCACGTCGCCCGGGGAATGCATCACAACACCACGCATGGCTGATCTCCTTCTCCGTCTCGAAGTTTTCGCTACTCAGCCGGCCAAGCGCGTCAACCGATGTCGGCTTTTCAATCGACGTATCGCTGACGTTGGCGCACCGGGGAATTGCCTGCAGAACGGCTGGATACGCCGCTTAAGATTACCGCAGTGGAATTCGACAGCACCGACGCCGGCAATGCGCCGGTGGTCCACCCAGCTCAGAGCGGCGCCACCGATTCCGAGCAGAACCCGCGCCGGCACAACAAGCACTGGGCTTGGTTCGTCGGCATCTTCACGGTGCTCGCGATGCTGGGGTTTGGCCTCGCCATCGTGCTGGTGTTGCCGTTGGCAATGGCCACCGACGACTGCCATGACGGCAGCGCCGACAAGGTGTGCCAGCTGTCGGCGGCAGGCCAGAACGTGCTTGTTTTGATCCCATGGATGTGCCTGAGTGCGGGCAGTGTGGCGGCCGTTGTGAGCGCGGTCGTGGCTGGGATTCTGCGACGGACACCGCTCATCGGCATCCCCATCGGTGTCGCCGCCTACTTTGCGATGGCTCCACTCGGCTACCTACTCGCGTTCCACATCTAGAGCCCAAGCACCATGTGGTGAAAACGGACATCCAACGCTCGAGCACTCAACCGGCAAGGGAAGCGCCGCAGATTCCGCACACTTCGAACTCCCTGCGATTCCACCGTGCGATCGGAATGAAGAACACGCTGAACTGTTTGAACTGCCGCATCCGGCTCCACTGCGTCGTGTTGTGGCAGCGGGGGCACGTCCGGACTTGTCCCGGACCTAGATACTCCTGCTTGCTGCCGTAGCCGAAGATGAAAAACAACACGACACCAGCGTAGGGGCGCCACTGCGCAGGGCGGCCGGTCGGCGGCTGCATCGCTACCGCGCCCGCGCGTTAGTGTCATCTGGTTGGCCACACCGACAAGTCGACAGAACAGTTGAGCAAATTTATGACCACAGCAGCAGAGGTCTCGCCGCTTGAGTCGCGGGTCGGCCACTACTACCAGATGGACGGCACGTACCTGGTGGGGCGCGAAAAGGTGCGCGAATACGCGCGTGCCGTGCAGGACTATCACCCCGCGCATTGGGACGTCGACGCCGCAACGAAGCTTGGCTATTCGGACCTGGTCGCGCCGCTGACATTCACCTCCGTGCCGGGCATGACCTGCAATCGCCGCATGTTCGAAGAGGTCGTCGTCGGCTACGACACGTATATGCAGACCGAGGAGGTCTTCGAGCAACACCGCCCGATCGTCGCCGGCGACGAACTGAAGATCGACGTCGAATTGACCGCGGTGCGCCGGATCGCCGGCAGAGATCTGATCACCGTCACCAATACATTCACCGACACTGCCGGCGAGCGGGTGCACACACTGCACACCACCGTCGTCGGCGTGACCGCCGAGGACGTCGATCCGACCATCAAGGCGGCCGTAGCGAGCGCGATGATGCACGACGTCAACATCCTCGAAGTCGGCCAGTCCGATGCCGCCTACGAGAAGACGGTCCGCCCTGAGGGCGATATCCGCATCTCCGAAGCAGGCACCATACGCACCCCGGGGACTCCGTCTCTTGACGATGTGCACGTCGGCGACGAGCTACCCGTGCACCACACGCGGCTGTCGCGCGGCGACCTTGTGAACTATGCCGGCGTGGCCGGCGATGCCAATCCGATCCACTGGGACGAGAGCATCGCCAAGCTCGCCGGGCTGCCCGACGTGATCGCCCACGGCATGCTCACCATGGGCCTGGGCGCTGGATATGTCTCCGCTTGGTCAGGCGATCCTGGAGCCGTGCCCCGCTACGCAGTGCGGCTTTCCGCACCGGCGATCGTTTCCGCCACCGAAGGTGCAGACATCGAGTTCAGCGGCCGGATCAAGTCGCTGGATCCCGCGACCCGCAGCGGTGTCGTCATTGTCGGAGCCAAGTCCGGTGGCCGGAAAATCTTCGGCCTGGCCACGGTGAACATCCGCTTCCGCTGACAGCCGGCCCGTCCGCTACGCCGCGTGTGCCGCGTGTGCGGTTTCGCACCCGACACGCCGTGGCAGCTGTCCGATTCCGCACACTCGCCACGTCTTCGGGCGTGGGCACTGAGCAGGTAACGTTCTCTTGATGATGCACTGGAGTCGAGGAGCGACGAGATGACGCTCGGTCTGTGGGGTGATCTGACGATCCTCGCCGCCGTGATGGAAATCGTTTTTGCCACTTGCGTTTTCGTGTACATCAGCCGACTCGAGAGGCGGACGTCTCATCCGCTGGGTGAGAAAGTCGGCGCCCACAAATCGGTGCTGGCCAAACTTCGCAAGCGGCAACGGTTGTCGCAAGAGGAACTGGACTATGCCACCGAACTGGTGACCGACGCTCGATCATCCCTCGCCTACGCGATACCCGCAGCTTTGTTCACCATGGGCTTCTTCTATGTGGTCGGCTGTATGTTCGTGCTCGATCTGGACGGCGGCCACCCGTCATTCCGGACGTTCATCGGCGGCATCCCGATGCTCACCTCCATGAACATGGCCGCTCAGCTGCACCGGGTCGCACGGTTGAAGGCAAACCTGCGCGACGTGTCAGTCGAGCCGGTCGCTGAAAACGACTGGGACGGAACAGATTTCAGCACGACTCACGAACGCGGCGGCGATTCCGCGATTGCATCGTCGTCCTCCCACAGCAGCAATTGACGAACCGCTGGGCGTGAACCGTAGGGCTGGAGCATCTGGCTGGCGGGCCGCGGACGCACCCTTAGCGGCCACCAGAACCAGCGGCCGAGCAGCGCGGCGACAGCCGGCGTCATGAATGACCGCACGATCAGCGTGTCGAACAGCAGACCCAGCGCGATCGTCGTCCCGATCTGACCGAGAATCCGCAAGTCGGCGAAGATGAAGGACGCCATCGTGGCTGCGAACACCAGCCCGGCCGCCGTCACCACGGATCCCGAGCCGGCCATGGCGCGGATGATGCCGGTGTTCAAGCCGGCGTGGATCTCCTCCTTGAAGCGGGAAATCAGTAGCAGGTTGTAGTCCGACCCGACCGCCAGCAGCAGGATGACGGCGAGTGCCAACACGATCCAGAACAGCTGGATACCCAAGAGGTCCTGCCATATCAGCACGGACAGCCCGAACGAGGCTCCCAACGACAGCGCCACGGTACCCACGATGACGAATGCGGCCACGACGCTTCGGGTGATGAACATCATGACGAGCAGGATCAGGCTCAGCGCGGCGATGCCGGCGATCATCAGGTCGTATTTGGCGCCGTCCTGGATGTCCTTGTAGGTGGCGGCAGTGCCGGCGATGTAGATCTTCGACCCGGCCAGAGGCGTGCCCTTGACGGCCTCCCGCGCGGCATGCCTGATGCCGTCGATGTGCGAAATGCCTTCCGGCGTGGCGGGATCGCCCTCGTGGGTGATGATCATTCGGGCGGCTTTACCGTCCGGCGACAGGAAGAGCTTGAGCCCGCGCAGGAACTCCGGGTTGGTGAAGGCCTCCGGCGGTAAGTAGAACGAGTCGTCGGTTTTCGACGCGTCGTATGCCTGTCCAAGGGCAGTCGAGTTCTGCAGCGCCGCGGCGGTCTGGTCGTTGATGCCTGAGGTGGTGGCGTAATTGGTCAGAGTGAGATCACGGTTGGTCTGCTGATTGGCGATCTGCGGCGGGATCAGCGCCAGCAGTTTGGGTTGGAGCTCATCGAGTTTGGTGATGCTGCCTGAGACGTTGGCCAATTGGTCGGTCAACTGATCGATGCCGTCCAGCGCGTCGAAGAGCGAGCGCAGCGCCCAGCAGGCCGGGATGTCGAAACAGTGTGGTTCCCAGTAAAAGTAGTTGCGCAGCGGCCGGAAGAAGTCGTCGAAGTTCGCAATTTTGTCGCGCAACTCCTGGGCTGTGGCGACCGTCTGCTGGAACGCCTTGGCCTGCTCGTCGGTGATGGCACTGGACTGTTGCTGCAACGCATACTGTTGGCGCAGAACGTTTATCGAGTCGTTGATCACGTCGACCTGCCTGAGCAAGTCCGCGCCGCGGGCCTGCTGGAAGGGCAGGTTGTTGATCTGAGAAGCGTTGCCGGCGCTGATCTGAAACGGTATGGACGTGTGGTTCAGCGGTGTGCCGAGCGGCCGGGTGATCGACTGCACCTGTGCGATGCCGTCGGTGTGGAAGACCGCCTTCGCGACGCGTTCCAGCAGGATCATGTCGGTGGGGTTGCGCAGATCATGCTCGGCTTCGACCATCAGCACTTCGGGATTCAGCCGCGCCTCCGAGAAGTGGCGTTCGGCGGCCGTGTAACCGACATTCGCGGGGGCATTGGCCGGCATGTAGTGGCGGTTGTCGTAGTTCGTCTTGTAATTCGGCAGCGCGAGAAGGCCGATGAGCGCGATGGCGACCGTCGCCACGAGGACAGGTCCGGGCCAGCGGACGATGGCGGTGCCGATGCGTCGCCAACCTTGCGTGCGCATAGGCCGCGCCGGTTCGAACAGGCCGAAATGGCGGCCGACGACCAGAAGGGCAGGCGCCAGCGACAGCGCCGCCACGACCGCGACGAGGACGCCGATCCCGGCGGGCACTCCGAGACTCTGAAAGTACGGAAGCCGGGTGAAGGTGAGGCAGAGCACCGCGCCTGCGATCGTCAGGCCTGAACCGAGGATGATGTGAGCGGTGCCGCGATACATCGTGGTGAACGCCGAGATACGGTCCTGGCCGGCGTAACGCGCCTCGTGGAAGCGGCCGAGAATGAAGATCGCATAGTCGGTTCCGGCGGCGATCACCAGCAGCGTCAGCAGGTTCGTCGAATATGTCGAGAGGTCGATGATGCCTGCATTCGCGAGCACGGCGACGACGCCGCGTGACGCGGTCAACTCGATCATCACGGTGAAGATCACCAGCAACACCGTGGTGAGGCGACGGTAAAGGAAGAACAGCATCACGGCGATGACGCCGATGGTGATCAGCGTTGTCTTCAGCGTGCCGTGCCGGCCCACCTCGAATTGATCGGTGATCAGGGGCGCGGGTCCGGTGACGTAGGCCTTGATTCCTGGCGGCGGTGGGGTGTGGTCGACGATGTCGCGTACCGAATCGACCGACTCGTTGGCCAACGATTCGCCCTGATTGCCGGCGAGGTACACCTGAACCAAAGCCGCCTTACCGTCGGCGCTCTGCGACCCCGCCGCGGTCAGCGGATCTCCCCAGAAGTTCTGTATGTGCTCGACGTGCTTGGTGTCTCGGGACAATTTGTCGATCAAGCCGTCGTAATAGTGGTGCGCCTCGGCGCCGAGCGGCTGATCGCCCTCCAACACGATCATCGCCGAGCTGTCGGAGTCGAACTCGTCGAACTTCTTGCCGATCTCCTTACTGGCTTGCAGCGACGGCGCGTCGTGTGGGCTCAACGACACGTTGTGCGATTCGGCGACGGTCTCGAGTTGCGGCACAAAGACATTGGTCACCACCGCCAGACCTAGCCAGAACAGCGCGATGAGCACCGAGAACCGCCGGATGAGGTCTGGAATCCGTTGCGTGCTCATCCGGACTTGTCCAGGCAGTAAGTGAATGCGTTCAAGGTGTTCACCGATCGCTCGTCTTTGACCACGTCGTCGATCTTGATTCGGCAGCCGATCGAACTGCTGTTGCCCTGGGCCTGCACGTTGACAGCCACGGCCGGCTCTGTGGTGGTTGTGTCGTACGTCCAGGGCAGCGCTGCATCGTCGACGCGCTGCGGTTGGGCGTTCACGTCGAGGTAGGTAATGGTGGCGACCGTGCCGGGCGGCCCGAAGACCTCCATGACCACGTGTTTGGGATTGAACGGAATGATCTCGTTCTCAGACCCGCTGGATGTCGACGTGACGTCATGAGAGGCGAAGATGGCGTGCAGGCGATACACCGCGAATCCGGCCACCGCCACCACGACCACCGCAACGACGATCATCCAGCGGCGGCGCAGTCGCTGTCTGACCGAAACCCGTTGCATCCGTGACCCTTTCATGAGCGGCGACAGGCGCGGACGGTAGGGATTCCTGTAGGAGTGCTAATCAACTAGGTTGAGATTACGATACGGTCTCCGACTCCACAACACAGGGATGTGTCGATTCATGGCTTGCGACCGTCGTCTAGGAGCTGCTTTCGCAGCGTGGCCGCCCGGAGAGTGAGGTGATTGCGTTCGGCGACGGACTGAGCCTTCGCGGCGGCCTCCACGTATAGTTCTGCGGCCGTGCCCATTTCACCAGCGCGTTCGTAGCAGTAGGCCATCGCAGCGCGGCTTGCGCCTGGTACTCCCCGAGCCGGTCACGGGCCAGTGCGGCTTGCAGGATGGCGACGCCCTCGGCGATCAGATCGCGCCGCCAGAGGCTGCGGTCCTGTTCGGACAGCGGCACCAGGCTGCCGTCGGCACGTGTGCGGGCTGGGCGTCGCGCGTGGTGCAGCAGGAACAGGGCGAGCAGTCCTTGGACCTCCGGATCGTCGGTCATCTTGACCAGCTGCCGCGCCAGCCGAATTGCCTCGGCGGCCAGGTCGACGTCGCCGCTGTAGCCCTCGTTGAAAATCAGGTAAAGCACCTTCATAAGGGTGCGCAGGTCACCGAAACTGTTCAGTCCGGCTTCGCTCACAGTCTTCTTGGCACGGCTGATCCGTTGGGCCATCGTGGCTTCCGGGACCATGTAGGCCCGGGCGATCTGACGCGTGGTCAAGCCACCGACGGCCCGCAGCGTCAAGGCGACGGCCGAGGACGGGCTGAGCGCCGGGTGGGCACACAGGAAGTAGAGGTGCAGCGTGTCGTCGACCGGGGTGCCCGCACCGGATCGCGGCTCGCTGGCGACAAGGGACTCGCGGCGGCGCCGAGCAGCATCGGATCGGGTGATATCGAGGAAGCGCCGCCACGCTGTCGTGATCAGCCACGCTTTCGGGTCGTCCGGCGGCTGGTCCGGCCACGTCTCGATGCTCCGGATGAGGGCGTCTTGGACGGCATCCTCGGCGGTCGCGAAGTCTGGCCCGCGGTGGACCAGCGCAGCCAACACGCCGGGGATCAGCTCCCGCAGCTGCGTCTGGTCCACCGCGTGGGCGGCCATCATTCGGTGTCGGGTGTGGTGTGCGTCAAGAACGGCCGAACTTCGAGCCACTCATGGATCGGCGTGCCGCCCGCGCCAGGCGCGGCCGACAATTCACCCGCCAGTTCGATTGCGCGGTCGTAGCTGTCGACGTCCACGACCATCCAGCCGGCAATCAGGTCTTTGGTCTCGGCGAACGGGCCGTCGGTCACGGGCGGCTTGTCCTCGCCGCCGTAGCGCACCCAAACACCTTCCGGTGCGAGGGCCTGAGAATCGACATACTCGCCGCTGTCCTGCAGCCGGGCCGCGAAATCGTTCATGTACTTGATGCGCCTCGATCTCGGCGGGCGTCCATTGGTCCATCGGCACGTTGTTGACCGCTGCCGGCGCGCCTCGGTAGTGCTTGAGCATCAGGTACTTCGCCATGATTTCTCCCTTCGCCAGGTGGCGACCCTAATTGGTCACTCATCTGTGGGACGGAGCCGTCACGGCGATTTCGACATGCGTGTGCAGGGTGTCAGGCTTGCGGATGAGTAGTTGCGGCCCGGATTGCGTTCTCGACTTCCATGATGGCTGGGTCGGTGCGGTGGGGCAGGCGCGCGAGGCTGACGCGACGCAGCTGTCGGGGGCCGCCTCGCACGGTCACCAGCCTCACCGTCGGCGGCATGGCCATCCGCAACACGATCGGCACCGTGGTGACACCGAGGCCAGCGGCCACCATGTTGAGTTTGGTGTACCAGTCGTGCGCGACGTGTCGTACAGCTTGGCGCGCTGGCAGGTCGGGCCACACTCCGAGCAGTTTCGCGTCGGGCACGGGGCGGCTGGCGATCCAGCGCAGTCCATCGAGGTCGCCGATATCCACGCTGTCTTGGCCGGCCAACGGATGTGTGGCCGGAAGCGCCAAGCGCAGTTCGTCTTCGAGCAGCGTCTCTAGGTGCAGCGGCGGCTGCCCCTTGTCGAACGCCCGGAATGGCGGTGAGGATGCCACGACGGCGATATCGAGGGTGCCGGCACGGATCGCGCGGATGAGGGCAGGGCTCGTGGCTTCGCGGGTTGAGATGTCCAGGCGTGGATGCTCTCTTCGCAACATGGTCAATGCAGTAACGATGAGTGCCGGGCCCGCGGACGGGAAGGCGCCGAGGCGCACCCGACCGGTGGCGGGCCGTCGCATACGTATCGCTTCGGAGGCAGCATCGAGTTCGGCAACGGCGGCGGCGGCATGTGGCAGCAGAGCCCTCCCGCTAGCGGTGAGCGTTACTCCGGCATGAGTGCGGTCGAACAGTCGGTTGCCAGCGGCTGCTTCCAGAGCGGCGATCTGGCGGGAAATCGCCGACTGGCTGTAGCCCAGCACGGCCGCCGCCGCGCTGAATGAGCCGCGTTCGGCCACTTCCAGAAAGACTTTAAGTGCCGCCGACGAAGCGTCCATGCGGACTACTCATACCGGATATGCGCATTCGGCGCTTTCCGCATCGAGGCCGATCGCCCTACGGTCACGTTCGTGACAATGCAGGGACCTTGTGACGAGATTGAGTTCCAGACGGAGGGCCAAGAGCACGAAACCTTGGCCGAGGGCGAGCAGTTCGTTGTGCTGGCCGCGCGCGAAGCCAGGCGCGGATGCCGGGATCAGTTGATGGCCGAGATCGATGCGCTGATGGAGCAGGCACGGCACGCGCCGG